>DAIOGT010000321.1:0-4718 GCA_036745095.1 Pyrinomonadaceae bacterium
CAAACCGTTACCGGAACTCTCGAGGGTACGGTCATGGACTCGAAAGGCGCAGTCGTTCCCGGCGCAGAGATCGTTGTGATCAATGCGGAGACCGGGCAGGTGCGCAATCTCAAGACAAATAGCGACGGCTTATACATCGCTACATTCCTGCCGTTGGGTCGCTATAAAGTCACCGCCTCCCATACCGGGTTTACTTCCGTAACGCAGGAAAACATCGAGATCACTCTAAACCAGACGCGTGTGATCAATCTCACGCTCAATCCGAGTGGCATTGCCGAGGCCGTCGTCGTCACTGCGGAAGCTGCTCCGATAAACACCACGAATGCCGAGATAAAGGGCTCGATGAACACGGAAGAGATACTCGCAAAACCGACGTTCAACCAGTCTAACTTTCTAACACTCGCAGAGACCTTTACAGGATTTCAAGAGAATCCCACAGGCGGTCAAAACAATCCGACAGCGTCTTCAGGATCGTCCATCAACTTCAATGGTACGGGAACGCGCGGTGCGACATTTCAGATCAACGGAGTCAATAACGACGACTCTTCCGAGAACCAGAATCGACAGGGTGTGTCGTTGTCAACTATCAAGGAGTTTCAGGTCATCACCAATAATTTCACGTCCGAGTTTGGTCGTGGTTACGGAGCGGTGGTGCTGGTCCAAACACTCTCCGGCACGAACAACATTCATGGTGATGTCTACTTCTATCACAACAGCAGCGCTCTTAACGCTACCAACAACGTGTTCACTCCGGGCACGAAGAAACCTGTGAATCGGAGAAACCAGTACGGCTTTACCAGCGGCTTTCCCATCCTTCAGAACAAGCTGTTCGGGTTCATCAGCTTTGACCAGGTGCAGAACAGCGGCGCCGGAGGTTTCACGCGCGATATATTTCTGCCGAGTGAGCGCAACGAGTCCAACTGGTTTTTGCAGTCACCCGCCAATGACACTGCAGCGAACAGAGCCTTTATCAGGTCTGTACTTGAGCGGTTTCCCACATCACTGGTCCGTAACGATCCGCGGAGTATTCGCACTTTCACGGGAGCCGTAGGATTCGATCGGCCACTCAAAGACTATTCGGGTCGTTTCGACTGGAACCCGCGCTCAGAGGATCAGATCGTCGGTCGCTGGCAATACACGCGGCAGGTTTTTGACAACGAAGACATAATCATCGGTGAGACCACGAAGCAGAACAATAAGCAACAGAACATCGGTTTGACGTGGACACACCTATTCGGCGCGCGCACCGTCGCCGAGGCTCGTTATGGTCTGGGCCTGCGCACAACTCTCGTAGGAATCAAAGCCGGCAACGATACTCCAATCATCCGCTTTGCAGGTACACCGGTGGCCGGTTCGATCATCGGCAACGCCGGACAGTTTCCCATCAACCGATGGCAAACGGACCATCAAATCGTTTACAACGTTTCAACTCTCTTCGGCGGTAATCATTTCTTCAAAGCGGGCACGGACATCCGTCGGCAGCAACTCGACGATGTGGCCGACAGCAACTCGCGTGGATTCTGGAATTTCTCAGCCACGTGTAACGGCGTAACCTATCGCGATCCGAACACTATCAGCGCAGCGAATCCGCAAGGTATCGCTTCACCGTATTACGCTTTACTCAACGGCTGCATTAACGCATTCACGAAAGGGTTTGGTCCATTCTTCCTCGAGAACCGCGCGCGTGAAGCAAACTTTTACGGCGAAGATAATTGGAAAGTGCGGCAAAACCTGACACTCAATCTGGGTCTGCGTTATGAATACGTTTCGGCGCCGACCGAAGCGGCAGACCGGATCAACTACGGGTTCAGCGACGACAAAGACAACATCGAGCCCCGCATCGGATTCGCATGGAGCCCTGGTTCTGACAAGCCTATTCTCAGGACATTGTTCGGTAAGGAGGGTGACGCTGCAATTCGAGGTGGTTACGGCATTTACCATGGCCGGCTTTTCCAATCAGTTTTTTCACAATCGGGCGCGACGGTGCGCTTCAATCCGCCTAACGCCTTCATGTATGCCCAGTCCGTTACACCTACGGCGATCTTCAATCCCGTTAACCTGACTGATCCTACGAATGGGTTTGCTTTCACACCGGGCGGAACACTGACGGCGAGGGCCGCACTCACGATCATTGATCCGGGCCTGGAAATGCCTTACACGCAGCAATGGAATTTGTCGTACGAACGGCAGCTGCCGTTGGCCTCCGCGCTTCGGATTAGTTACACAGGCAATCGCGGTATTGGTTTGCTTCGCTACGCTCTCAACAACCTGCCGGTGCATGATCCGAGTGGTGTGAGGGTCGCAAATCATCCCTTCAACGCACCGACAGCGCTTTACACCGCCGGTAACCGTCCTGCGGGCGATCCGAGAGCTTTTGACGTGCGTGGTCAGGTCTTGCAGCCTGCGGCAAACATCCTTTGTGCGGGAACAGGCCTCGCAAACGTTCCCACCACGACGCAGTGTCCCGTTGCTGTTCCCCTCGGAAATCTCGAGTACAGCTTCCGTGTACCGCGGACTAACGAGCGGCGACCCAACGCGTTGACTTCCACTAATCTCGCCGTCAGTAATGGCTCCTGGAGTTATTACAACGGTCTTCAGGTCGAGTGGACCAAGCGATTGAGCTACAACCTTACGTTCCAGGCGGCATACACTTTCAGCAAAGCCATCGACACGACTTCGGAAGCCACGTTCGTCGGTGCGGGCGATTCAAATCAAACAGGCAACGACGCCAGGTCGGCACGCGGCCTGTCGCGGTTCCACACGCCGCACCGCTTTACGTTCTTTGGAACTTACCGGACGCCTTGGTTTAAAAACGATCGAGGCATCGCTGGACAGATACTGGGAGGATGGCAGTTATCAACAGTTGTAAAACTCGCAAAGGGTACTCCGTTTACCGTGGTCACCACCGGAGTCGATCTGAACCTCGACGGATTCTCAGAAGCGCGTCCGATCCTTCTGGATCCTTCGGTGCTCGGACGAAGTATCTCCAACCGGGAGACGGCAACTAGTGATCTTCCTGCCGCCGCGTTTCGGCAGCTAACGATCGCTGATGCGGGGGCTTCGCTTTTGGGTCGCAACACTTTCTTCGGCGATGGTGTAAAGAACGTCGACTTCGGGCTCTTCAAAGCTTTCCCGATGCCGTGGGAAGGTCATAAAGTCACTCTGCGAGCGGACTTCTTTAATGCGTTCAATCATGTGCAGTATGGCTTTCCGACAACAGACATAACCAACGCTAACTTTGGGCGTATCCTCGGCGTGGCAACGGCGTATTCCCCGCGCACGATTCAGTTCTCGTTACGCTATCAATACTGAGATCGCGAATGCGATTTGCGAAATCTTTTCGAAGCACAGCTAGTGTGAGACTCGCAGTTCGCATTGTGCAGTTCGCAATCTGCCTGGCATTCGCTTGTCCGCTCACTGCGGCACAAGAGGTGCGCGCGCTGTGGGTCGTGCGCACCACGCTCACTTCGCCGGAGAAGATCCGCCAGCTCGTCTCTTCTGCGGCGGACAACGGCTTCAACACGTTGATAGTTCAGATCCGTGGTCGTGGCGATGCGTACTACAACTCGCGCGTCGAGCCACGGGCGATGGAGTTGAAGGACCAACCGCCTTCATTCGATCCGCTGGCCTTCACGCTTACTGAAGCGCGCAAACGCGGTTTGAAAGTCCACGGGTGGCTGAACACCAACCTGCTCGCAAATCTCGACGCACTGCCTGTTTCAACCGATCACGTTTATCACAAGCACCCGGAGTGGCTCGCGGTTCCGAAGCCCGTGGCGGCTGAGCTCTACAACATGTCGCCGCGCGATCCGGCTTATCGCCAGAAGATCGTTGAGTGGTCGAGGGCGAATCGCGGCGAGCTGGAAGGTGTGTACACTGGACCCGCAAATCCGAAAGTACGCGATCACATTTTCAACATCTGGATGGATGTGCTGAAGCATTATCCCGTCGACGGCCTGCACTTCGATTACGTCCGATTTGCAAGTCCCGACTTCGATTACAGTCGCACATCGCTTCAGAAGTTTCGTAAGTGGCTGGAGCCGCAGTTGAGTAAAGAAGAGCGAAAGCAACTGAAGCAGTCGTTGAAGTCGAACCCACTCGCAGCGCCGGAGATGCACGCCGCAAAATTTGCGGACTTCCAGCGCGAGCAGGTGACGACGCTGGTCGAGCGGATCTATCGCGGCGTGAAGAAGCGCCGCCCGCGAGCAATTGTTTCAGCGGCTGTGTTTGCTAACGATGAGAATGCTTACACGCGTCGTTTTCAGGACTGGCGACGCTGGTTGCAGATGGGAATTCTCGATGTCGCATGTCCGATGGCATACTCGACTGACACCGCAGTGTTTCAAAAACAGATCGAGGTGGCCACGACGACGGCGCACAATGCGAAGCGGCAGGTCTGGGCGGGCATCGGCGCGTACCGCATACCGTCAGAGTCTGCGGTCGAGAAAATCAACGTCGCTCGCACGCTGAACGCTGAAGGTTTCATACTGTTCTCTTACGATTTCACGGTGCGGCCAAGCGACCTGAACCCGGACGGTGCTTATCTGGAGCGCATCCGACGCGCCGCCTTTTAGCCGTGATTTTGTCGATTTGTCTGACTATTGCGCAGTTGCGAAGTGTGTGTAAGAATAAACGGACTCGTTTACGAGCACGACCTTCTTTCCAACAACAACTGTTTGTCTGACTTACTAAAACACAAGGTGTATTGTGGTTCTCCC
>DAIOGT010000322.1:0-4697 GCA_036745095.1 Pyrinomonadaceae bacterium
CTGAAGAAGATTGCCAAACTCGAGGGACTTCTCGGCGGCTGGTCGTCGGGCGCTGCTGCCGCTGCGTCGTACAAAGTCGCGGAACGACTAGGCCGGGGCAAACGCGTCGTCACGGTTTTTCCTGACGGCGCCGAGCGTTATCGCAGCCAGGGAATTTTTGACGAGTAAAACTGAATATGGGATTTGCAACTACAGCTATTCACACCGGATCAGAACCTGACCAGAGCACAGGCTCGGTAACAGTTCCAATCTATCAAACATCAACGTACGCACAGGACGCGCTCGGAAAGAACAAGGGCTACGAGTACGCGCGCACGCAAAACCCGACGCGCTCAGCCGTCGAACGAAATATCGCCGCACTCGAAGGCGGACGTTTCGGTTTTGCATTCGCTTCGGGCATGGCTGCCATCGATGCAACACTGCGACTCGTCAAAGCCGGCGAACACGTCATTGTCTCCGACAACACGTACGGCGGCACCGCGCGTCTCTTCAATCGCATACTCGCAAACTACAACATCACGTTCGATTACGTCGATACATCGGATCCACTCAACGTCGAAGCCGCGATCAAGCCAAATACGAAGATGGTGTTTCTCGAAACGCCGACCAATCCGGTGATGATCCTCACGGACCTGAAGGAAGTCAGCGAGATCGCGCATCGCGCGGGAGCACGCGTGGTTTGTGACAACACCTTCATGTCGCCGTACCTGCAACGTCCACTCGAGTTCGGTGTCGATATCGTAGTGCACTCGACTACTAAGTATCTCAACGGTCACTCTGACGGCGTCGGCGGCGCTGTCGTTCTGAACGATGAAGAAGATGCGAACTGGATCGGCTTCGTGCAAAACAGCGCGGGCGCGATTCTCTCTCCATTTGACTCGTGGCTCGTGTTGCGCGGCACGAAGACGCTCGCTCTGCGCATGGAACAGCACGACAAGACGGGCCGCGCTGTTGCGGCGTTTTTGGAAGAGCACCCGAAGGTGAAAAAGGTTTATTATCCCGGCTCTGCATCGCACCCGCAGCACGCGCTGGCGCGACGCCAGCAGCACGGTTTCGGCGGCATGGTGTCATTCGATGTCGGTTCGCTGGACGCCGCGCGGTCGGTGCTTGAGTCTGTTAAGCTCTGCACGCTGGCGGAAAGTTTGGGCGGCGTGGAAACGCTGATTTCGCACCCGGCAACGATGACGCATGCCTCCGTTGACGAAGCCAAGAGGCAGCGATTAGGGATTACTGAGGGTTTGGTGCGTATCTCAGTCGGAATTGAAGATACGGACGATATTATTGCCGATTTGGATCAGGCGCTCGATAAAGTTTAGATAGATTAACAGGATGAAGAGGATGGGTTACAATCTCCGGGTTCTCAGCCTTTAATCGACTTCCTTTTACGCTCTCCATTTATGATTGTTGAGTTATACGCCAAATCAGATGTTGGCCGAGTTCGACGTGGCAATGAAGACAATTTTCTCGTACTCGACCTGTCTACCGAACAAACCTGGACCGCCGCCGATGGCAATCCCCCGCCTGCGAACTTAACCCGTTTCGATTTAGGCGACAAAGGGTTGGTTCTGGTTGTGTCTGACGGCATGGGTGGCGCGCTCGCCGGGGACGTCGCGAGCCGGATGGCGGTCGAATCAGTTCGCGGCATGCTGGTTGGCGAAGGCGACGCCGTATGCGATCCCGATCTCGATCTCGTCGAGTGTTTAAAGACCGCCACGCATTACGCCAACACCGCAATACACCTGAGAAGCCAGGAAGACTCGCGCTGCGCCGGTATGGGCGCCACGTTCACAGGCGCTGCGATTCGAGGCGACAATCTCGACCTCGTGCAGGTCGGCGACAGTCGCGGCTACGTGATTCGGAAAGAACAGATCCGACTCGCGACGAAGGACCAGTCGCTCGTGCAACAGCTGGTTGACGTTGGTCAGATCAGTGAATCGGAAGCCGAGACGCACATGTTCCGCAACGTCATCCTGCAAGCCCTCGGCGCGCAAAGCGAAGTACAACCGGTAACCGGGCGAATTCGTTTGCGGCAGGACGATCTGGTGTTGCTTTGTAGCGATGGTCTATCAGGAAAATTACGCGCGGAAGACATTCAGCAGATCGTGCTCAACAGCAGGAACGATCTTTCGAAGGCGTGTGATGCGTTGATTGAAGAAGCTAACAATCGCGGTGGTGAGGATAATATCACTGTCGTGCTCGCCCGCTTCTCTGGTGACGATCTCGAGGCGCCTGCAACCGATCGAATCACGATCGAACTGCCACCACTCGAAGAAGACAAAACGCTCGACGACACTTACGAAGCCGACACCGAGCCTCATTAATCCTCGTTAACTCTTTAAACGCCAATCGGGATCGCCACCAATCCTTTTAACGTAGATCGAGGCGCCCTCAACACTCTCTACACAAACTCGTTCGCCCGCTTCCAACGGTGGTTCCCCAGGCGCAGGATACGCGGTCCACGTCGATCCAAACACCTTAACCGCACCTTCGTGAAGCGCTCCCCTGCTGGACGAAACCACAGTACCGATTTTTCCCGGCAGTGCATCGACACCACTACGCAGCGACTGCCCGCTCTTCTCACGTGAAAAGTAGTTGATAAAGATCGTTCTCGATGCCGCTGTGAGGGCGATCGAGACGCCCGCAAAAATCGCAAACTGGATCGCGAGGCTGTCGATGCCGATGAACCCGGCGAAGGCTGCGGCGAGTGCTCCGATACCGAACCAGAACAGCACAAATCCTGACGTGAACAGCTCCGCCACGATGAGTATCGCTCCAAGGATGCACCACAAAATCCAGAACCACTCGCTCATTCGTCTGACTCAGCCCTTCGCCAGATTCTTTAACACGAACCAAACATTCGCAGGACGCTCGGCCAGCCTGCGCATGAAGTAAGGATACCAGTGTTTTCCGTATGGAACATAGATCCGCAGATTAAAACCGTCACGCGCCAGCTGTCGCTGGAGGTCACGGCGCACACCGTAGAGCATCTGAAACTCGTATTTCTCTTTCCCGATTCCCTCGCGTTTGGCGAAGTCGATCGTCGCGTCGATCATTTTTGGATCGTGGGTCGCGATGCCGTGATAAATACCGCTGCTTAACAGCAGTTGCATCACTTTTACGTAGTTAGCGTCGACGTCTTTCTTATCCGGAAACGCGACTTCCGGCGGCTCGTTGTAAGCACCCTTGCAAATGCGAATGCGCGCTGGCAGTTTCACGAGCTCCTGCGCGTCGGCATAGGTCCGGTACAGGTACGACTGCAAAACAATCCCGACGTCGTTCAGTCCGAATTCAGCGCGGAGTCGTTTGAAGATATCGATAGTTACCTGGGTAACGTCGGAGCCTTCCATATCGACTCTCACAAAATTCCCACGACGATTAGCTTCTTCTACGATTCGCCGCGCATTGCCGTAGGCGAGCTCCGGATCGATACCAAGACCAAATTGCGTGAGCTTAATCGAAACGTTTGAACGAATGCGCTGCTCGTCGATCTTCGCGAGTATGTTCAAATACTCTGTGACTTCGTGTTCGGCTTCGGCGGCGCTTTCGACCGACTCATTCAAATGATCGAACGACGCCGTACAATTTTCTGAATTGAGCTGACGAATAAAAGGAATTACCTCGTCAATGGTGTCGCCGGCGACGAAACGAGTGGTCAGTTTTTTGAAAAGTCCAAAGCGTGTGGCGTAATCTTTCAAGCCCTCCCGTTGGGACAACCAAAGCAGCGCGTTTCTGGTGATCATCTATTTCAGTCCGTAATGTGGTCCGTCCCTGTGGTATCCTTGGCGGCGCCTTTCTCCACCACTCAAGGAGGAGCTTTGCACACGAGCATCAAAACGAGGAACTTGCCCGGATGCGATTGAAGCTCGTAATAGCCGCTTCGGTGCTGGCGGCAGTTGCGGGCGCCGGCTCCTGCATCGCGCTCGTGCTGGGTGTTTTCTCCCTGAAGGCTCTGTCCAATCCCGGCCTACTGGTTACGTCTACTCTCTTACTTCCGATCGCGGCGATTGCCTTCGCCGCAATCTTTGTTTATCGCCACACCGCGCGACGTCGCAAGTTGCAGGCATTTCTGACTGCGATCATCGCCATACTACTCACGCTCAGTCTTTTCATCTCCGCCGCAATACTAACTGGACGCTATCGTCCACTCGAGCCGCGACCGCCCGCGGACGAGATCGCTTTCTGAATTCATGCATTGATCGGATTCAATCCGATCTCTTTTTGAACCGGACGCAAGGCATCGATCACGAAGCGGATGTGTTCGTCCAGATCGACTTTCAACTCTTCAACACCTTGTTTGATGTCGTCGCGGTTTACCGATCGGGCAAATGCTTTGTCTTTGAGTTTCTTCTTAACTGACGAGACTTCCAAGTCATCGAGACTGCGCGTGGGCCTGACGAGCGCGCACGCGACGAGGAAGCCACAGAGTTCGTCAGTGGCGAAGAGTGCGCGGGCCATGTCTGTGTCGCGCGGCACGCCGGTGTAAGTGGCATGGCCCATGATGGCTCGAATTATTCGATCGGAGTAGCCGCGGCCGCAGAGTATGTTTGCGCCCGTGAACGGGTGCTGATCGGCTGAGGGGAACATCTCGTAGTCGAAATCGTGAAGCAGCCCGACTATTCCCCACTCATCTACATCCGCAGGCCCTTCGGCGTAACGGTTTGCACACGCACGCATCGCAGCTTCGACCGCGAGGGCGT
>DAIOGT010000323.1:0-4690 GCA_036745095.1 Pyrinomonadaceae bacterium
CCGTACGGCACGCAGGAAGGCGAAATCTCCTTCTGCGCTTACAACACGGGAATCGGGTGGAGAAACATTATCGAGAACATGCACCAGAATGCGACTGTCGCGAAGTGGTACCAGGAGCATGGCCGTCACGAAATCTTCGCGGGTGGCAAGAACGTCGAGCTGTCCGATAACAGTCACGGCTTGATTTTGAATGAAATTGACTTGATGCGGCCTAACAAGCCGCAAATGGAGGGACCGAAGACTGCGCATGAAGAAGCCGTAATGATGCGCAAGCTTTATCAGGAGATGGTGTTGAAGAAGCAGCTCAATACCAAAGAAGCTGATAAACCAGTGCAGATTAAGGGCTTGAGCCGGCAGAAAGAAGAAGAACCGGCCGAGGCCGTGCTGGTTTAGAGGCGCTTTTATTTGCAGGCTTGCCTGATTCATAGGTCCTATAGAAATATGGGACCTATACTTTTGTGTTTTGCCGGGTTTGTGGTTAAATATCCCTCCTGCGACGGATCTAACGAAAGGGAAAGCAGAGATCGAATGGCAATAGTTAACGTTAACCAAGGTGAATCAATTGAAAGCGCGTTGCGCCGCTTCAAGCGCAAAGTGATGACGGAAGAGATCATCAAAGACGCGAAGAAACACGCGTTTTTTATTCCCCCAGGTCAGAAGGCGAAATTGAAGTCGGCACTGGCCCGCAAACGGAATAAGAAGAAGGGCCGCATGCGCATTCCTCGCGACTGAGTTTATCCCGCACAATCACAGGCCGTCGTCTTATCTCACCAGTCGTCTTCAACCAGGATTGCGTTTGAGGATGCCACCGGCTCGTCCGGTGGAGTTTCACGTTTGTTTCCTATGATCCGGATCCTAATCACCAACGACGACGGTATTCACTCCGATGGGCTCATCAAATTAGAAGAAGCCCTGAAGCAGATTGGTGACGTCTATGTCGTGGCGCCCGCGTCCGAAATGAGCGGCGCTTCCCACAGTCTCACCCTCGCTCGTCCACTTCGTATCCGACAGCTCGACAACCGTCACTGGGCAATCGACGGCACACCCACCGATTGCATTACGCTCGCGTTAAACAAGATTCTTTCCGACGATCAACGGCCACACATCTGCGTCTCGGGTATCAACCACGGCGGTAATCTCGGCGACGATGCGACGTATTCAGGCACAGTCGCAGGCGCGCTCGAAGCGAGCATTTTGGGTGTTCCCGGTATAGCGTTAAGTCTGGTGGCGCGCGATAATTTCGACTTCGAGGAGTCGGCGGCTTTCGCAGTCGTAGCCGCGCGAAAAGTTTTGGAGGAGGGTTTGCCGGAAGGCACGCTACTGAACGTCAATATTCCTCCGGGCGAGATCAAAGGCGTCAAGGTTACGAGGCAGGGAATTAAAAACGCACGGCCCGTGATTACTGAGCACATCGACCCGCGCGGCAAGCCATACTTCTGGATCGGCGAAGAGTATTTCAATTCGAATTCGGTTGAGGGTACTGATTATCACGCGGTCGCATCAGGTTACGTTTCCGTGACGCCGCTCCGCAGCGACATGACGGACCATCGCGCGTTAACGGCACTCGATAACTGGAACTATCTTAAAGATTCCGAACTACTCCAAAAGAGTTAAGCAGTAGAATTCGCTTCCGGTGCAGCCAGCAAACAGACATCGCTCCGGTCCACTTCAGGAATACGCGATTCCACGAGAGCGCATGGTCGCACGCCTTCACGATCACTATGGCATACGAGATCCAAGAGTGCTCGAAGCGATGCGAACTGTGCCGCGTCACCTGTTCGTGCCTGAAGCATTGCAGAGCCGCGCGTATGGCGATCATGCGTTGCCGATTAGCGCCAACCAGACGATCTCGCAACCTTTCATCGTCGCAAAGATGACTGAGCTGCTCGAGCTCCGGCCGGATAGTCGAGTGTTGGAGATTGGCGCGGGTTCCGGCTATCAAACTGCGGTGTTATCGAGGATCGCGGCGCAGGTTTATTCCATCGAGCGTATTGGCGATCTCGCGCGTGAGGCACAAGCACGCATCCGCGAGCTCGGGATCTACAACGCCACTGTGAAATGTTTTGACGGTACCCTCGGCTGGGCGGCAAATGCGCCTTACGATGGCATCCTTGTCGCGGCTGGTGGTCCAACAATTCCCGAACCGCTGATCGCGCAACTCAGGATCGGTGGTCGCTTAGTTGTACCGGTTGGCGAATCACGCGAAAGTCAGCGTCTGATTCGAGTAATAAAAACCGAACAGGGCCGAATGGAAGAAGACCATGGAGGATGCGCTTTCGTGCCGTTAATTGGACAGCATGGATGGTCTGATCGGTAAACTTACTCGAGTATGATCGCAAAAATTATCACCATACTCTCCACTTTCATCGTCGCGACAATTTCAAAACTTGGTTATTCCGGCATCGTTCTCTTGATGGCGATCGAGTCGGCCTGCATACCGCTGCCTTCGGAGATCATCATGCCGTTTTCCGGCTATCTAGTGTCGAGAGGCGAGATGAATCTCTGGTGGGTGGGAGTAGCGGGTGCGGTTGGCTGCGTGTTGGGTTCGCTTGTGGCTTACTGGGTTGGAATGTATGGCGGCCGGCCCTTTATCGAGAGGTACGGTCGATACATTCTGCTGTCGCGACACGATCTCGACATCGCGGATCGTTGGTTTGCGAAGTACGGCGAGATAATCGTATTCGTGAGTCGATTGTTGCCGGCGATTCGCACGTTCATCGCGTTTCCGGCTGGTGTAGCGCGGATGAATCTCACACGCTTCGTGGTCTACACATTTGCCGGTTCGCTTCCGTGGTGCCTTGCTCTCGCGTACGTGGGCCAAAAACTGGGCGAGCAGTGGGACAAAAACGACACCTTAAAGACCTGGTTTCATCGCTTCGACTTTCTCATCGGCATCGCCGGTTTACTCTTCGTCGTGTGGTGGGTCTGGCGCCACATCAAACACTCCCGCATGCCGACCTATTCCTGAGACTGTGCGCGTTCCTCATCCGCACACTTGCTGTGATCTCAATTGCCGATCCTTTCAATCTTTTCGTTCTAACCTTGTCAAAACGTCATTCGAAGAGGCACTACAGGACTTCGAAGCTGCGCGCGAAACGACCGAGATCGCAAACACGCTCGCCAGCATCGGTAGCTTGCAATACGAGCTGGGTAATTACGATGCTGCAAAAAAATCGTTTCTCCGAGTCGCAGAGTGGAGCCCGGGCGGAGAGAGCCTGTCACGTGTTGCCGACGCATTTTACATGCAACATGATTATGGTCAGGCACTGACCTACTACCTGCGAGCGCTCGCGTACTTCACGCCGCAGAACAGTCCTGCTGGAATGATTGCGGCGTTAAGTGGCGCCGCGAATTGTTACTACTATCAGCGCGACTACGATCGCGCTTTAGAGTTCTATAATCGCAGCCTCACAATCGAACGTACGCTAAGAGATCCCACCGGAATCGCTACTCGTCTGCAGAGTATTGGTAACGTGCATCGCGTGCGTGGGGATTACGCGTCAGCACTCGAGAGCTATATGAACAGTCTTGCGATTGCTCAACAATCGCCCGCGAACGCAACAGTCGCGACGACCCTCGGAAGCATCGGCCTCATCAGGGCGTTGCAGGGTGACAACGCCCACGCACTAGAATTCTTTGACAAGAGCCTCGCCAAATTTCAAACCGATGCAGATGAGGTTGGCATGGCGCGCATGTTGAGCTACATCGGCAACACTCATTACGTTCAAGGACAATACGATCTCGCGCTTGAGGCTTACGAAAAAAGTCGCGAGCTTTACCAGCAACGAGCAGATAACCTCAATCGTGCTCACGTCCTTCTCGGTATCGGCGCTGTGCACCTGGCACAACAAAACCACTCGCTCGCATTAAAAAGTTTCCACGAGGCTTTGGCTTTCTACACGACGTTGGGAAGGAAGGCCGACATGGCCGACGCGTTGAGCCGGCTCGCTGAGGTAAATCGCGAGCAGGGCGACAATGCGAAGGCGCTGGAGTTTGCGCAGACGGCGGCGAAGGTTGCGAAAGAGGCTGAGGTCTTCGCGATTGCTGCATACGCGCTGACCGAAGGGGGCCGAGCGCAACGCGGTCTCGGGCGCAAGACCGACGCGCTTAACGCATTTACCGAAGCGATACAGGTACAGCGATCGATGCGACCGGAAACTGGTCCGGATGGTCTCGAGACCGTGCGCAGCGGCGTGCTTCCTTATCTCGGCGCGATGGAAACGCTCGTTGAGTTGGGCCAACCGGCAGCAGCGCTGGCGCGTGCTGACGAGGCAAAGTCGCAATTTCTTCGCGAAGTGATGCAACGAGGGAACTTCACGATCACGAAAGGAATGACCGCTGCGGAACGAGAGGAAGAGTTGCGGCGTGTGGGTGAGCTTGCTTCTCTGAAAGTGCAAGTGTATGGCTCTCAGGATTCGAATCTCGAGCAGGTCGCTGCCAACAGCGCGCTCAAAGCTCGATTGAGTACCGCGCGCCAGGCGTATGAGAGTTTTCGCAAGCGGCTCTACACAGCACGCCCGCTTTTAGCAGTGAATCGCGGTGAGCTGGCCGCTTTGAATCTTGCTGAGTTGCGACCGATCGTCAACAACGACACCGCGCTCGTTCAGTATGCAGTGACCGACGAAAAGGTGTTCTTGTTTGTAGTGACCGCCGCCAGTTCGACGTTGGAGGTTAAAGCGTACACACTTGT
>DAIOGT010000324.1:0-1130 GCA_036745095.1 Pyrinomonadaceae bacterium
CAGGACGCCGCTAAAGTGTTTAAGTACTCGAAGGAGTTAAGGGCACAAAAGATCGCTCTCCTGCCGCCGGACGTTAACGAAAGCTATTCAGGCTTTACTCCCTTAAGCGGCGCCATTCGTTACGGGCTGACGGCGATTAAGGGTCTCGGCCACTCGATTGTTAAGGCGATCTGTGAAGCGCGTGAGAGTGGTCCTTTCCGCTCTTTCTTTGACTTTGCGGAACGCGTAGAGTCATCGACCTTAAATAAGCGAGTGTTTGAAAGTCTGGTCAGCGCAGGCGCGTTTGACTCGCTCAAGGATTCCCGGCCGATTGAAGCCTGGCGCGGCGGTCTCTTTAACTCGATCGACGCGGCATTATCTCGGGCCCAGCGAGCTAAGCGTGAGAAGCTGCTTGGACAGAACGGTCTGTTTGGCGAAATGCCTGAGGAGATCGACTTCGGGAAGGACCTGTCGCCGACAGCAAAGGGCTGGACTTTAAGTGAAACATTAGCTGCTGAAAAGGCGGCTTTGGGTTTCTATATTTCAGGTCACCCGCTCGAGCGTCACCTTGAGACGCTGCAAAGACTAAAGGCAGTCAAGTCTTCCGAGCTCGCTGAGCTCACCACAGGCATTCGCGTGACGAGTGGCGGCATAATCGGCGACCTTCAGATCCGTACCACCAAGAAGGGCGACAAGTTTGCGCTCTTCCGTTTGGAAGACGAAGCTGGAAGTACGAAGTGTGTCCTCTGGCCTGAAGGTTATCGAAAACATGCCGCACTCACGCAGAACGAGTTGCCGGCAATCGTAATCGGCAGGTTAGAGCTTTCTGAAGACAATCCACCGACGATTATCGTGGACCAGGTGCAGAGCATCGAGGCGGCGGAGCGGGGCAATGAGTTTCTTGTCCTGCGTACGCCTCCGCATGACGATGTTACGACGTTGTGTGATTCAATCCTGACTCTGCTGAGCACAAACCCGGGCGATTGCGAAGTGACGATGGAGACTTTGATCGAGGACGGAACTGTTGTAAGGATCAAGCCAAACAACGCGCTGCGCGTGCGACGCAGCGCTGAACTGGAGCAAGCGCTCAAGGATTTGGGCTGCGGCGTTCGTTTTGAAACGGCAACTAACGGTCACGCCCGCGTTCAGTA
>DAIOGT010000324.1:1230-4689 GCA_036745095.1 Pyrinomonadaceae bacterium
AAGGTTGAATTCTGAACATAAAAATGATGGCCAAAAATAAGAAACAAAAAGACCCACCCGCGCCCGCGAAACCGCTCGAGCAGCGAACGGCGTTCGAACGCGTGCAGCTGGCTCGTCACTCGGACCGGCCCTACACACTGGATCTCATTGAGCGTCTGTTTGAAGACTTCGTCGAGCTTCATGGTGACAAGCGATTCGCAGAGGATCCGGCAATCGTGTGCGGCCTCGCGCGCTTTCATGGTCTGCCAGTGATCGTCGTCGGTCATCAGAAAGGTCGCGACACGAAGCAACGCAGTTATCGCAACTTCGGAATGCCGAAGCCAGAGGGTTATCGAAAAGCGTTGCGCGTGATGAAACTTGGCGAGAAGTTTGGACGCCCGATCTTCACGTTCATCGATACACCCGGCGCTTATCCTGGAATCGATGCCGAGGAACGCGGGCAAGCCGAAGCTATTGCATTCAACCTGCGCGAGATGGCGAAGATCAAGGTTCCGATTATCGTAACCGTGATCGGCGAAGGCGGATCCGGAGGAGCACTCGCAATAGGTATCGGCGATCAGATTCTCATGCTCGAGAACTCTATTTACTCTGTAATCAGTCCGGAAGGTTGTGCCGCGATTCTCTGGAAGGACTCAACTAAGGCGGATCGGGCCGCTGAGGGACTTCGCCTTACCGCGCAGCACCTGTTCGAAGAGGGAATTGTCGACAAGATCATTCCGGAGCCCGAAGGCGGCGCTCACAACGATTACGATCAGACGGCACGCTTTCTCGATTCAGCGTTGAGTGAACGTCTTGCAGAGGCAGTTAGTTGTTCGCAGGAGGACCGACTAAAACGGCGGTACAGCAAACTTCGCCACTTCGGCCGGTGGGGAACCGCTGGGGTGGACGTAGTTCCGCACGCTAAAGCTTGAACGCGCACCTAGAACGGAATATCGTCGTCGGACAAATCTGCTTGTGAATCTGGTGGCCCGGCGCCTGCTCCGGCCGAGGCTGCACGTTCCTGCATCCCGCCGTCGTCGCCTCTCGAGCCGATGAAGTGCATGTCAGTCGCAAACACTTCGAGCGAGTGGCGTGGCTTGCCATCGCGATCGATGTACTCTTCCACACGCAGCCGGCCCTCGATGTAAACCTGTTTACCTTTTTGCAGATACTGTGAGGCAGTTTCCGCGAGCCGGTTCCATAAAGTGATGCGGAACCACGTCGTATGGTCCTGCATCTCGCCGTTGCGATCTTTGCGGCGTTCGTTAGTCGCCATGCTGAAGCTACAAACGGGAGTGCCCTGGGCAGTGTAGCGCAGCTCGGGATCGCGACCGAGATTTCCCACAAGAATGATTTTATTGAAGGACATGAGGAGCCTTTCTTTTTCTGGGTTTAAATTTCCGTGGCGATACTACTAGCGAAAAACCGAAGAATCAAGCGATTCAAAATCTTCACGCGATAAATATCTCTCAACCACAGGAAAGTATCAGAAGCACAAGAAAGTGCTTGTGCCTTTGTGTTTTTGGCGGTTTTTCTAAAAGTGTCGCTATCGCGTTAAGCAAATGATTTCTGGTAGACTGTCGTCACTGTTAATCCGGTTAGAAGATGAAGCCTCGTGTCTACATAGAGACTTTTGGCTGCCAGATGAATGTCGCTGATACAGAGCGTGCAGCGACGGGTCTGCGTGCGTCCGGATACGACTTGTGCGAGTCGGTCGACGAGGCTGACGTCGTTCTGCTAAACACCTGTTCCGTTCGTGAAAAAGCAGAACGCAAAGTCTACACACGCATCGGTGAACTGCGCGCCGCACGTCCCAACAAACACGATCTACTCGTAGGCGTGATGGGCTGTGTGGCCCAACTGGAGGGTGACTCGGTTTTCGAGCATGCCTCATCCGTCAACATGGTGATCGGAACGCGTGCGACCGATCGAATCTCTTCGTTGATCGAAAGAGCGCGCGACGGCGAGAAGAAGGTGCTTGATCTCGGCGAGCGCGGCGAGAGCGACTCGTGGGACGTGTCCCCGGTCGAACGCCATTCACCGCACGTAGCGTTCATCCCGATCATTGAAGGCTGCAACAAGTTCTGCTCGTTTTGTATCGTGCCGTACTCGCGCGGACGCGAACGCAGCCGCGCCGCGAGTGAGATTGTCGCCGAAGTGAAAAGACTTCAGGCACTGGGCTACAAAGAGATCCATCTCATCGGGCAGAACGTGAACAGCTACCGCCCGCGCGTCGACGACGGACTTGAAGGATTCGCCGGCGCCACGCCGTTCTGTCGTCTGTTGCGAGCAGTTGCGGCCACGGGATTGAAGCGCATTAAATTTACGACCTCGTTCCCACGGGACTTTCATCCAGATATCGTTACCGCAATCGAAGAGAACCCAAACCTCTGCGACTGGGTTCACTTGCCGGTCCAGTCAGGCAGCGATCGCATTCTCAAACTGATGCGTCGCGGTCACAAACGTACTGACTACATGGCACGTATTGAGCGTATAAAGACATCGGACCGGCGTCTCGCGCTGACGAGCGACATCATCGTCGGTTTTCCAGGTGAAACGGATGAGGATTTTCAGCAGACGCTCCAGCTCGTGAAGGAATGTGAGTACGACGGCCTGTACATTTTCAAGTATTCAAAGCGCGCCGGAACTCCGGCCGCAGAATTTCATGACAATGTGCCCGAAACTGAAAAGACCGCGAGGTTCCTTGAGCTTGAGAAAGTGCAGCGTGCAGCGCAGGAAAAGATTTACAGGTCGTATGTTGGTCGGACGCTGAGCGTGCTTGCGGAAAGGCAAAGTTCGCGCTCTGAAAATGATCTCAGCGGGCACTCCACGTGTCACAAAGTGGTGAACTTCGAGGGCGACACCAGGATTGAAGGTGAGATCGTCGATGTGCTGGTGACGGCCGCAAAGACAAATAGTTTGTACGGCACTTTGATACAGGATGGTTCAGCGGTAGGCTAAGGGGTACCGGCGTATGGAAATCGAGGTCAAGATCCGAGCGTTAATGATGGATCCCAACAGCGGGACTCCAATAATTATTTTAAAAGACGTTCAGAGTGATACGATGCTGCCGATCTGGGTGGGCGCGTACGAAGCGAACGCAATCGCGCTGGAGATTGAAAAGATCGCCCCGCCGCGGCCGATGACTCACGACCTGCTGCGAAATTTGATCGTTGAGTTGGGAGTTCGAGTCGAACGAGTAGTAGTGACGAGCTTGCGCGACAACACGTTCTTCGCTGTCATCGAGATGCGGAACAGTGAGGGTGATCGAATGGTGCTCGACTCGAGACCTTCCGATGCCATCGCGCTCGCATTGAGAGCTGATTGTCCGATCTATGTCGATATGGAAGTGATCAAAGCCTCACGAAACACCCTCCCGAATGAAGAGGGAGAAGACCAAGAGTTATCTACGAGCGAAGAGGAATGGCCTGACGTTATCGGCGAGGCCGGTGATTTACCAATGTAGTCTCTTTGCAACCC
>DAIOGT010000325.1:0-4645 GCA_036745095.1 Pyrinomonadaceae bacterium
TGTGCCCTCGGTTTTTTCTCCAACTCCCTGCCGGTTTTTTGCCTTCTTTTTAGGCATAGAAATCTCCTTTCAGCCGTTTGGGTTTGGCCTCAAATCAAAACCCTTGCTGTTGGTTAATGACCTTTACTCGAAGAGTGTAGCTATGTAGCTCCCGAATCCTGATCTAACTTCCCGACAAAGGCGATCAGTTTGAAAGGCGAGGGCTTTTGCTGAAACAGTTGAGTAATGTCAGTTGACTTTTTCGAAACTTTCTAACTTCCAGAAACTTTCAATTGTGCGCGGTGCTGAATCGTGCGAAAGATTACGATCTCAATTTTCGAAGAACAAGCTTTGATACTTGGCGTATTTTGTTGTTCGTTAGCGGATCTTGCTTTTGGCTGAGATTTATTTTCAGAATCCATGGCCCAAGCGTTAATTCAGGTATGAAAACATGCAAACTGCGAAGTGGACCGACGGCAAGACACCATGCCTCGCGATTTGGACCAAATGTTCGCGAACGCCGTTTGATTGGGTGCCGTTGTTATTCTTTGGACCATGACCATTGCCGTTTCCGTTGCTCCCGGCCTTGCTCCCATTAGTTCGTTCAACGTCGGCTTTGTTCTTGTACTGCGATCGATAAAGGGCTGGAGAGAAGCCGTAGGTCGATTTGAAGTCGCGCACGAAGTGGCTCTCATCATTCAGCCCAACCCGGAACGCGATCTCCTTCACGCTCAGGAAACTCGATTCCAGAAGGGCTTTCGCTCGCTCCATCCGCAACAATCTCAGATACCGAATCGGCGGCATTCCGACATCGGATTTGAAAATGTGACAAAGCCGCCAGACTGAGAGATTTACAGACTGAGCGAACTCACTGAGAGACAGTTCTCCACGAACGTCTTCTCGCATCATCTGGATTATTTTTTCGACTCTTTTATCCAACCAAGCACCAGGAGACGTGATCGAAATGAAACGTATTTACGGAAACTGATGAGCCACTGCCACTGCTCGAACAGTTGACAACTACACGTTGAATAGCCTGTGAGGTAATATCGGGCTCTGGGCGGAATTACCTTAGTGGCGAAAACTGAGTCGGGCAAAGCAAATGAATCGCATTTGCGAGGTGCGATGCCTTCGTCAAATGAATCTTGGGAGGCGTCATCTGCGAAGGTGTGGTTTTTTACTACAAGTGACAAAATGCTGTCAATGGCGACACAAAATTGCAATCACTTTGAAAGACTCGTTTACACAACCCCAGTAAATAAAATCAGTGAAAGAACTCACCAAGCAAGTGCAGTTATCTTTCTTTGGAGCCACTCAAGCGGCGAAACAGAAGTTGCTGGTCAGGAGGATTTTTTATCGTGTCATCAATTCGTCTTTATTGCATAGCTCTCCTTATATTTTCAGCCGTCGTAACTCCCGCTCAGAAAAAGTCACGCACTCATGACGCCGCGCGGCATTCAAGTGAAGCCGCCAAGACGTTCACGGAGATAATGAACGTCCGTGACAAGGCGATTCCGAAAGAGCTGCTCGACACGTCGGAAGCGATCGCCGTTTTTCCGGGCGTGATCAAAGCGGCATTTCTAATCGGTGGTCGTGGTGGACAAGGCATTATCAGTCGTCGTGTGAAGGGCGGTTGGAGTGCCCCCGCGTTTTTCAATCTCAGTGGCGGAAGTTTTGGCGCACAAATCGGCGCGCAGAAAACTGACTACGTGCTGCTCATCATGAACCCGAGCGGCCTTGATGGTCTGTTGAAAGACAAGTTTGAGCTTGGTGGTGAAGTGAGTATCGCTGCTGGTCCAGTTGGTCGCGAGGCGGCCGCGTCAACAAACCCACGCCTCGATGCCGGCATTCTCTCTTACTCACGAAGCAAAGGTGTGTTCATCGGCGCCGCGCTGAAAGGAGCGGTGATTAGTCCCGACAACGATCTGAACGAGGCAATCTACGGAAAGAAAGCAGACGAAGTGCTGAAAGGTCCCAACATGACGTTTACCCAGATGCCGCCGTCAGTGCGTATTTTCCCTCGCACGCTCGTGCGTTATTCGATCAAATAAAACATTGATCAGCTCTGACTCTTGACGCTTTCAGTTATGCGACCTAGAATGCTTCGTCACCTTTAGCGGCGGAAGCGACACTCCTAACTACAAGCGGGCAACGTGATCGGGAATAGCAGCAGGCGCAAATGCTCCCACGAACCCAGCGACAAAAAGAAATTCTCGATTACATCACACGTTTTCAGGAACGCCACGGTTACATCCCTTCATACGCACAGATTGCGCGACAGTTTGGCGTGAAGTCGCGTGCCACGATCGCAAAGCATATTGCTGCACTTGAGCGCCGCGGTCTCTTGGTTCGCGAGCATGAAGACGGATCGTTTGCACTTAACGTTAAAGTCGAAGACAAGAGTAGCGATTCGCTCTGTGAAGTTAAGTTGCTGGGCAGGATCGCGGCGGGTGCTCCGCTCGAAGTCGTAGATTACGAAGAACGTATTCCCGTGCCGCGCTTTCTGCTTGGACGCGTTAAGCCGGATCGTGTTTACGCACTGCGTGTGAAGGGCGATTCGATGATTGACGAGCACATCTGCGACGGCGATATCGCTTTGATCGAGAATCGCACAGACGCGCGCGATGGTGAGATCGTTGTTGCGTTATTGATTGAAGAAAACCAGGCGACACTCAAGAGACTTTACCGCCGCGGTATGAACATCGAGCTTCAACCCGCAAATTCGCAACTCCAGCCACTGACGGTTCCGGCAAGCCAGGTGCGCGTCCAGGGCATCTTTCGCGGACTTCTTCGGCCCAGTAATTAGCCCACAAAAAGTCGCAAAATCCTATTAATCAAAGCCCTTTAGTGGATTCGATGTGCTGCGCTGCAACCAATTATCCTTCGGATACTTCGCACGCGCGTGAATGAGATGTAGTGTGTAAGCATGTCGCGATCGCGTCGATCTGTTCTCGAAACTGCGATGCGGCAGTAATCCATTCAAAAGAATCAACGATCCCTTCGCAACTTCGAGTGGAACTAACTGATCCTCCCGCCACGGCTCCGCATCGAGCATAACAAACCTCATTCCACCTTCCGGCGCTCGCATCCAGCGCGATTTCAGCCCACTTCGATGTCCGCCAGGTATGGCCCACAGGCATCCATTTTCGATCGTTGCATCCTCGATTGCGAACCACAAGCCAACGAGGTCAGTGGGTTCGGTGTAGAGAAACGTGCTGTCCTGGTGACACGTCACCTCGCCACCGATGTTCGGCTGCTTGAAGATGTACATCGACTGCAGCAGCAGTGAGTCTGCAAATCCAATCGCCGCCGCAAGTTGCTTGATGTTTTCACTGCGCGAGAAACGCGCAAACGTTGGATCGAGATCATGCAACGCATGACCGATCTTGTTGATCGACTTTTCCTTCTCATACTTGAGCGTGCCATCGGCATTGAATGCATTCTCTTCGAAGAAGAAACGGATCTTATCTCCGGACGTGAGAAAGTAATCATTTGTCAGGCGGTTTTGTTCGTGAGTTGAGAAGATTGAAACCATTTCTGACGGATCAAATCCCTGGACCAATGCTTCGGCGCGCGCCCGTAACTCATCGCACGCAGCTTCGTCAGCATAATTTTCGAGCACGAGAAACCCCTGCTCACGGTAATCCTTGAGTTGCTGTTCCGAGATCATTTTGTGTGTGTGGGAACGATCGCCTATATCACCGATGCTATTTCAAGCTCAACGACTTCTGCGACGCCATGATATAGGATTTCTCGCGCATAACCCGTCGCCGTCCGCGCAACAACTCCCCGCAAAGTTGGCATTTCACGCGTTGTCTTTGAAGTTAAGCTTTGAACGTTGATGAGGAGCGGCCCGCAGACCGCTCCTCGGACCCGCCTTCATTGAGTGATCGGCGGGTTGTGGGGGTGAGTTAGCCTGCTGAGAAAGTACCAGTCCCACCTCCTGGCGTACCCAATGAAACGCCGAGGCCATAGAACTCCCCGTGTCCGATGTACGAGTTGTTTTGATACCAGGTCACCTGGAATCCGCCGCCGACAATGCTGAGACCCGCGGCTTCGAAAGTGATTCCCGATGCACCGATGAGGGTATTGGGGTCCACGTTGAAAGTGCATTGTCCGCCTAACGAACCGGTAGCTCCCAATCCGAGAACTCCGCCCTGGCCCAGGAATGTCATGGTTGGACCACCTGGGAAGGTCAAGTTGCAGTTCACCTGAAGGTAAACAAAAACGTAGGCGGCACTCCCACTGGCACTGCTCGTGCTCCAACTCGGCGCCTCGACGTCCAGGTTGGCATAACGTTTTGCCATGTCTGCAAAGTGACCCGTGATTGCTTTGTGAGTTTCCTCGACTCGCCTCTTCATTTCGTTCGAGTCGACGGCTGGCTGTGGTGCGCTCATTGTAAATCTCCTCTGAGGTAATAAGTTGTGGCAATTCAATGCGAGGATTTCGAGCGACGTGCGGTTGCTGAGTGCCTCGCGTGAGTTGTGCTCTAACAACAATTAACGCGAGAAGCGCGTGACAAAACCACCATGCGTGAATTTTTTTGTGAGATCCCCTGTTTACTGCGTCGACGGCTCGGGCATCTGCTTCGCCAACAATCGCACGTTCACCAACCACGCCGCGGATGACGCATCAGGGCCACCTTCAACTTGACCAAACCCTGCTT
>DAIOGT010000326.1:0-4569 GCA_036745095.1 Pyrinomonadaceae bacterium
GATGGAATGGTTTGGATCCCTGGCGGCGAGTTTTCGATGGGCAGTGAAGATCCAAAGATGAGTGACGCTCGCCCCTTTCATCGGGTCGCATTGAACGGCTTCTGGATGGATCGCACGGAAGTCACGAATGAGGAGTTTACGCATTTTGTCAAAGCCACCGGCTACGTGACCGTGGCCGAGCGCCAACCCGATCCGAAGGATTTCCCCGGAGCACCGCCTGAGAATCTTGTGCCTGGCGCCGTAGTTTTTACCCCTCCACCCACGACAGTGCCACTGAATGACCATTACGTCTGGTGGAGTTACGTGCAGGCAGCCAACTGGCGCCATCCGGAAGGACCGAAGAGCGATCTGAAGGGCAAAGAAAAACATCCCGTGGTCCATATCGCTTACGAAGACGCGAACGCTTACGCGAGGTGGGCTGGAAAACGTCTGCCGACAGAAGCTGAGTTCGAATTCGCGGCGCGTGGTGGTTTGGATCGCAAGCGATTCGTGTGGGGCGATCAGTTCAAGCCGGGGAACAAGTTCCAGGCGAATTCCTTTCAGGGTCACTTCCCTGACAAAAACACAGGCGAAGACGGTTTCGTCGGCAGCGCACCGGTGGGCAGTTTCGCACCCAACGGCTTTGGACTTTTCGATATGGCCGGGAACGTTTGGGAGTGGACGGCCGATTGGTACCGACCTGATTACTACCAAAGCCTTGCGGCGCAAAAGAAGGTTGCGCGCAATCCGCAAGGACCATCTGACAGTTTTGATCCATCAGAGCCGGGCGTAGCGAAACGCGTGCAAAAGGGCGGTTCTTTTCTTTGTACTGACGAGTATTGCGCTCGCTATATGCCAAGTGGGCGGGGAAAGGGCGAGCCGAACACGGGAACGAACCATGTGGGGTTTCGCTGTGTACGGTGAGCGAATATCACGAGATGGCCTAATGCAAACAACTCTTCAAACAGAGGAACCAAACCAAAGATGAATCACAGATCCACTATGCTCTCCATCATCTTGCTGATCATTTTCTCTTTGCCGGTGATCGGGCAGGAGCGCGGCCAGTACATACCTGGAACGGCGGGACTGAACTCGGGCCTGCAGCCTGAGGGAATCACCTATGCGAACGTCTTCTTTTGGTATCCGTCAAGGAAATTCAAGGACCAGAGTGGGAATACCGCAGCAATCAATTTTGATCTTGACCTGTTAGTTGATTTGAATCTGCTGTCCTACACGACCAAGGCAAAGTTTCTTGGCGCTAATTACGGCATGGCTGTCGCAGTGCCGATTGTAAATTCGCCGGTGTCCCTTCCTCGTTTGGGTGCCGGTATCAGTCCCACGGGCATAGGTGACATTTACGTCGAGCCAATCAATCTAGGTTGGAAGCTGAAGAAGGCCGACGTCAAAGTTGCGTATGGATTTGTCGCCCCTACCGGCAGATTCGATTCGGTAGGAAATGAGACCACGACTACAGACTACTGGGGCCATGAGCTGACCTTTGCCAGCACCATCTACCTGGATAAAACAAAGCTCACGCAATTTTCTTTCAGCACCAACTGGGAGTTCCATCAAAAGAAGCGTCACGAAGATCTGAAAGTCGGTAACAACATGACCCTTGAAGCAGGTGTGGGCAAGATCTTCGTCAAGAACGACGGGAAGCAACTCATTCAGTTTGGCGTCGTTGGCTATTCTGAATTCCAACTGACCAATGATTCGGGAACACATGTTCCCGCGCTCACGGCAAGCAACAAGGATCGCGTGTTCGCAATCGGCCCGGAGTTTGGAGTGATTCTTCCCACGAAGAAACTCAACTTCATGGTTCGAGTGCTGCCGGAATTCGGGGCCCGCAACCGCACCCAGGGTGTCACCTTAGTCTTGGGCCTTGGCAAGAGTTTTTAGAAAGGGCGAAACGATATGGAAAAGAAAGTAATCGCACCTGTAGAACCGAATTAAGAAAGCTTTAGGAAACGACAAAGGAGAATTGTCAGATGAGAAGAACTATTACGCTTTGCCTGCTCTCATGCCTGATCGGCAATGTGACGCTGGCTGCACGAGCTGCAACAAGGCGGGGCAACACGATTGACATCCCTAACGCAATGGTCCCTGAGGGCGGGCTCTCCGCTGAACAGATGGACAACTTGCTGGCGCCGATTGCGCTTTACCCGGATCCGCTGCTGGCGCAGGTGCTTCCCGCTTCGACGTTCGTCGATCAAATCGATCAGGCCGCGCGTTGGCTGCGGAGTAACAACAACAATCCTGCGAAGATTGACAGTCAAAAGTGGGACGTGAGCGTCAAGTCAGTTGGCCACTATCCGCAAGTTGTTTACATGATGAGCGACAAGCTGGATTGGACCACGGCGTTGGGACAGGCTTACGTCAATCAGTCGACGGATGTGCTGACGTCCGTGCAGCGGCTGCGGGCGCGCGCCAAAGCAGCTGGCTATCTTGTTACCACTCCACAACAGACAGTGATTGTGGAGAAAGAAGTCATCAAGGTTGTGCCGGCGCAGCCGCAGGTGATTTACGTTCCCACTTATAACCCGCAAGTCGTCTATGTTCAGCCCTCGGGTCCTTCAACCGGGACGGTAGTTGCCGCCGCGGCGATCTCGTTTGGTGTGGGTCTGGCCATCGGTGCGTGGCTCAATAATGACTGTAACTGGCATACGCATACTGTCTACTACCACGGTTGGCATGGCTCAGGGTGGATCACCACCAGCTCGCATTACGTTCATGTCAACAGCGTGTACGTGAATCACCGCTATAGCACTGTCCACGTCAACTCCGCAGTTGTGCATCGCAATGTGAACTACAACAACATCAACCACTACAACAACGTCAACCGAAACGTTAATTACAACAACGTGAACGTGAATAACGTCAACCGGAATAACGTGAACGTGAACAACGTCAATCGGAATAACGTGAACACGAACAACGTCAATCGAAACAATGTGAACACGAACAACGTTGCCAGCAAGAACATTAATACCAACGACGCACGCATCAACTCGATGCGAGGGGGCGAAGCGGCGACCAGACCGGCGCAACCAACGCAGCAGCGATCCTCAGCCTTTAGTCGAGGCGGGAGTAGCTTCGAGACGAGAGCTGCGAGTCAACGTGGACAAGCCAGTCGCGCTAGTGCTCAACAGAGCCGTTCGGGCGGCGCCCGCCGGAGCGGCGGTGGACGACGACATTAATTATCGTTTCATAGGAGACTTCATCATGAAAAATCACAGGAGCATTGAACATCGATTCGCTTCGCGCAGCATGAACCTGGTTGCCTTGATTGCCATCGCATTCGGCGGCGCCAACGTCGCGCTGGCCCAAACTCAACAACAACTCTTCGCTAGCCCCGAAGAAGCCACCCGGGCACTGGTGACAGCCAGCCAGGCTAAAGACCAGAGCTCTCTGGCGCGGATCTTCGGCCCACGCATTAAAGACTTGCTTTCCGGTGACACGGTCTCGGACGCTAATGATCTATCAGACTTGTCCGCGTTCATCTCTGAAGCCACTAAGCTTCAAAAAGAAAGTGATCAGAAAGTTACTCTGATGGTGGGCAATGACGAGTGGCCGTTTCCGGTTTCCATTATCAGGATTGGCGATCAGTGGCGCTTTGATACGGACAACGGCGTAGAGGAAGTTCACGCCCGCCGCATCGGTGGAAACGAGATCGATGCCACCTTGGTGTGCAAGGCTTATGCGTTGGCCCAGTACGACTATTTCAATAATGGAGATTGGGACGGGGACCAGGTATCGGAATACGCACTAAAGCTGCTCAGCTCTGCCGGCAGTAAAGATGGACTGTACTGGGAAGTGGTCGGTGATGAAGAACCTAGTCCACTGGGACCACTGGTCACACTTGCGGCGGACGAGGGCTACACGCGCAAGAAGGGAACCGGGACGCAGACTGCAGCTCCTTTCCACGGCTACTACTTCAAGATTCTTACGCGGCAAGGCACGAGTGCTCCGGGCGGTGCATACAACTACATCATCAACGGCAACATGATTGCCGGCTTCGCCTTGGTTGCGTATCCGGCAAACTGGAATAACTCCGGCGTTATGACCTTCGTCGTGAATCAGGAGGGGCGCGTTTACGAAAAAAACCTTGGACCACGCACTACTGAGATTGCCTCCGCCATGACTGAATACAATCCGGATTCAACCTGGAGCCTGGTGCGCGACTAGCAAGTGTGACCCAGCGAACCCCGGAGCGTTCACATAGCGCTTACGTTAAGACTCCATGAAACTTCTACTCATCATCGCGGCAGTAATAGAAGCGGCTGCTGGTCTGGCCTTGCTTCTCATCCCTACCGTGGCGGTTTCGGCGTTACTTGGCATTCCACTGGACACACCTACTGGTTTGGTCGCAGGGCGGATCGCCGGAGCGGCCCTTGTTGCCCTTGCCATCGCATGTTGGCAAGCAAGAAACGGCGAACGCGGAAGCCCGATGACGGGCGTCGTCGAGGCCATGTCGTTTTATAACTTTGCGGCCGCGATGGTGCTCGTGTACGCCGCCATTCGTTTGGACCTGCGCAGTGCATTGCTTTGGCCGGCGATCGTTTTGCATTTGTGCCTCGGCGTGTGGTGCGT
>DAIOGT010000327.1:0-4546 GCA_036745095.1 Pyrinomonadaceae bacterium
GGCGCGCGAGGATGCAGCAGGTGAGAAGCGGCTTGTCGCTTATGTCGTCGGTAACGGTGAGTGCGATCTGACGACTCGTGAACTCTGGTGCAAAATGGCGGAACGGTTGCCGGATTACATGCTGCCCTCAGCCTTTGTGTTGCTAGATCAACTGCCAAAGCTGCCGAATGGGAAAGTAGACCGCCGTGCATTGCTTGCTATAGAGCCAGTGATCGCGAAGAGCGGTGAGGATTTCGCCCCCAGTCACCCGATGCAACAGTTGCTCGCTGGTATCTGGCAGGAGGTCTTAGGCGTCGAGCGTGTAAGCCTGGACGACAATTTCTTCGAGTTGGGTGGTCACTCGCTAATGGCTACCCAGGTAATGACTCGCGTCCGCGAGGTGTTTCAAGTCGAACTGCCTTTGCGCCTGCTGTTTGAGTCGCCGACTGTGGCCGCACTGTCCGAAAGTATCGAAGGGGCAATCAGAGGCACGTTGGCTCCGCCCATTGTCCGCGTCTCACGCCAACAGGATCTGCCTCTCTCCTTCGCACAACAACGGCTATGGTTTCTCGATCAACTCGAGCCCGAGAGCTCCTTCTATAATGTCTCCTCGGCTGTGCGTTTACGTGGTGAGCTTGATGCTACCGCGCTGGAACGGACCATGAGTGAGATAGTCCGACGCCACGAGGCGCTGCGCACCGTCTTCCCCATCAAAGACGGAGAGCCGGTCCAATTCATCAAGCCACCTGCACCTTTCAGTCTGCCGGTAACAGATCTGAGTATGTTCTCCGCCGAGGAGCGGGAAACCGAAGTTCGGCGCCTGGTCTCAGAAGAGGCTCGACGTCCCTTTGATCTCGTTAATGGGCCATTGTTGCGAGCGGGTTTGTTGCAGTTGGCTGAGGAGGAACACATTGTGCTCTTCACCATGCATCACGTCATCAGCGATGGTTGGTCGGAAGAGATCTTAGTCAGAGAGGTAACTGCCCTCTACCGTGCTTTCACGAGTAATGAGTCTTCACCACTCGCGGAGTTGCCGGTTCAGTACGCAGATTACGCCTACTGGCAACGACAGTGGTTGCAGGGCGAAGTGCTTGAAGAACAACTCACGTATTGGCGGCGACAACTGGAAGGTGCCCCGGCGTTGGAGTTGCCGCTGGATAGACCTCGCCCGAAAGTGCAAAGCTACAGCGGCGCGAAAGAGAGTGCAGTCTTTTCCGAAGCACTCGCAAACCCGATAAGAGAGTTGAGCCGGCGCGAAGGGGTGACTTTGTTTATGACAATGCTCGCCGCTTTGTTGACGCTCCTCCATCGATATACCGGGCAGGAGGATATTGTGATTGGCACGCCGATCGCCAATCGCCACCGTCGGGAGACGGAAGGACTGATCGGGTTCTTCGTCAACACTCTTGTCCTGCGAGGCCATGTGGATAAGGACATGACCTTTCGCGAACTTCTGAGGCAGGTTAGAGACGTCACGCTTGGCGCCTATGCGCACCAGGATCTACCTTTCGACCGTCTTGTCCAGGAGTTGCACCCAGAGCGAAGCTTGAGCCATCAACCACTGTTTCAAGCGATATTGACGGTTCAGAACGCGGCGCCACAAGAGTTGGAATTACCAGGCCTGAAGTTAAGTCCGGTCAGTAACGGAGAGGTGGTTGCCAAGTTTGACCTGAGGCTCAACATCATTGAGTGGGGCCAGTCATTGACCGCTGTTGCGGTATATAGCACCGACATTTTTGAGGCCGCCACAATGGCCCGCTTTCTCACACACTTTGAGAAGTTGCTCTGGAGCATCGTCGATCAGCCGGATGCTCCGCTACGCACTCTTGAAATCCACTCCGAAGAAGAAAAGCTCCTGATCGAACAACCAATCAACATTGAAGAACTGAGCAACAGCTTCGCCCTTTAAGGTCAGCACGAGTTCGGTAAGGAGAAGGGGTCAGTATGCAAGTCAGCACACACTTGGATTGCGTCGTGATTGGTTACAACGAAATTCCTTTCGGGGAATATGAAAAGTTCATCCGGAATTACGGCCAGGAGTCTGAGGCTTACCGGGATCTTAAGTTCAGCTTTGTCGAACTCGATGGAGAGAAGCTTGACTACATTGGATTGTTGAATCGCGTCGCGGGTGTCGCAGACCATCAAGATCAGCGCTCCCACGATACGTTCAAGTCGGGTGCCATCCCAAATCTGGCGGCGGCCTACCTTACAAACTTTCTGCGCCGTCAAGGCTTCCGTGTCAACTACGTCAACCTATTCCAATCAGAGAAAGAAAAGCTGCGACGCTATCTTGCCGCCGACCCTTATTGCGTTGCCATTACGACGACCTTCTACGTGATGAACTTGCCCGTAAATGAAATGGTCGAGTTCATCAGGCAACACAATCCACGGGTGAAGATTGTGGTCGGTGGTCCGCTCATTGCCAACCACGCTCGGAGCAATCATGGCGACGACTTGCGTGCTGCTTTGGACGACATGGGAGCCGACATCTACGTCATCGAGGGTCAGGGTGAAATGACACTCTCTCAAATTGTCGGTTGTCTCAAAGAAGGAAATGATTTGAGCGACATCCCCAACCTCGCCTATGTCGAGAATGGCGTGCTGCGCCGTACGAAGGTCATAGCGGAAAATAATTCCCTCGATGAGAACTTCATCAACTGGGCCAACTTCCCGGGAGAAGCTCTCGGTGAAACACTGCAAACGAGAACTGCGCGCAGTTGCGCTTTCAAGTGTTCCTTCTGTAACTACCCGGCGCGTGCGGGGGCGTTATCTCTGACCAGTCTTGACGTCATCGAAAAAGAGCTCAACGCAATGCTGGCGCTCGGTAACGTTAAGAACGTGGTGTTCATCGACGACACCTTCAATGTGCCGTTTCCGCGTTTCAAAGAGATCTGCCGGTTGATGATTAGAAATAAATATCCATTCAACTGGTTTTCATATTTCAGGTGCAGCAACTCCGATGAGGAAGCGATAGACCTGATGGCACGCAGCGGGTGCAAGGGTGTTTTTCTCGGCATCGAATCAGGCTCGCCAACCGTCCTGCAGAACATGAATAAGGCCGCGACGATTGAAAAGTATGGCCGCGGTATCGAATGGCTCCGTCAATACGGCATCATGACTTTCGGTTCGTTCATTACAGGTTTCCCGGGTGAGACTGAAGAAACGGTTAACGAAACCATCGATTTCATAAAGCAGGCCAAGCCCGATTATTACCGTTCACAATTGTGGTATTGCGAACCGGGTACGCCAATCCAGAATGAGCGCATTAAGTATCAAATCGAAGGTGAAGGTTTCGTTTGGAGACATGCAACGATGGACAGTCTCGAAGCGGCAGACCACATAGACCGGATGTTCCTGGAAATCAATGAATCGATCTGGCTGCCGCAGTGGTCCTTCGATTTTTGGATCGTTCCATATCTTCTTGGCAAGGGTATTTCCCTGTCGCGGTTCAAAGAATTCATGGGCCTTGCACACAAGCTACTGGCGTTGGAGATCGCTTACGTTCCTGCGAAGCAGAAGCAATTAAAACAGCAGGAGTATTTTCAACAGATGGTGCGGCAGTTCGGTCGCCCGGCAGACGGTGTGAGGCACAACCAGATCGAAGCGTGCGATGGACCAACACACGCTCAACTTCCCGCGCAGTTTCGTCGCTTACTCAGCGCCGAAGGCTAATCAACCAAGCCACACATGAGTACAAATCTGAAGCTTCTTGACAACAAGTTAGAAAAAGAGAAGGACTACTGGCTTCGAAAACTGGCTGGGGACCTTGTCGTCTCAGGCCTGTCGCCTGACTTCCCGAGGTCCGCGTCGTGTGCGAGTGAACAGGCCGAATTGAAGATTGGGATCGACCGCAGCACACAGGACCAACTCTTCAAGGTTTGCCAGCACAGCGACGAACTAGTGCTGACCGTCCTAATCACTGCGGTGAAGGTTTGCCTCTACAGGTACAACGGAATTGAGGATGTCGTGGTCGGCACCACCATCCACGAACGGTACGCGCAAACTGGCGCGCTCAACAAAACTCTCGCGCTACGCTCGCACGTGCGCGGAAATTCGACCGGGCGGGAGCTGTTAAGCGAGATCAAACAAACGCTCGCTGAAGCGTATGCCAATCAGAAGTATCCATTCAGCCGGATACTCGAGCTATTAAATGTCGACATACCCGCGGACCGGTCACCACTCTTTAGTACGGTGGTCATACTTAAGAACATTAATAGCTCCGATAACCTCAAAGGGCTGAACAATGACCTGACGCTTGCGTTCGATGTTCATGACGGCAATTTGTTCTGCGTCGCGGTATTTAACCCCGCGCTCTTTAGACCACAAACCATAGCGCGTTTTGGTGATTACTTTAACGAGATCTTACGAGGGTTACTTACTTCTCCGGACGCGGAGATTGCGACGCTGGAAATGATACCAGCCGGCGAGAAACAACAACTCCTCGATGCTTGCAATCTGACAACGCGCAATTATCCGGCGCACAAGACGATCCAACAACTGTTTGAGGAGCAAGTGAGGCGCACGCCAGAGGCGGTGGCGCTGGTGTTTGAGCAAGAGCAGTTGTCAT
>DAIOGT010000328.1:0-4531 GCA_036745095.1 Pyrinomonadaceae bacterium
TGCGCGGACGAAAGAGTATTTGCTCGGCAATCCGTTGCCCTTCAACCACCTTGATCCCCAAACCCCGCTTCGCGCTGATGTAGATCGCGCCTTTGTTTTCAGCGTCGAAAGGGTCCGTGCTGATCATCACGCCCGAGCTCTCGGAGTTAATGCCTTCCTGAATCAAAACGGCCATGTAGACCAGCGAGTGGGCCACGCCCGAACGTTCGCGGGCTTCGTACGCTTCGAAATTCCAAAGCGACGCCCACACTTTTTTTATCGCGTCGATTAACGGCTGCTCGCCACGCACGTTTGGCACAGTCGTGTAAAGACCAGCGCCGCTGAAGTTCGGCAGGTCTTCTGAATTCGAAGAGCTGCGTACAAATAGTCCTTTGCCCGCGTATTCGATAGCGACTTTTGCCAACACCTTTCGCCGCAACTCGGAATCAAATTCTGCGCCTTCGATCTTCTGTCGCAACTCAGCGAGCCGCTGCCTGCGGTAGGCAGGATCGTGAATAAACTTCTGGTCGTTGAATAGTTCGCGAATTGTTTCGTCGAGCCCGTTTCGATTTATGAATTCGTCGTAGAAGTAGAAAGGAACCGTGAATCCATTGGGCACAATGATCCCGGGCAGCTTTGCGTTCATTACCTCACCAAGATTTGCCGACTTACCACCGTACGCGATGCTCGATCGCGCGCGTTGTTCCGCCAAACTCAGCAAACGCTTTTCAGACAAATCAAAACGCGGCTTTACGAGGTCGGTGCGCTCCTTTTCACGGCGCACATAGTCGCGCAACTGATCGTTGTCAGCGCGTTTGATCGTGTAGTTCTCGCGCAGCGTTTCAAACGACACCCACCAGCCGTCATATTGTTTCAACAACTCTTTCGCGTTTTTGATATACGCGTTCGGAATGCCCCATCCTTTCGCAAGCAGATTGATGTGCGAGAGCGGTGTCGATGGCTGCGAAGTGATGATGCCGGCGACGGGTGGAAGTTGGACCGGCACTTCGTCGAGCACAAGGATCTCGTTGGATCCGATCTCAACATGATCGTCGAGCTTGGAAATGATGTGTATCCGGCCGAGTCCCTTCGCGATGTTTAGTGCCTGATACTCCTGCTCTTTTGCGATGTCGCTCAGCAACACGCGCTGGACGCCGGCCAGGGTTTGCGAGGCCTCGTCCTGTCTTAGTGAATTTGGCTTGAACGCGACCGGCGCAAAGAACGATTGGTTGATGACTTCGTAAGTGAGCTGGATCTGATCCGCAGGAATCAGATCGCCTTCCCAAAACTCGAAAGTCCAACGTTTTACTGGAGTTTGATACGCAAGCGTGCCGAGGATGAAGCGGCGGTTCGGCTTGAGGTAATTGTTATCAAAAAACTCCTTGCCCCGTTCAAGCGAAAGGTATGTGCCATTGACGAAGTCCTTGTGAAACTTGTAGCGCTTCTTGTTGACGTAATAGATCTTGTTGCCGTCTTTGCGATCGATCACAAACATCAGGTGTGGCAGCGCGTATGGAGTGTTGGCGTCGTAGGTGATCGAAAGCGTATCGAATTCTGCCTGGGAGGTGATCGCGGGAAGGGACTTCGGGCCGGTCTGCGCAAACGCAAGAACACAGATTAACGCCGATAGCAAAAGCAGATTTTTCATATTCTGGAAGCCGAACGGCTGAGCAATTTTACCAGAGTGTCGACGTGGTGCTGCTCAGTCAGAAAACTGTTGATGTTCACGCGCAACACGCGCTTACCGTGCACCAACGTGGTCGTAAGCCATGCTTCCCCGTCGCGCTCAATGATCTGTTGCAGTCGTTGTTGAACGTGATCCGAATCGGACACGTGACGAAAACAACACACCGCGGTCTCGACCTGGCCCACGCGCTCGAAATCGGGGAGGGCGTCGATCTTCGCGGCGAGGTAGTTCGTGAGATCGATCTGGCGTTCGACTGCGGCCGCGTAACCTTCTCGGCCCATAAACTTGATCGCCATCCAGAGTTTCAAAGAGTTGAAGCGTCGCGTGCCCAGCTGTCCGTAACGGAAGAAGTCAAACTCCACGTCGGCGCCGCCACGATCTTCGTTCAGGTACTCCGGCGTCATATCAAACGCATCGCGCAAGACGCGCCCGCCGTCACGGACGAGCGTTGCACCGCACGAAAACGGCACAAACATCCACTTGTGCGGATCAAAAGTGATCGAATCGGCCAGCTCGACGCCGCGCAGCAGGTCTTTATGCTTGAACGAGAACGCGAGTGCGCCGCCGTAAGCCGCGTCGATGTGATACCAGCAGCGATTTTCGCGTGCGATCTCTGCAAGCGCCTCGAGGGGATCGATGACGCCAGTGGAAGTAGTTCCGGCAACTCCTACAATGCAGCACGGCACACGCCCGGCTTCACGATCTTTTGTAACAGCTTCCCGCAGCGCGTCTAGCTTTACGTGGAAGCGATCGTCAGTCGGAATCTTCCGCACACCTTCGCGACCGAGACCGAGAATGTCGGCACTCTTATCGATCGAGTAATGACATTGCTCGGAAGCGTAGATCACAAGATCGCCGGGCGCCGTGCGCAGACCGCGATCCTTGATGCCACCGGCAACACTATCGCGCGCGCATTTCAAGGCAATGAGGTTCGCTTCCGAGCCACCGCTCGCGAGTGTGCCGAAACTCTGTGGGCCATAGTCGAGTAAATCGCAGAGCCAGCGGATCACGCGGGCTTCGATCATCGCCGAGGTTGGACCATTGCGCCATGCGCCTGCGTTTTGATTGAGCATCGAAGCGAGCGCGTCGGCCCAGACGCCGATCGGCAGAGGCGTTGGATTAAACTGCCCGAAGTATCGAGGGCTGGGCACGCCCATCGCATTTGGCGCGATATCGTCGCGAAACCGAGCGAGGATATCTTCGAGCGCGATTCCCTTTTCGGGCAGCGGTTCGTCGAAGAGTTTTTCCAGGTCCGCGGGAGTAGCTTCGGGCGTCACTCTGCGCGTGGCGAGCCCCGACACATGATCAGCGATAATCTTTGCGACCATAGGGCCCAACAACCGGTGTTGCTCAACAAACTCGTCAATCATGATTTATTCTAGATCCGTGTTCAAAATGGCTTTACGGTCCAACGAGGCGGCCTTTGAGCTTGAACTGTCTGAAAAAACATTAGCACAGCTCGCGGAGTACTACAGTTTACTCACACGCTGGAACGATCGGCTACACCTCGTCGCGCCATGCGCGCCAGAGGAATTTGCCGTCAGGCATGTTCTGGAATCTTTGCTGCTTTTGCGACACCTGCCGGAGGGCGCGCGCGTGGCTGACATCGGATCGGGTGGCGGCTTGCCGATCATTCCGTGTCTGATCGCGCGCCCGGACTTGGAAGCGACCTTGATCGAATCGTCTCAAAGAAAAGTGGTGTTCCTGCGTGAGGCCTTAACTCGACTCGGGCTTCGTGCAGTCGTGCTTGCGCAACCGTTCGAAGACGTCTCTGCTCCGCCCGTATCGTTCGTCACGTGCCGCGCGTTGGATCAATTCATGCGAAAGCTTCCGGCGCTGATTAATTGGGCGCCACGTGGCAGTAAGTTCCTCCTGTTTGGTGGTGAGACGTTGGGGGAAAAATTGAAGATAGCAAACGTTAATTTCGAACAGTTCCTCATCCCGAAGTCGGAGAAACGCTTCTTGTTTTTAACCACGGAGTAACGCGGAATTCTACGAATCAGGCCGGTTCTTCCCTGACGACCTCGTGTGGTTTCTTGTCCTCGCGCAAACCCTGAAACGATGGATGTCTGATCACCCCTTCATCGGTCCACTCGGTAAATGCAACCTCACCAACGAGCTTCGGCTCGGTCCAGACGGCGCGACGCAGGTCGGGATCTTTCGGGATCTCCGCGAAAGGTCGTTTGTCGACGACCATACGGTCTAACTTTTTCTTCAACTCAACTCGCATCGTGTTCGTGTAGCCCGTCCCGGCGCGCCCCGCGTAAATCAGTTTGCCCTTGTCGTAGACACCGAGAATCAATGAGCTGAAGGGGATGCCCTTATCAGACAACGTATAGCCGGCAATCACAAACTCCTGCCGCTTAATACACTTGCTCTTCATCCAGTTGCGGTTGCGCGTCGACTCGTATGCGGAATCCGCTAGCTTAGACACAATCCCCTCGAGCCCCAGCTTGCAAGCTTCCGTGAAAAACGCCGCGCCGTTACCTTCGATGTGATCGCTGTAGCGAAGTATTCCAGTTTCACTTAACGGCGCCAGCAACTCCGCCAGCACGCGCTTCCGCTCGCGCAACGGTGTGCGGGTCAGGTTAAACCCGTCGATGTAGATCAGATCAAAAACATTGAAGATGAGTGCAGCGCCGCCACCCTTATTGATCGTCTGCTGCAAACGCTGAAAACTCGCACGACCGGAAGGATCCAGTGCAACGATTTCTCCATCGAGTATTGCGCTCTTCAACGGCAACGCTTTAACCGCCTTCCCAACGTTCGCAAACTTCGCCGTCCAGTCCTTTCGGTTCCGCGTCCAGAAACGAACCTGACGTCCTTCCAGATGACACAGCAACCGGTAACCATCAAACTTCAACT
>DAIOGT010000329.1:0-4499 GCA_036745095.1 Pyrinomonadaceae bacterium
CTTTCCGTGGATTATTCTGTTTCGTCACCCTTTCACTGATTCTGTCAATCTCAACGACTGTCCGAGCTCAAGAAATGACCAGCAAGTCAGGACAGAACGTCACTGAGATGACGTTCGCAAACGTCCCGGGACTCCCGACTTGCACCGTAGGTTCTGTGCAAAACGGCGATCCTACAAAGGGCCCATCGATCGTTTTCGCGAAAATGGAAGCTGGGTGTGTGATTCCCTGGCACTGGCATACGGCCAGCGAGCACTTGATGATGGTGAGTGGAGTCGCCCGGATCGAAATGAAGGATGGAACGCCATTAACGCTGGAAGCGGGCGGGTATGCGCGGATGCCTTCGCGTCATGTGCATGAGTTTCGCTGCGAGCAAGCATGCGCGCTTTACGTCTATTCTGATGCAGCGTTTGATATTCATTACGTCGACGCGCAGGGGAAAGAAATTTCGGTAGAAGATGCTCTTAAATCGACATTGAAAAAGAAACCCGGAAGATGAGCTACGCTGCCGTTATAGCTGATGGCGATGTGAGTTTGTACAAATCGCGGCTCAACGAGATCGAATCGTCACGAATATCGTTGTGCCGCGATGGTTGACAAGTAAAAGCAGAGGATCTTTCCCGGAACGCTCAACCGCAGCCCTGAGATCCGCAACCGAACGGACTGGTTGCTGATTTACCTGTTCAATTACGTCGCCGCGCTGAATTCCCGCATCCGCCGCTGGTCCAATAGGATCGACTTCCACAACCAGCAATCCCTGCGTGTCAGCACTGATTCCTAACTGCCGGGCGAGGGCCGGAGTTAGCGGTTGCACTCCGAGACCAAGTCTCCCATCGCGACTCTCTCCTGATTCCGGTGAGCCTTCGGTTGGACGCGCCACACGTTCTTCAGGTGTAAACTCGCCGAGCGTCGGTCGAAGTTCCTGTTCGTTTCCCTCTCTCCAGATCCTTAAGGTCACTGTACGTCCGGGTGGCGTTCCCGCAATCTCGTTGCGAAAGCTGTTGGGATCGGAAACCACATTTCCATTGAGCGCAAGAATCACGTCGCTCCGCTTCAACCCGGCTTTATCCGCCGCACTCCCGGGTTGGACCTGACTCACGATCACTCCTCGCGCATCATTCAACTTCAAGCTCGCGGCAATCTCTTGCGTTACTGGCTGGACGACTACTCCAAGTTGTCCGCGAGTAACTTTCCCGTTTTTTACGAGCTGGTCCAGAACGTCTCGCGCCATGTTGGAAGGAATTGCAAAACCGATCCCGATACTTCCACCCGAAGGCGAAAGGATTTGCGAGTTGATGCCGACCAGATCTCCGTTGCTATCGACAAGTGCGCCTCCGGAATTTCCTCGATTGATTGGCGCATCGGTCTGCAAAAAGTCTTCGAAGCTCCCATTGCTCAAACCCGTGCGCCGGCCTTTCGCGCTAATAATGCCCAACGTAACCGTCTGGCCAATGCCCAGCGGGTTGCCGACCGCGAGGACGATGTCGCCTACCTGAACCTTGTCCGAATCAGCCAGCGCGAGCGGAGACAATCCGCTTTCGTCAATCTTCAACACGGCGAGATCGCTGGGCGGATCAGACCCAACCAGCTTCGCAGTGATGGTTCGTGGTCCTTGCAAATCGACTTCGATCTGTTGCGCGCCGTCGATCACGTGATGGTTTGTGAGAATGTAGCCATCAGCCGTGACTATCACTCCCGATCCCAATCCTCTCACCCGTTGCTCGGGGGCCGGCAGCGACGGCTCGCCAAAAAACCGTCGAAAGAATGGGTCGTCCATAAAGGGAAACTGCTGCGGAGCACGAGCACGCGCTTCAGTTCTGATAGTAACAACGGACGTGGCCACGCGATTGACGACCTCAGCATACGACGTGCGCAGAGCGGCACTCGTGGTTGTTGCCGGCGGTGGCGCCGCCGGTGGAGGAAGGTTCACCTTCTCTTCCCTCGCGCAACTGCTTATTGAGATCAGTGCAATTAAAAGTGCCAGTCTGCTAAACATTGAACCTCAAAAATATCAGCCCCAGACCGGTATGGAATGCGTGTAATCACTCATATGGCCTAAGTGTTTGTTCTGTTCTTGAATCCTGCGTCGTTTCTTATGATACGTGCGGCGATGCAAACTGAAAATTCAATATCCGTGATTCGCGCTTCTAATCTCCCAATCACAACCTGCCCGACCTGCAAGTTGACATGGCTGACGCCGGGTTTATCAAAAGGCGATAAATATGAATGCAAGAACTGCGGTTTCACTTTTATCGTCGGCAGAATTCCAGAAACTGTGTTTCCTGACGTACATGCATTTGAGCAATCTGATCAAAATTAATTGTGTAACAAAGCTGCACTAGCGTGCTCCGAGAGGCCAAAAATACGGAATCAGTAGCAAAGCGAGTAACGCGAGGATCAGATCCAGAGGAATACCCATCCGGATAAAATCCTTAAATCGATAACCGCCTGGACCATAAATCATCAAGCTTGTCTGATAACCAATCGGCATCGCGAACGCAGCCGAGGCCCCAAATGTTATCGCCGCGAGCAGTGACATCGGATTGATTCCCATTTTCGCGGCAACCGAAAACGTGATTGGTCCAAGCAGAGCGACCGTTCCGCTGTTTGACATCAGCTCGGAGACCACCACAGCCAATACGAAGAAGCCGGCCAATATAAGATATGGACCGGTGGTCGCTGAAACTCCGGCCAACCAATCGGCCAGTACAGTGGTTATGCCTGTCTTGTTGAGCGCTGCACCGAGAGCCAGCGATCCCGCGAGGATAAACACCAGACTCAGATCTATCGCGCGGTAAACTTCGTTGGGCCGCAAACAACCCGTCAGCATCAAAACCGCACATCCTGCTGTGGCGGCGGTAACTATCGGCAAAAAGCCTAACGACACAACGAGCACGACTGCGATCAGCGTTGCAATCGTGATCGCAAGCTTCCCCGGTCGTTCTTCGGGATGGGCTGGAGTGCCGACTACTAGAAACCCCCTGGTCTCAGCCAGCGCCTGAAGTGCGTCGCGGTGTCCCTCCACCAGCAACATGTCGCCCGCGTGTAGCGGAGTGGTCGACGGCCGTTCGTTTACTTCGCCGCGGCGTCTTATGCCTAACACAACCGCATCGAAACGTTCGGCGAAACGCGCTGCCTTGAGTGTGCGGCCAACCAACCCAGAGGTCGTCAAAACTACCACCTCAGCGAGTTGCGGACGCTCGTGTTCTTCTTTTTTCTCGTCCGGTTTTTCTGACGGTTCTTCAGCATCTTCTTCTTCCGGCTCCTTCTCGCCGGAGAACATTTCTGGGCGGTGCAAATCCAAACCGTTCTGCGCGGTAAGTTTCAAAACGTGCTCGAGTGGGCCACGCACCAGAAGCGAATCGTACGGCGCAAGCACAAGAGCCGGATCGTTGATGGGAAGAGACTGGCCGCCGCGGAGCACGCCAATCAGATCGACGTCGAAATCGCGTTCCAGATTTTCGGCGGAGACTCCCTTGCCGGTCCATGAGCTATCGGGTTCGACGATCAACTCTGCCAGATAACGCTCACCGAGTTGCATTCCGAGAACATCGTCAGGTCGTGTGCGTGGCAGGAATTTCCGTCCCACGAAAAGCATGTACGCGAAGCCGGCGAGGAGCATCGGCAAACCTACTTTACCCAACTCGAACATTGAGAAACCGCGTAGACCGTAACTCAGTGCAAACTCGTGGGCCACAAGGTTTGTGGAGGTGCCGATTAAGGTACACATACCTCCGAAAGTGGCGGCGTGAGACATCGGCATCAAAATACGACTCGGGCTCGCCGCGGTTCGCCGGCACACCTCCATCACAACAGGAATAAAAACTGCTACTGCGGCTGTGTTATTTACAAAAGCTGAGAGCGAACTAATGATCACCATGATCACGATGGTGAGTGTGAGCTCTGAGTTTCCGATCGGAGTAAGCAGCCGGCGCGCGATATACGTGAGTGCACCGGTGCGCTCGACTCCAGCCGACAATACCAACACGGCCGCAACCGAGATCGTTGCGGGATGACTGAATCCCGAGAACGCTTCATAGGGCGTCAACACTCCGGTCAAAAGCAACGCGAGCAGCGCGAGCAGCGCCGTGACATCGGGCGCGAGTCTCTCGCTTACAAAGCCGTATATGGCCGCAGCTAAAATGAGCAGCGTGACCACGGCCTTGACAGTTACTGCGTCGAACGAAAAATCCAACATCGTTCTTCTGACGCCACGGCCTTGCGCCGTGGAGCTTCACGTTAACTCCGTCTGCGATGTCACGGCCTTGCGCCGTGGAGCTTCACGTTAGCTCCGTCTGCGATGCCACGGCCTTGCGCCGTGGAGCTTCACGTTAGCTCCGTCTGCGATGCCACGGCCTTGCGCCGTGGAGCTTCACGTTAGCTCCTACCTACTCCTCAGATTTCGCTCTGCGATGCCACGCTTTAGCGACCAACCTGAACCTCCACGGGCCAAGCCCGTGGCATCCCAAAAACCACTTTGGGCCACGCTTTAGCGACCAAC
>DAIOGT010000330.1:0-4481 GCA_036745095.1 Pyrinomonadaceae bacterium
ACGCTCACCGGTGCGGACGGCATCACGCTCACCGGTGCGGACGATCGTACGGGGCTTCAGAGTGTTGATCCTGAGCTTGCCGTTGCCCTTAATAACGCGACCGACGACAGCAACATAAACGCGGTGATTGTCTATCACGCATCAGTGACCGACGCCGACATCGCGCAGCTTCAGCAGCTCGGCATCATGGGCGGAACGCGTTTGCGTATCCTGCCGGTGGTTTACGTCACGGCAACCAAAGCGCAGCTGCTGGCGGTTTCACAGTTGCCTACAGTCCGCTCGCTCTACGGTAACCGCACGCTGACGTTCAACTCCGATCCTTACTTCAACACCACCGGCGTACAGCGTGTTGGACCAGATGACGACCTTCGTCAGGAGAACGGTGCTATGCCCGTAACGGGCCGCAATGTGACGGTCGCGGTCCTCGACACGGGCATCAACAGTCAGCACGCCGATCTTTCAGGCAAAGTAGTTCAGAATGTTCGGTTAGCCGATACGCAAAGCGTCCCCGGATCGTTTGTTTATCCAGCTCCGCTGGAGAATCTCGAGAACACTGATCTCGTGAGTGGCCACGGAACTTTCGTCGGCGGCGTGATCGCCGCTAGCGGAGTGAACTCGTCCGGACGATTCGCCGGTGTTGCTCCCGGCGCGCGGCTGCTGGGGCTTAGTGCCGGCGATCTGAACCTGATGTACGTCCTTTCGGGATTCGATTATGTGCTCGAGAAAAGAGCCCAGTACAACGTGCGGGTAGTGAACTGCAGCTTCTCGGCGAACACGGTCTTCGATCTTAACGATCCCGTAAACGTGGCGACCCGGATGCTGACTGACACAGGCGTTAACGTTGTGTTCTCAGCCGGCAACAGCGGGTCAGGGAATGGAACGATGAACCCGTATGCGATAGCGCCGTGGGTGATCGGCGTCGGCGCGACCGATGCGGCTGGCAGGCTCGCGGGCTATTCGTCGCGCGGCAACTTCGGCGACGCTTTGCAGCACCCGTCACTCGTCGCTCCTGGAACGAACATCATCAGCCTTCGGAGTGCGCCGTCTATTACCGGAGTCTCCGGGATTGCGGGTGCGGACGTCCAGCGTCTCTCGGCAACGGAAATGCCGTACTACACGACGGCGACAGGCACATCGTTCTCGGCCCCACAAGTTGCGGGAGCCATCGCGTTGATGCTCGAAGTAAATCCGAACCTCACTCCGGCAGACGTCAAGGACATCCTAAGCCGGACGGCAACGCCGATGCCTCGATACTTTTTCCACGAAGCCGGTGCCGGGATGCTCAACACGCACGCCGCAGTGCTCGAGGCTGCATTTCCGGAACGCGAAATGGGCGGATTTCGCTCAACCCTCACGCGCAACGCCATCCGGTTCGTCACGCGCACATCGCAGACGTTTGAGCCGACTGTGTTTCCGAACGTGACAAGCTCAGCAAACGTCGCGATCCCGCAAAACACAATTCAGATCGGCGTCAATATTTATTGGGGCTTAAGTGCAAACGATTTTGGGCTGAGCCTTTATGATCAGTCGAACTCATTACTGGGTGAATCGAACGACATCAACCTGCCTGGCTTCACCGGACGCCGTGAGAAAGTAGTGCTCCGCAATCCGGGGAGCCAAACGCTTCGTGCGTCGATATCGCATTCAGGTTACGTGGGGACAGGACAGCAAGTCTTCGGCGCAGTCGAGGTAACGCAGGTTGAGTATCCGGTCATGCTCGATGAATCGACTCTCTCGCCTGACCAGGTCGTACAGGTCGAGAAGAGCCTGATTGCAAATCTGATGTTGCCGGAAGGCCAAAAATTCCGTCCGAACGCGGCCGTCAGCCGTTTTGAACTTGCTGAGGCACTGGTCCGAGCGGGCCTGGTTCCGCAATACATGGCGTCAGCTCCGATGTTCACTGATGTTCGCGACACGTATTCGCGAAACGCAGTCGAGAGCACACAGGCGTTCCCGTCAGGTTCACTGTTTTATGATACGACCCGGGGCGGGAGGTTTTACCCGCTCAACGGAGCCACGAAACTCGCTGCAGCGATCGCGTTCGTTCGAGCCGCCGGCCTCAAATCTCAAGCCGCCTCCGCTTTGCTTCCCCTGACCGTCTCCGATGCTTCGTCGATACCCATGGCGTGGCGAGGCTACGTCGCCGTCGCTTTGCAGCGGGGCTTTCTTTCCCTCGACGGCAACGCGTTCAACCCGTCACGCAGCCTCACGCGAATCGAGCTCGCAACCTCGCTCAATACACTAGTGTCGCAATAACCGCGAAGAATTTCTTGATTGGAACTCCTAGGCCGAAGATCGCGCGTTGGAATCTCGCCGGGAGCACCATTTTCAGCTGAAGCTCGGTTCGTGATTGACGCAAACTGCAGCCCCGTTTGCAGATGGCACCGGATTGGATAGTCATCTCAAAGAATTAAACGTTGACCTTAATAGAGAGTTCTTCAATCTCTTTCTCAACGGCCTTCAACCCTTTGAGCAGAACTTCGCGATGCGCGGAATGTTTGGCGCGCTCGAGTTGTTGAATCAATCTCGACCTGGACAGCTTCAGTGAGTGGAGTTGCTCATGGATCGCTCGTTGTTCGGGTGTGGCCGCAGGTTTGGGCGCTCCCTGCTGCCGCGATTCCTCTTCTTCGATCTGATCGGCGACTGCCTTACTTTCCCACCCTCGAGCCACAACTCAAATCCACCCTTATTTCAATCTGACTTAGAACAGTTTATACGCGATCAGCCTTTGCTTTGAACGTTTCATGTGTCCGCAGGCGCGATCGCCGTTTCCCCTGGGAAATTAGAATCTCGCCTGCTTTTTTCAGCGGGAATGGTAAAGTAACAACATGTTCTGTCCCAAATGCGGAGCGGATGGTCAGAGTGCCGAATCCTACTGCAAACGATGTGGAGAATGGTTGCCGGATCTCGACGCTGTACGCAGGCCAGGTTTCTTTCGTAAGCGGACACGAGAAGAGAAGATCCGCAAGATGCGCCTTCTTGAAGTGGTGAGTGCCGCACTGTCACTGTCTGCGGGCGCCATTATCACGTCCGTGCTGGTGGCTGGCACTGATATTGAACTGCTGTATTTAGCAGTATTGTGTTGCCTCGTCGTTGCTGTTTATCAACTCGTCAACTTCTATCTTGGTCACAAGTTACAGCAAAGGATCGATCAAAGCCGCTCGGGATCTCCTGACGAGATTCAAGCTGCTGAACAAGAAATCGGAAGGTTGAATGCAGCCGGCACTACTAAATTTGTTAATCGCGGTAGTGTCGTGGAGAACACCACCGAACTGCTGGAACCGGTACCACGTAAAGCGCAACGCGACAGGAACTAGTTCTGTTTGAAGATGCAGGACGAAGTTACCGAGATTGAAAACTTCGCGCGCGCAAATGTTTGGGTAAATGAATAAAGCTACGAGAATACGTTCGCACGATAGTTCGAAAGTGGGACTTTGAAGTCCCGCAAGCGAAACGCAGCGACGCAAGCCGGCTGAGTTTCGCCAGTAAATCCACTCACCCCTCTGTTGGCACACACTTTGACTCGCCGCTTTTATTTCCTCAAGTTAGCGGATTCCGGATCAGACTATGGAAACACTATTTCGAGACCTCCGTTACGGCGCACGAATGCTGAGTAAGAATCCGATGTTTACTGCGGTTGCCGTGGTCTCTCTCGCGCTTGGCATCGGGGCAAACACCGCTGTGTTCAGCGTTATCAATGCTGTTTTGCTGAAGTCGCTGCCCTTCAAGGATCCGGAGAGTCTCGTGCTGGTGTGGGGTGACGCGGGAAATCAGGATCGGTTGAAAGGCCGCAATCAACTCTCTGCAACAGACGTCGCCGATTTTCGCAGTCAGGCCACCACGCTGGAAGAGATCTCACCCTTCATGGGTTGGAATCCAATCATGTCCGGCGATAGCGAAGCAGAGAGGGTTCCCGCGATTCAGGTCGGCGACGGCTTCTTCAAAGTGATGCGCGGCACTCCCATGCTGGGACGTGTTTTTACTCCTGAAGAACAGGAAGAAGGGAAGGACTTTGTCGTCGTCCTGGGCCACCAGCTGTGGCAACGTCGCTTCAATAGCGATCCTGACATCGTAGGCAAGTCCGTATTGCTGAACAGCCGAGCCTACACAATCGTCGGCGTTATGGGTGCTGACTTTCAGCCTCTGCCGCCGAGTCTGGTGAATCCGCAGGGCCAGTTTTATAGACCGATTGCCGAGCCGTACGACAATGAGGAACGTAGCTCCCGTCACGTCAGGGCTGTTGCCCGTCTGAAAACTGGCGCGACAATCGATCAGGCGCGCGTTGAGATCGCTACGATCGCAGGTCGTCTCGAACAGCAATATCCAACCACAAACAAGAACCAGGGTGCGACGGTCGTTTCAATAACAGACGACACAGTCGGCGGACTCAAACGTACGTTGTGGCTCGTTTTCGGAGCTGTGGTTTTTGTTCTACTCGTTGCCTGTGCAAATGTGGCCAACCTGTTACTCGCTCGAGCTAC
>DAIOGT010000331.1:0-4479 GCA_036745095.1 Pyrinomonadaceae bacterium
AAGCGGTGCCGGGCGACGTGGAAAACGGGATTCCCGCTCGTAACCACGCGCGCATCGTCTCGTCGCTTTGGGCGAGCTGTCGATCGCCCCACGGATTGTCTTCGGGAAAACCTTCCGAGTGCGTGAGCAAGTGACGAATTGTCAGCACCGCCGAATCCGCCGTGGGATACGGCAGGTTGGCGAGCTCCGGAACATACCTCGCGACTGGATCGTCGAGAGAAAGCTTGCCTTCGTCACGCAGCTTCATTATCGCCATGGCGGTGAAACTTTTTGTCATGGAGGCGATGCGAAAAACTGTTTCGGGAGTGACGGGGGCGTTGTTTGTCTTCTCACGCACGCCGGCAGTCTTCAGCCAGACGAGTTCGCCATCAACGATCACGCCGAAGACCGCACCCGGTGTCTGGGATCGCTCCATAAACGTTTTGAAGAGTTTCTCGATCTCGGGAAAGGCAGCTGCGAGCTTCTGCTTGCGCTGTGGATCGGTGAACTGCGGTGGCGGGACAGTTCCAGTCGCGAATTTTTTCTGTGCGGTCGCGAGGTGCGGGAGAACGAGCACAAGAAAGAGCAGGAAAACCTGAACCCAGATACGGAGACGCATACTAAACCTCACTGAAACTTTAGATCTGAATGTCGTCTCAAAATATCACGAAAGGATCGGCGTTGTGAGGCTTCTTAACGTCGCGTAGCCGCCGGGTCTGGATGGATCATTTCTGCTATGTGTATTTCCGCACACCGCAAACGGATCGCTATTCGACTTGGATAGACATGCGATCAAGTCTTCTGTTTTCTGTCATTTAGCGTTGATTTTTGTCACGCTACCGGTAAATTTCACTGCCTCCGGCGACGAACTCTTGAGATTTTTCTTTCATTCCGACGTCACGAGCCTCCTCCTCATCGAGCCCATGCTGCGCCGCGTATTCCCGCACGTCCTGCGTGATCTTCATCGAACAAAAGTGCGGCCCGCACATCGAACAGAAGTGCGCGAGCTTCGCGCCTTCCTGTGGCAGAGTCTCATCGTGATACTCACGAGCCACTTCCGGATCGAGTGACAGATTGAACTGGTCTTCCCACCGAAACTCAAAACGCGCTTTCGAGAGTGCGTTGTCGCGATACTGCGCCCCCGGATGGCCCTTGGCCAGATCCGCCGCGTGCGCCGCCAGCTTATACGCGATGACGCCGTCTTTCACGTCTTTCTTGTTTGGCAGTCCGAGATGCTCCTTCGGCGTTACGTAACAAAGCATCGCCGTACCGAACCACCCGATCATCGCAGCGCCAATTGCCGAAGTGATGTGATCGTATCCGGGCGCGATATCGGTGGTTAAAGGACCGAGCGTGTAAAACGGCGCTTCATTACACGTCTCCAGTTGCTTGTCCATGTTCTCTTTGATCAAGTGCATGGGCACGTGACCCGGTCCTTCGATCATTACCTGGCAATCGTGCTCCCAGGCGATCTTTGTCAACTCACCAAGCGTGTCCAATTCCGCAAACTGGGCTTCATCGTTCGCATCAGCAATCGAACCGGGACGCAAGCCATCGCCAAGAGAAAATGAAACGTCGTAAGCCGCCATGATTTCGCAGATCTCCCGAAAGCGCGTGTAGAGAAAACTCTCTTCGTGATGGGCCAAACACCACTTCGCCATGATCGATCCGCCACGACTCACGATTCCCGTCGTTCGTCGAGCAGTCAGGGGAATGTAAGCGAGACGCACGCCCGCGTGGATCGTGAAATAATCAACGCCCTGCTCCGCCTGCTCGATGAGCGTGTCGCGAAAGATCTCCCAGGTTAGTTCTTCGGCTTTGCCGCCGACTTTTTCGAGCGCCTGATAGATCGGTACCGTTCCAATCGGCACCGGCGAATTGCGAATGATCCACTCGCGGGTCGCATGAATGTTCTTGCCCGTGGAAAGATCCATCACCGTATCGGAACCACAACGAATGGACCACCGCATCTTATCGACTTCCTCTTCGATCGACGATGCGACTGCCGAGTTTCCGATGTTTGCGTTGATCTTGACCAGGAAGTTGCGGCCGATGATCATCGGCTCGGACTCAGGATGGTTGATGTTGGAAGGAATGATCGCGCGCCCTCGCGCAACTTCCGAGCGGACGAATTCAGCAGTGACAAACTGCGGGAGCGCTGCTCCAAACGATTGTCCCTTGTGTTGATGAAGCAACGAATCGCGCGGAGCATCACCCGTGTCCCAGGCGGCTTCGCGACCGAGGTTCTCGCGAATCGCGATAAACTCCATTTCAGGTGTGATGATGCCGCGACGCGCGTAGTGCAGCTGAGTCACACACGCGCCCGCCTTTGCTCGCAGCACGTCGCGACGCAGTGTCGGAAAGTCCTCGAGGCGGCCGACGTCTTTCACGCGCGCACGTGTCGCGGCATCGAACGTGAGATAGCCATCGTCGATCGGCTGCGTTTCACGACCGGCGTACTCTTCAACGTCGCCACGATTTACGATCCACTCGCGCCGCAGTTGCGGTAGTCCTTCGCGCACGTCGCAATGAACAGCGGGATCGCCCCACGGACCACTGGTGTCGTAAACACGAACCGGCGGATTCGCGACCATTGTGTTGTCGAAATTGCGCGTCTGGCTCTGCGCGATTTCGCGAAATGGAACGCGGACGCCCGGCTGCTCGCCGTCGATGTAGACGCGCCGCGAGTTAGGCAATGAAGGATTGTTAGCCGTATCAGTTTCGTTTAGTTTTATTCCTGCGCTCATAACAACATTCTCCGATCGGTTGAATGTAGTCTATAATCTCGGGCGCTGGAATCCAACCCAACCTTCTCCCGGAGACACACATGCTGAATAGACGCGTAGTCGCCCTAACGCTGATCATTTCGCTGCTCTCGCTCCCGGTCGCCGCTCAAAACGGCAACGGCGACCTGTTGAGTCGCATTCGTCAGGAAGCGATGGAACGTTCGCAGATCATGAAGACCATGCACATGCTTACGGACGTTTATGGCCCACGACTGACTGGCTCACCCAACCATAAGGCCGCGGCCGAATGGGCCGTCAAGCAGATGACGGCGTGGGGGCTCGAAAATGCGCGTCTTGAGCCGTGGGATTTTAAGCATCCTGGTTGGCTCAACGAGCGTCTGACCGCTCACTTGATCTCGCCGGTTAAAGATCCGCTTGTTTGCGAAGTCGTGGCATGGACTCCCAGCACGAGAGGAACAGTGCAGGCTGCGGCCTACCAGCTGGTTCTGCCGGAGCGTCCTACGCAGGAACAGCTCACGATGGTTTTTAACAATCACAAAGCAAAAGTGCGCGGGAAGATCGTCCTCGTCGGTAAGCCCGCCTCGCTCCCAGTCAATCTAAATCCTCCATCGAAGCGGACGTCGGATGAACAAGCACAGAATCGCTATGGACCAAACGCACGGCCATTCGCATTCCCAACGCCTTCGCCAACTCCCGCCGTCGCACCAAACGCGCCGCGACCGTTGAGCAGTCGCCAGGTGGACGAACAGCTCGATGCCTTTTTGAAAGGGAACGGTGCTTTAGTCCGCGTCAACGATGCGGGTCGTGAGTTCCGTCAGATTCGTGCGTTCAATAACAGGACGTTCGACGTCAACAAAGTGGTACCGACAGTCGTGATGAGCAACGAAGATTTCGGTCGCATCAGTCGCATCCTGGATGACGGCAGCGCGGTCCTGCTCGAGTTCAATATCGTCAATCGTCTTTATCCTGAAGGCGCCACTTCCTACAACACGATTGCGGAGATCCGCGGCAGTGATAAAGCAGACGAAGTGATCATGCTAGGTGGTCACCTCGACTCATGGCACGCGGCAACGGGTGCGACAGACAACGCGATTGGCTGCACCATCATGATGGAGGCGGCTCGCATCCTGAAGACACTCGGCCTTAAGCCGCGTCGCACGATTCGCGTGGCGTTGTGGAGCGGCGAAGAGCAGGGACTGCTCGGTTCCATCGCTTACGTAAAACAACACTTCGGGACGTTTGAAGATCCGAAACCGGGTTACGAAAAGTTTGGTGGATACTTCAACATCGATTCGGGGACCGGTCGCGTACGCGGCGCGGGCGTGTTTGGACCACCCGAGACCGCAAACATTCTGCGTGAGATTCTGGCGCCGTTCAAAAACGATGGCGTGGTTGGTGCAACGGCAACACGAAGCCGAAGACTCGGCGGTTCTGACCACACGGCATTCAATCAGGCCGGACTGCCGGGAATCGGTCTGGGCCAGGATCCGATCGAGTATGGCACGCACACGTGGCACACGAACCTCGATACTTATGAACGAATTCTGCAAGACGACGTGAAAAAGGATGCGATGATTGTTGCCTGGGCCGTGTACCAGTTGGCCATGCGCGACGAGATGCTGCCCCGCTTTTCGAAGAGCGACATGCCAGCGAAGCCGGCTGAGGAACCTGCGACGCGTCCCACGCGTACAGATTCGAGCACGAACGCTTCACCACGCAGGGACGATAATTGATTGGCAATAAGTCGCCGGCA
>DAIOGT010000332.1:0-4377 GCA_036745095.1 Pyrinomonadaceae bacterium
GCTGCGTGATGAAGAAAGTCACACCATCGACCGGGTTCTGCGTCGCAGTTGACGTATCGTTATCAACAATCGTGATCGTTGCCGCATTCGGTGTGGCGAGAATTGCGCCGCCGGCTGCGTTCAAATTCACGGTGAAGGTCTCGTCGCCCTCGACGAGCGCATCGTCAACGATAGGAATAATGAAAGTCTTGCTTACGTCTCCAAGCCGGAATTCCACATTTCCAACGACCGTACCGTAGTCGCAGCGTTCAGATGCTTTGCTATTTGCGATCGTGCAACTCTGCAATCCCGCTGTATCGGCCGTCGCGAACTCAACAGTGACCAACTCCGACAAGTCCCCCACGCGAGTAATAGTCACGGTCGCAAAGCCCGCTGACTCATTTACGCTGAAAGTCGCGTTACTCAGTTGTATCGTGGCGTCGTCGTTAATAATCGTCGCATTGGCGACAGGATTTGAGATGAAGTTTACGTTCGTGGCATTGCTTAGCAGTATGGTGAACGTTTCGTTGAATTCAACGGAGGTGTCACCGTTAACGGTAACGTTGACTGTAGCCGATGTAGCTCCGGCAGGAATCGTGAGGGTGCCGGAAGCGGCAACGTAATCATTGCCAGCCGCCGCCGTGCCATTAACAGTTGCGTAGTCGACCGTTACAACCTGCACGGACGGATTAGACAACGTGACGTTAGCTACGATGGTTGAGCTTCCTGAATTACCTTCCTCAACTCTCACCGTCGGCGAAATACTAAGGAATGGTTTGGAGTCGTTATCCAGAATCGTGATATTGCTTGTATCAGGCGACGTCACGATGCCGCCTCCGGTTGGCCCACTCAGCACCACACTGAACGTCTCGCTTCCATTTTCAAAAAGATTGTCATTGATAATCGGAACAGAGATGTTCTTACTCAATTCGCCCGGCGCGAAGGTGAGCGTCCCGCTGGCTGCCGTGTAATCCGATCCCGCGGTCGCGGTTCCATCGCTCGTCGAATAATTGACAGACGTTGTGCCTGAAACGTCTCCGGTTCGAGCTACTTTTATTGTCACCGCGGCAGCCTCTTCCGAGGCGAATGTGGTTACGGGTTCAAACTGAAGTCCGGTTGGTATTGAACCAGCGTTTGATACTAATTCCGTCTGCAGGAGATAAACGTGAGTCGCAGAGGAGAAGAACGAAGGCGCGGTATTGAACGCAAGCCCGTTTGTCCCCCACCGAATGAGACTCACCGGCGTACTTGAAATTCCAGCAATCGTGACTGACCCTACCGGTAAGAAGGTGTTGGTATCGAACGCGATTAGCACGACATTCGACCCGCTCGAAAACGCATAAAAAGCGCGGTGACTCGCACTATCAACTGCCAACACCGAAGTAAAGCCAAGGCCCGGGAAAGTTCCCTTCCACGCTCCGCTCTCCGGATCTGCAACGACACCTAAACTCGAAAACAAAAGTCCGTCTGAGAACTTGAACGAGTTCCCGCCACCGCGCCAAAAACCTCCAATGGCAGTTGTCTGCGCGATTCCGGATGAATCAACGGTGAACTTTATTAAATCACCGCTGGACGCACCGTAAAGCGTCGACGCGTTCGCGCCAAACTCGAGTAATGGAGCAGAAAACACGCTACCGATGTTGGGACGTTGGACGCCGTCATCAAAAACCGCGACGCCGCCGTTGAAACCTCTGCTTAGAACGAGTGAGTGCGGACTTCCCGGAACGACTTTCATGTCGGTCGGAGCTTGAGAGCCGGTAGTGAATTGCAGCCCGGCGGTTTGTGTTGGTATGTCAAACCGGCGTGCAGCGTTCGCGCCATTCAGATGTGTCCAGATTGTTTGCCCATCGCTCGAAAGCGCCATTTTGTTTGGCTCGCTGCCGATAAAGACAGATGGTCCAACTTCTCCGGTTGCAGGAGTGATCCTCGTTATGCTGTTACCGTTAACTCCGGCAGTACTTGGTACGCTCGCGTAGAGCGCCTCCGTCGCTTCGCTGTAAACAAGACTGCTCGCCGGTAGAGTTATTCGTCTCACAAACGTAGGGATGTAAGGCGGAGAGGGCGATGGCGTGGCAGATGGCGATGGGGCCGGAGTCGGACTCGGAACAGGCACACTGGCGTTCACGAGCTCAGTCTCTATCAGATATATTTTTCGATCGACTGTACGAAATGCGAGACCGTTGGTCCCCCATCTGACCAGACTGCCGGGACCTCCAGTCACACCCTCGATCGTGACAAAGCCGACTGGAAGAAATGTATTGAGGTCGAATGCCTTGATCTGAACGCTCAAGTTCGGGCCGCCGATGAACGCGCTAGTCAGAAAGAACGCGCGACCGTTCGCAGTGTCTATGACATGACTTGCGCCAAACCCGACGTTGAAACTTCCTACCAAATCTCCGGTGCTGGGATTCATCACCTGGCCCGTTGAACCATACAGGAGGTTGTTGGCGAGAATCATTGAGTTGCCGGCTCCGAAATGACCGGCCCCGGTTACTGTGATTCCGGTGTTATCAACCGACATGGTGGCGAAACCTCGATCACCATCTCCGTACAAAAGAGATGGTGAGGCGAAAGCCAAAACGGTGCTACCAACTGAATGGCCCGGTTCGGTTTTTGTACGCTGTACACCGTCATCGAAAATTGCGGCACCCGCTTCCGGCGGCGAGACGCCGCGATGATGCCGGGCTACAGCAACCAACGAAGGATTACCGGGAGCAACGGCGATGTCAGTGAACGTATACGTACCAAAGAAGTTGTCACGCCCTATGAAAAATTGCTGACCCGCTGTGTGAGTAAGAATGTTGTAACGCCGTATTGATGATGCACCCTCCAGACCCACATAAAGCGTTGCGCCGTCGTCGGCCTGGGCCAGGTGTGTTGGCTCGCTTCCCACAAAAGTTTGGCTCGTTACGGACGCGAGGACCGGATCGATCTCCGCGACGCTGTTTCCGGTACTGCCCTCACTGCTTGGCACACTCGCGTAAAGTTTTTGTGTTCCCTCGTTAAAGACCAGGTCGTTAGTTGCCAATGTCATTTCTCTAACGAACGCCGCTGCCGCGGCTTGGGACGGGGACGGACTGGGCGAAGGCGTTGGAGTGGGAGTCGGGATCGGCTCGGCCGAAGGAATTAAGGAAGTTTGAATAATGAATAATTGGTCATCAGAACGAAACGCAAGCCCGTTTGGCCCCCACCGAACGAGCGAAGTCGGGACGCCTTCAATTCCACTGATAGTGAGCGAGTCCAGCAGAAGAAAAGTATTTACGTCAAAGGCCTTGAGGGTTGCTGTTCCATTTGTTGGACCAGATTGTAAGTAGTAAGCGCGTCCCACCGAAGTATCGGGTACGAACGCAATCGAGTTTGCGTTAGCGAATGTGCCCAGCAATGAATTGGTATCAGGGTTGATGACGTGACCGCCGGAAGTAAAAACCAGACCGCCACTGAACTTCAGCCTACCAAAGACGCCAGATACGGATGTAGACGTGAGGCTCACGCCTGATGCATCAATCGTCAATGTTTGAAGGCCCCCGAACGAAGCCATTCCATATAGTTTGGATGCAGACGCGGAGAAGGCAAGAAAGTCGGCGCCGCTAAGGTGGCCTGGTCCAACATTCGGGCGGCGAACGCCATCATCAAACACCGCCACACCCGCTTCAGAAGGACTGACGGAAAAATGGTGTCTGGCCACAGCTACCGTGCCGGGATTCGCGGGGGCAACAACCATATCAGTCAGCGAATAACGCCCCAGGAATGAGTCGGCGCCGAGTGAAAATTGAAGACCGGGAGTGTTTGTCAACGTATCGAAGCGGCGAATTCCAAACGCACCATTAAGTGCGACGTAGAGGCTGTGACCGTCGTCTGAAAGTGCAAGTTTGTTCGGCTCACTACCGATGAATGTTGAACTGGTAATCTGCCCGGTGGTCGGATCTATGGCCGCGATGCTGTTGCCGCCGGATGGAGCAGTGCTCGGTATGCTGGCGTAAATCCTGCCGGTACTACTGCTGTAAACGAGGTCGTTCGTCGTTAGCGGAATTCGCCTGACGAACTCAGTTGGCTCATCGAAGGGCTCGAACGGTGCGGCTGCCGTCGCTGTCCTGGCGCTGCCGAGTAAGAAAGGGGAGGCAATGAAGTTGACGAAGCTGACGAGAACCAGGAGGGTCAATCTTCTTTTTGTTCGCCGGGCATGTTGTAAGTTTTTCATGGATGTGGGTAATCCGCGGCTAAATCATCGTTCGGCTAGGGGCCGAAGCGGTGGCGATATTCGTCGGAATAGATGAATCCGAAGATCATGTGCCGGAAGTTGTTCGGGTCGGCAGTTAGGGTCGTGATCCAGTTGGCGTATCCGATCGTGTCCGGATCGCGTCGCAGATAGCCAAAGTACTGCATTGCCACAAACGCGCG
>DAIOGT010000333.1:0-4340 GCA_036745095.1 Pyrinomonadaceae bacterium
CCGGTATGCGTAAGCAGGAGCTCATCTTCAAAGTGCTGGCTGCACAGACCGAGAAGAGCGGTCTCATCTTTTCTGAAGGCGTGCTGGAAACATTGCCGGATGGATTCGGCTTCCTGCGGGCGCCGGAATACAACTATCTGCCGGGACCGGACGACATTTACGTTTCCCCGTCACAGATTCGTAAATTCGATCTGCGCACCGGCGACACCGTCAGCGGCCAGATCCGGCCACCCAAAGAAGGTGAACGCTATTTTGCTCTGATCAAAGTCGAAGCCATCAACTTCGAATCTCCGGATCAGGCGCGTGAAAAAGTCTTCTTTGACAATCTCACGCCGCTCTATCCCGAAGAGCAGTTGAAAATGGAAACGACGTCCGAAAACTTGTCGGCGCGAGTCATCGACCTGGTGACGCCGCTCGGCAAGGGACAACGTGGCTTGATCGTCGCTCCGCCGCGCACCGGTAAAACGATGCTGCTGCAAACGATCGCCAACTCCGTCACCAATAACCATCCGGAGACGACGCTGATCGTGTTGCTCATCGACGAGCGACCTGAAGAAGTCACCGACATGCAGCGCTCGGTGAATGGTGAAGTGATCTCGTCCACATTCGACGAGCCACCGACGCGCCACGTGCAAGTAGCGGACATGGTGATTGAAAAAGCCAAACGACTCGTCGAGCACAAGCGCGACGTCGTGATTTTGCTCGACTCGATCACGCGTCTGGCGCGTGCGCACAACGCAGTCGTGCCGCCGAGCGGCAAGATCCTTTCGGGCGGTATCGATTCAAACGCGTTGCAGCGTCCAAAACGATTCTTCGGCGCCGCACGCAATATCGAGGAAGGCGGCTCGCTGACGATCATCGCGACTGCGCTGATCGACACCGGCTCACGCATGGACGACGTGATCTTCGAAGAGTTCAAGGGTACCGGTAACTCGGAAATCCATCTCGATCGCCGTTTGAGTGATAAGCGCCTCTTCCCTGCAATCGACTTGCAACGCTCCGGCACGCGCAAGGAAGAATTGCTGATCAGCAAGGAAGACCTCAATCGCATCTGGGTGATGCGGCGTGTGCTGAATCCACTTTCGCCAGTCGAGCAGATGGAAGTCGTGCTCGAACGGCTTGAAAAGACGAAGTCCAACGCCGAATTTCTCGCCTCGATGCAGAGTTAAATTAATCGGCCACAAAGAGGCACAAAAGGCACAAATTGAGTTTGTGCTTGATGTGCCTTTTTGTGGCTATTCTTCTTTGTAAATGCGTGTCGCCATCCTGACTTCTGAAGCTGTGCCTTTTGCCAAGACCGGCGGGCTGGCGGACGTATCTGGAGCGTTGCCGAAAGCGCTCAACCGGCTCGACGTTGACGCGAGGCTGATCCTTCCACTCTACAATCAGGTCGATCGTGAGCTTCTCAATGGCGGCTCTGTTGAGAACGTTCGCGTCGAATGGCGCGGCAGAGTTCATCACCTTCGCTTTCTTTTCAGCGATGCCGCGGGCGCGCCGGCGTACTTGCTTGAGACGCCGGAGTTTTTTGCGCGCGATACAATTTACGGATTCAACGACGATCACATTCGCTTCGCTTTCTTCTCTCGTGCCGCGCTCGCACTGCTCAAACATTTGAGCTTCGAACCTGACATCGTCCATGGAAACGACTGGCCGTGTGGATTTGCGATGGCCGAGCTGAGCGCACGTCGTCGACACGAAGCATTCTTTCAAAATACGAGGGGCTTGATTTCACTTCACAACGTTGGTTACCAGGGGCTCTTTGACCCGGGCGATCTCTGGTGGCTCGGCTTTGGTGAGCCGCCGGAACGCGATCATTTCATGTTGGACCGCACAGCGTCGGCCCTGAAAGCCGGAATTATTGCCGCTGACGCGCTCTCGACCGTCAGCCCGCGTTATGCGCGTGAGATTCAAACTCCAGAGCAGGGCCACGGGCTCGACTGGTTACTGCGTGCGCGTCGAAATCGTTTGGCGGGCATCACGAACGGAGTCGATTACGGCATTTGGAATCCGGAAACTGATCCACACATTGCCGCAAACTTTTCCGCTGACGATTTGTCAGGTAAGCGCGAATGTAAGATCGATCTGCTGCGTCGCTTTGGTCTACCCGAGGAACCTGAGCGACCGATTATCGCCATCATCTCGCGGCTCGTCGGTCAGAAAGGCTACGATCTGATTCGTCAGATTGCGGGCGCGATCGTCGAAACCGGATCCTTTTTCATCGCCCTAGGCGCGGGTGCCAGAGAGTACGAAGACTTTCTGCAACGCTGGCACGACGCCGCGCCGCGTCAGGTCGGCATCTACAAGGGTTACGCCGGCGAGCCGCTCGCACATCAGATCGAAGCCGGCGCCGACATGTTTCTCATGCCGTCGCTCTATGAGCCTTGCGGCTTGAATCAGATGTACAGCATGCGCTACGGCACTGTTCCCATCGTGCGTGCGACAGGCGGGCTGGACGACACGGTCCAACAGTTCAATCCGTCAAACGGAACGGGCACAGGTTTCAAGTTTGGACCGTACGAAGCGGGCGCGTTGCTTGAAAAAATACGCGAAGCCCTTTACTTTTATGCGCGGCCCGAACATTGGCAAAAGATTCAGCACAACGGAATGTCAGTCGATAATTCCTGGGAAGCTGCTGCCGGCAGGTATATTGAGCTCTATCACGAAATCGTTAGGCTTTGATCCGAGAAAATCCGTGGCAAAAGTGATCGCAGTAATTGGCGCCCAGTGGGGCGACGAGGGTAAAGGCAAGATCGTCGATCTGCTCGCCGAACGTTTCGACATCGTCGCTCGCTACCAGGGCGGTCACAACGCCGGCCACTCGGTGCAGGTCGGTGACCAATCGTTTGTGTTGCACTTGCTGCCATCGGGGATCGTCCATCGCGGCAAGACGTGTGTGCTCGGGAACGGCATGGTCATCGATCCGAAGGCGTTCTTCGTCGAAGCAGATCGTTTGACACAACAGGGCGTTGAAGTCTCGCCTGAGCGCGTGAAGATCAGCTCGCGCGCACACCTGATCCTTCCGTATCATCGCGCGTTAGACCACACGAGCGAGGAACGACTCGGTAACGAGAAAGTCGGCACAACTCTGCGCGGTATCGGACCCGCGTATGAAGACAAAGCCGGGCGTCGCGGAATTCGTACCGCCGACGCGCTCGTTCCTGACGTGCTTCGTTCGCGTATCGAGCGCAATCTCGAAGATGCGAATCGCATTATCGAAGCTTACGGCGGCGAGCGTCTCGATGTGGATGAGATCTTCAACGAGATGTCGGTGTTAACGGAGCGGCTTGGACCATTCATTGCCGACACGACGCACTACCTGAATGTCGCCGCGACTGAAGGCCGTTCGATACTGCTCGAAGGTGCACAGGCGACGCTCTTGGACGTGGACCATGGGACTTACCCCTTTGTGACATCGTCAACGACAGTCGCCGGCGGCGCGATTATCGGCACGGGTCTCGCGCCACATCGCTTAAATGGCGTGCTTGGTATCGTTCGCACTTACACGACGCGCGTGGGTGAAGGTCCGTTTCCGACCGAAATGCTCGAGGGCGAGGCTGAGTTGGGCCAGATGATTCGCGAGCGTGGTCGAGAGTATGGCGCTTCAACCGGACGCCCGCGTCGTTGTGGTTGGTTTGACTCGTTTGCCACCCGCTACGCTGCCGAGATCAACGGGTTCACGTCAGTGGCGCTGACAAAGCTCGACGTGCTCGACACGCTCGACGAGATCAAAGTCTGCACTGGCTACAAGTTGAATGGACAACTATGCGAGTCGCTGCCGGCAGTTTCGCAGGACCTGCGGCGCGTCGAGCCGGTATATGCCAGTTTGCCGGGCTGGCGCAGTTCAACGCTCGGCATGACGGAGATGAGTTCGCTGCCTGCGAACGCGCGACGTTACGTCGACTTCCTTTCCGAACAGATCGGCGTCGAGATCGGCCTCGTATCCACGGGCCCCGAGCGCACGCAAACGATCATCGTCCAGGATTCGGCACTGGGGGGCTGGCTCCGCGATAGTAAATAAAGATCTAAGCAGCCACGACCCGCCCTGCTAACTCGCGGCAACACGCGTACGAGCCATGCGATCAGCGACAACATCTTTGCCACAAGAAGCACAAAAAGCACAAAACGGACTTCTGAACATTTCCACCTTCTGTGTCTTTGTGCTGTTTGTGGCTAAGACTTGTAATTCTTCACGGCCGGTTTTGGACAATCTAGCGCGCGTTATGTAGAATGCCCCTCGAAGTTCCTCAAAAAAGAGCACGCCCTTCGCGTGCTCTCTGCATGTAGATGGGCCGATAGCTCAGTTGGTAGAGCAACTGGCTTTTAACCAGTGGGTCGCAGGT
>DAIOGT010000334.1:0-4319 GCA_036745095.1 Pyrinomonadaceae bacterium
ACATTTTCGAAATCGATCAGAACATAATTTGTTCGCATAGGTGAGCTCCGAACGGTGTTAGTTATCGAGTAATAAACGTCTTAACGCGTGATGATGGTTTTTACCTGGCCACGTTTGAGCAGGGTGACGATGCCGTTGCGGCGGTACCAGACGCCGTCTTTCGTGCGCCAGACTTCATCGGCTTCGATCTTTCCGCCGCTGGCAAGCATGATTACGGGTTTGCCGCCCTGGCGGGTTGCGATGCCTGGTCCACTCGTCGAGACCGGGTCGCTGGTCGCGCGGGTGTGAGCGGTCGTGTGTGTTGATGGTGACGGTTTCGGAGATGGAGCGATCGTTGGTGACGACGATGGTGAAGGCGAGACTTCGGGTGACGGTGATGGCGTCGCAGGCGGCGGAGTCACAGGCTCAACGTTGACCGGAGCCTCCGTTGCCGCAGAGGCTTGCTGTGGTTGATGACTGAGACCGTAATAGACCGCGAACACGACAACACCAACCATTAACGCGATCGCCGTGAAAATGGGCAGCACACGGCGTCTCGGAGAACGCGTGGCGGCTTCGATTGTGGCTTCGTCGACGGCGTCGAGCGGCATTTGATCGAAGTCACACTGCGAGTCTGAGTCGGGATAGATGAAGAGGCATTGGGGGCAGCGTTTCATTGAGTGACTGACAGGACGTCAGAATTTGAACGGTTTCTTGAGAATGCGGCCAGTCTTCTTCAGGATGTTGCCAACCTTTGAGTCGTCTTTTTTCTCATCGACCTTCGGTTTGCCTGGCGCCGGCGTGGGTTTAGCTGGCGCTTTCTTAACGGGTGCTGCAGCGACGGCGACGGGTTTAGCTCTTTCTGCTTTCGGTTCCTCCCGAACCTCAGCAGAGGGCTGTGCCTCGGGCGTGGGAATTACTTCGGGAATCACCTCGGGCGCTGGGTTCGATGTGCTGGCGGCGGTGACGGGAGGTATGTCGACGGTTGGCGACGTTGTGCGCTGGGTGGAAACGTAATAAACCATCCCCAAAACAAGTGCGAGTACCAGGGTCGCAAAGGCCGGGACGGCCCGGTTCCGTTTGGGTGTTGTTTTTGCCGGTAAAGTCTGGAGCGCGTGGAGGTGAGGCAGGGTCCGAGTGTCCAGGACCAGCAGAACGCCGTCCATGTCGCAAAGACTCTGGTCGTCTTCGTAAATAAATTCACACTTCGGGCACCGTTTCATTGCGACTCTCCTGGAGTGAACTGATGGGGCGGCCTGCGGATTGGTGGAAGCTGGAGTGAGTACGCTCCGCAGGGCTCCAGAGTACACCCTCAGGGGCGCATGAGACAAGACAGATTTTAAACGCAGACTTTCAGCGTTAAACGCGAATTATGCTGACAAATACTTCTCGCGGAGCACGTTGACATGGTGGGCGAGGTGGCCGCCGATGATAAAAGCAAGAGCTCTCACCGTGACGGGACTATCGCTCGCGACGCCGCTTCGTGACCACGCTTCTTCCGGAAGGCTCTTGAAAAACGAGAGCGTACCGAGCCGCAAGTGTTTGAATTCCTCGACCAGTGCCGCCCACGAGGTGTTATTTGCATGGGCCATTCGCACCGCGACATCCTGATTGAAGCTGGGGAGGGCGTCCGTAAACCCTCGGGCGAACCAGAACGCCCGGCCACAGAAGAGCCGCTCACCATCGTTTACATGGTTCAGCACCTCGCGCATCGTCCACTTTCCGGGCGCGTAGGAATGAAGACTCTGCTCCTCGTTTATTCCGCTGAGAAACTGGAGTGTTTCGCCGAGCTGACTCTCAATCGCGGGCACGATGTCGTCGCTCGTAATCAGGTCGATGTACTTGAAATAATAGTCCGCTGCTTCGGTAGTTTGTGGTCGTGTCATTTGGTTGGAAATCCTAACAAAAAACGACAAATTTCGTAACCAACCCATTCGTTCGAGTGTCTATCTAACTCCATAGAACAGAGGTTAAGGTATGAAAACGAAGAAATATTCCATTTCGCAATTTGCAATTCGCATTTTCGCAGTGTTGGTGCTGGTGGTGGCGCCGACCGTGGCCCTGGCGCAGGGTGCAGTTGACCCGCAATTATCAAAGCGCGTGCGGCGCGAACTGGTAACGCTGCCGTACTATGGTGTATTCGACAATCTCGCATACAGCATCGATGGTGGTACCGTCACTCTCTTCGGCGAAGTAGTGCGTCCTTCGACGCGTTCCGACGCCGCCGGCAGAGTGAAACGAATTCCAGGCGTGACGCGCGTGGTAAACAACATCACGGTGTTGCCGCTTTCACGCTTTGACGACGACATCCGTCGCGCGACTTATCGATCAATTGCACGAACAGGTGGGCTCTATCGCTACCTGCAAGGAGTAAACCCGTCGCTGCACATCGTGGTCGCTCGCGGGCACGTGACGTTGGAAGGCGTGGTTTCGCACGGCAGTGATCGGACGCTGGCGTACATGGCGGCGAGCCGCGTCCCCGGTGTCTTCTCCGTGAAGAACAACCTGCGGGTTGAAGGTGAAGAGCCGCGGTAATCGAAATGCCACGGGTTACACGGATTGTTCCGTGTAATCCGTGGTTAAAGCCATTCCCATCAGGAACCAGAACAACATCACCGCTTCAGCGTCGCCGTAGTTGTAGTTTACGAGCGAGCTCATCAGAAAGCCGGTCAGCGCGCCGAGTATTCCCAGCATCATTCCATAGAAGTTTGTATCGCTCAGATCCGCTGCGCGTCTTTCGGCCCGCGCGATTGTCAACCAAAATAAAATCATCATCCACAGCCAGAGCGCGAGCAGCGGTAACCCGCGATCAAACGCCAGTTGTAGAGGCGTCGAATGCAGGTGAAGGATGTCCTTTCCGGGAAAGCCCCACTCGTTCCAGTGCAAGTGCATCGCGTCCATGCCGTGACCGAAAACCGGGTGAATCGGAATGCGCGACAAACCATTACGCGCCACCTGCAAACGCAGTGACGAGCTCGGATCGCCGAGCAACAGCGCATTACGGTCGCGCGTCTGCCACACTACGACTGCTGCAAAAGCCAGAACGGCAAAAAGCGCGAATGTGAAGACGACTCGGAGCGTCGCGCGTAACGAGCGCAACGCCATCACGCTCGCGCCGATCACAAACGCGACGATCACCGTCCTCATGGCGGTGAACACGAGACCAGCAGTCAGCAAAGCGCCCGCGACAATCGCGATTCTAAAGATCCTGTTCGGCCCGTGATTTCTCAGGTGAGCGAGCGCGAGCCCGAGTGCTAAGAGACCAATCATCTGCATCAACTCGGCGAAAGTGCCGTAGTGACGAGTCCATCCCGAAGCACGAAAGCTATGATTGCGTTCCCGTCCGGAAAGTCCCGAACCTGAAGATCGCGTGACGGTAAAGGCCCGCTCGACCTGTTCGCCCCGCGAGATGATGCCGGCGGTTAACGGTGTGTTCGCCGGAGTCTCAGCCATTATCCGATCGATGTCAGTGGTCGAATAAACTCGCCGGCGATTGATCTGCCACACGGTGTCGCCGGGTTTAATTCCAATCTCATTGAACTGACTCTCGGGGGCAATCGACTCGACCACGACGCCGCGTCCACGCAACAGGTCAAAAGCACTGTAAAGCGCGCCTGCGGCGCCGGAAACGATTAGCAACGCCACCAACAGCATTGCCGGTTTCCTCGTGAGTGTCGCTCGCGCAATGTAAAACAGGAAAACAGTCCATGAAGCCTGTAGTTTTGGTATGCTGACTTGTGGTTCTTCGGAAAGTAAGGCTGAAGCGACCGTCCACAGCAGTGATAAAGCGATGATTAAGTCAAATTTCGAGGGTCGCAGACCGAGACTGCGCGTTTGAAAAGTTCGTATCAGCCATCCGACACTGGCAATTGCAACACCAATCGCACTTGCAGCAACCGAATGGGGAGCAGACAAGACATAGACCCCGAGCCCCGCAAGCGCGATCTGTTGACCGAGTTTTCCTCGCAAAGTTTCTCCATTCGTGAGCATCGTTATCATGCGAAGTGCTTGCGTTGACACGCTTTATTTTCGCATGTTAGCGTATCTCGCGGCTGTTTGCCGGAATTGCTAAGTGAGTTAAGGCAACGCGCTTGACCGGAATAGCATTGCCCCGCTGCCCGCTGCTACGATTAAAGCCGCCAACATCTGTAAACGAAAATAAGATCCTAGATGGCTTTCGATAAAGCTAAGGTCCTAAAAGCCGCTGAGAAATTCCTTTCACAGGGGAAGATCAACGCAGCAATCAAGGAGTATCGTCAAATCGTCGATCACGACGCCGACGATCTCACTACCTTGAATATGCTGGGCGATCTTTACGTGCGCTCAGGCAAAAAAGAAGA
>DAIOGT010000335.1:0-4238 GCA_036745095.1 Pyrinomonadaceae bacterium
AAGCGAATGCACGAAAAGAAGCTCTGGCACCTCGTCAGAAGAATAACTAACGTATATGGTGAAGGCGGCGTGGGATTGCAGTTTGAAGCGTGGCCGATGATTGAATCGACCCTGACGCGGCGCAAGGATTTCACACGGTTGATGGCGAACCACAAAGACACGCACGGCGGTTTCTACGAAAGGAAGAGGGCCGCGGCAGTGTTGCACTTCTTATTTCAGGAAGGTGCGCCGCGCACGTGGTACGTGCATTTCGATCTTTACAGCCCGGTTCACTCGCCGGGTAGTGCGTGGAAGCACCTGCGACACGAGTTCGTGGGCAAGGTGAAGCCTGATTGGCGCATGATTGAAAAGTTTTTGGACACGTAGGTCCAGCTGGAAAGAGGGCAAATGTTCGAGCAATTCACACTGGGTATCGAAGAGGAGTTTCAGATCGTCGATCCGCACACGCGCGAGTTACGCTCGCATGTCGCGGAGATTCTGGAGGAGGGCAAGATGCTGCTGGGCGAGCAGATCAAGCCCGAGATGATCCAGTCGATGGTCGAAGTCGGCACCGGCATTTGTCGCAACATCCAGGAAGCACGAACCGACATCACGCGACTCCGCAGCATCATCGCCGGGCTCGCAAGAAAGAACGGGCTCGTCATCGTGGCGGCGTCGACACATCCGATCTCCCGCTGGCAGGACCAGAAGATCTTCGACGACGAACGTTATGAACTGCTCGTGCAGGAGCTTCAGACAGTGGCGCGGTCGTTGTTGATCTTCGGACTGCACGTACACGTCGGCATGGAGGACCGCGAACGTGCGATTCATATCATGAATGCCGCGCGTTACTTCCTGCCGCACGTGCTCGCGCTTTCGACGTCATCGCCGTTCTGGATGGGTCACAACACCGGGCTCAAGTCGTATCGCACCGAGGTCTTCAAACAGTTCCCACGCACCGACATTCCCGACCACTTCGATTCTTACGCCAATTTCCAGCGCTACGTGGATCTGCTGATCAAGACCGGCTGCATCAACGACGGCAAGAAAATCTGGTGGGACATCCGTCCGCATCCGTACTTTCCGACACTCGAGTTTCGTATTTGCGATATTCCGACGCGGGTTGACGACACGATCGCGATCGCGGCGTTGTTTCAGGCGATCGTCGCGAAGTTGAATAAGTTGATCGATCGCAATCTCGGATTCCGGTTGTACCGGCGAATGCTGATCCAGGAGAACAAGTGGCGCGCGGTGCGGTACGGGCTGGAAGGGAAGATGATTGATTTCGGCAAGCAGACGGAAGTGCCGGTGCGCGATCTGGTGATGGAGTTACTGGAGTTTGTTGATGATGTCGTAGATGACCTCGGATCGAGGAAAGAGATCGAGCACGTTCACACAATCCTCGAGCGTGGGACCTCCGCGGACCGGCAGCTCCAGGTTTATCGTGAGACAAATGATCTTAAGGCGGTCGTTGATGATTTGGTTATGCTGACGATGGAGAACGTAACTCAGACTCCCGACATGAGCGTGCCGCGAACCACCACCACAGCATCAACGATCTCGAAGTAATTTTCTTCCAAGGTAGTACTGCCAGAGCATTCGAGCAGCCACGGCTCTATGCGGTCGCCATTGCTCAGCCAGTTCCTCAAGTTCCAGAGGTCCCGGCTTAGTAGCCAAACCTTTCAACTCTTTCATCGCAACAGCCAGCGCGAGATCGCCCGCGGGCCAGATGTCTGCGCGCCTCATCGCCATTAGTAAATACACGTCAGCGCTCCACGATCCGATCCCCTTGATCCGAGTCAGCACGGTCCGCGCCTCGTCGTCACTCATCCGCGCGAGTTTCGTAAAACACAACTCCCCACTCGCGATCGCGGATGCAAGATCCAGCAAGTACGCGGACTTCTGTCGCGTAACCCCAAGCCCGCGTAAATAACTGTCGCCAAGCTCGACGAATTGCGCGGGCGTAAACGGCTCAATAGCCGCCTCCAAACGCACGAGCATAGCCTTAGCAGACTTCAACGACACTTGTTGTTCGAGGATGATGTGAACGAGGGTGGTAAATCCGGTGGCGCGGCGCCACAGTGGCGGGTCGCCGTACGTTTGGTGTATTCCGGCCAACATCTCATCGCGTGCGGCGAGCTCACGTGCCGCGAGCGCGAGACTCTTCTGCGTGAGTGGCCTCACTCAATTCTGGCTGGCGATGGTCAGAAAATTCTCAAACAAAATGCGACCGTCGCGCGAATCGTTCGGATGCTCCCAGCGCGTGCGGTTTTTGTTCCAGTCTTCGAATGATTTTTCGAGATGAAACTGGACCGTGTAAATCAGTTGTCCCTCAGTACGCTTCACCATCATCTGGTTGCGACAGAGATACGACGTCGCCAGCAGGTGGAATCCTTCGGGAATGCGATCGAGCTGCAGACCGTGATTCTGCCAGACGCGCAGGATACGTGCGGACGTTTCGGGCTCCGAACAGTTAATGTTTTTGAAAATCGGATCGTCGGAGTCGGTGATGCGCACGAAGCGATACTGGTATTCGTGCGGACGCGCCTCCCGCTGCTCGTGCTGCTCGAGTTTGTCGAGCGTGACTACGCGCGCGCCGAAGCTGAGGCCGACGAGTTGATGACCGCCGCAAATCGCAAGCACCGGTACTTTTGTTTTGCGAATGAAGTTGCCGAACTCATCGAGGATCGATTGGTCGTAATAATCGAAATCGCGCAATGTGCCGCTCAGCACGATCGCCTCGGGCTTAAAACCGTTTGCCGCCTCGGCCACTTCCGAAAGATGCGCGACCTCCGTTGTCGGGCGCTTAACGAGACGAGAGATGTTGTTGAGAATATTCTCTACCGCCATCCCCGCGATGAGTCGCTCGCGGCGCATCTCGGCTTCAAGTGTCTCGCCCCACTCGATACGTGCCACCGACGAGAGGTCGCTCTCGTCGCGGAGCAAATTGTCGATGACGAGCACACGCACCTCATCAATGCTCTGGTGAATCGGCTCGTAGCGACAGAAGGTCTGCTGGTTGAATGGGAAGGGGAGCGAAGTTGATAATTCCGCGTGGTCGTTAATGGGGGTTAGTTCTTGAGTCATTCAGTTTCGTCGTTGTTGTCGTCAGAGATTTATTTCGCGCGCTGTTTTGTACTCTGCCGGAACTCGGGAACGCGCGCACCCGGTCCGGCGTCAAAAATTTCCTTTCGAATATTAGCAAGTAGCAGGCCACGAAGTCTTCCCTTGAATCGCGTGCTTTCTGAGCGGGCTTCCTGCTCGATCAGCAAAAACATTCTATACCACGACGACTCCAATTCGTCCGCCAAATGGGAGATTTTTGTTATGTCGTACGGAACTGCTACATCCTGACAACCGAGACGGGCGAAGACTGACAAATACCTCGCGGTGGCCAGATCCGGACACAAAAGCCGCCGCCTACCGACCTTCAGCTCGACTCCAAGCAGCGTGTGCTGGACGACAACACGAGCCGACGGCTTGGCGCTGTCAAAGTGATAGGAGCGCGTGCGGAGCTTGAGTATGCGCTCGCGGTAGATCCGTGGCAGCCATGCTTCGCCAAGTTGTTCCTGTATTCGTTGGACGTAACTTTCGGCCTGCACTTATCTGTTTAATTTTTGAACCGATTGCTGAGTAAACAGCTGCGACTCGATCCTCGTTTGCAGCGCGTTGATCACGCGTCCGGGAAAAATTCCAAGATAAAGAACGCCTAGCACAGTGATCACGAGTGCGACGGCAACGCTGGCGGGCACTCTCGGCGCGCTCCACGCCATCGTTCGTTCACCAAAGAACATCACGATGATCAGTCGCAGGTAGTAATAGGCCGAGACGGCGGTGTTAAGCACGCCAACGACGGCAAGCCCGTAGTACTTCTGATCTATCGCAGCTCCAAACACCATGATCTTGCCCATGAACCCAGCCGTCAGCGGCATGCCGAGCAGGCTCAACATAAATAGGCTGAGCGAAAACGCGAGTGCAGGCGACTCAAAGCCGATCCCGCGATAATCTTCAATCGCTGTGCGTCGGTCGCCGCTGCGGGCGATCACTTGCACGACCGCAAACGCGCCGATGTTCATCACTGCGTAGGTCAGCAGGTAGAACATGACCGAGGTGATCGCATAATTGCGTTGATTTAAATCGGTAGTCGAACCTGCGGCTATAAATCCGACCATCGCATAACCCGCGTGGGCGATCGACGAATAAGCGAGCATGCGTTTGACGTTGTTCTGCACGATCGCGACGACGTTGCCGAGCGTCAT
>DAIOGT010000336.1:0-4223 GCA_036745095.1 Pyrinomonadaceae bacterium
GATTAGAGGTTGAGCAATGCCACGCGATAACATTGTGCTTCAGTGTCAGGAATGCAAGAGTCGGAACTACGTGACGACCAAGAATAAGAAGACCACGCCCGATCGGCTGGAATTCAGCAAATTCTGTCGTCGTTGCCGCAGGCACACTGGTCACAAAGAGACCAAGTAAGAACATTTGCCAGTTGCCAATTTCCGCTTTGCGGAGACCGACGGCGATTCAACTTGGCAATCGGAACGTAGGGGTATAGTGTCAACGGTTAGCACGTCGGTCTCCAAAACCGAAAGTCCGGGTTCGAATCCTGGTACCCCTGCCAATAGTTGAGCGGAGCATCAGCGGCGGAACCGAAGTTCAGGAGTTATGGCTGACACAGAAAATCCAGATGCACCAATGATGCCGCCGCGAACGGCGCGCTTTGGTGAAGGGCCGGAAGGCAAGGCTGCCCGGCGTGAACGCGGGCATGTCGCGCCCCATCCGCAGCGGACTCCGGGACGTTTGTTCGAGTTTCTGCACGACGTGCGTGCTGAGATGAAGCGCGTTTCGTGGCCGACTTTCAAACACGTGCAGAACACCACGATCATCACGATCATCGCGGTCATCTTCTTCGCCGTTTATCTGTTTCTGGTGGACCAGGCTCTGTCGCGATTGATTGGCGGTCTGGATTGGTTGATCGAGAAGTTAGCCAGGTTTTTGGGCCTCATCTGAGGAAAAGGGTTTCTAATGCAGCAGTGGTTCATCCTTCATACGTACTCGGGACACGAGAAAAAGGTGCGCGACAGCTTGAAGGCGCGTATCCGCGACACTGATCTCCAGAATGAGATTACGGAGGTCCTGGTGCCGACGGAAACCGTCGTCGAGATGCGCGGGAATAAGCGCATCGAGTCCGCGCGCATGTTTTATCCCGGTTACGTGCTGGTGCAGATTGATTGCGACGAGCGCGGGCACATTCCTGACAATGTGTTCCACATGATCAAGTCGACGCCGAAGGTCACCGGTTTTGTTGGTGGACATAACCCGACTCCGCTGACGCCTCAGGAAGTAGATCAAATCGTGAATCAGCAAGCAGAAGCTGCTGAAAAGCCGAAACCGAAGTTTTCATATGCGGCCGGCGAGACAGTCCGCATCAAGTCCGGGCCGTTCCAGAGTTTTACCGGTAAGGTTGAAGAGGTTAATGAAGATAAATCGACGCTGAAAGTGACGGTGACGATCTTTGGCCGCTCGACACCGGTTGAGTTGAACTTTTTGGACGTTGAGAAGGTGACGTTCGCTGAGGAAGAATAGGGCGACGGCTTAAGTCCTATATCTATTTAAGAAGATGGCAAAGAAGATTACAGGTTACATAAAGCTACAGGTTCCAGCGGGCAAGGCCAATCCGGCGCCGCCGATTGGCCCCGCGTTGGGCCAGCATGGCGTGAACATCATGGAGTTCTGCAAGGCCTTCAACGCCAAGACCGCGCAGATGGATCCGGACCTCAAAATCCCGGTCGTGATCACGGTGTTTGCGGATCGCTCGTTTACGTTTGAGACCAAGACCCCGCCCGCAGCTGACTTGCTGAAGAAGGCTGCCGGGATCGCCAAAGGATCAGGAAAGCCCAACCGCGAGAAAGTGGGCACGATCTCGAAGGCCAAGATTGAAGAGATCGCGAAGACGAAGCTGCAGGATCTGAACACTGCGAGCCTCGAATCGGCGATCAGGACGATCGAGGGCACTGCGCGACAGATGGGATTGACGGTTGAATAGTCCGCAAGGACTTTTATTGAGAGGGAGGGATTTCAAATCCCGTTTGCACCTCGGAGCACAGAATGCAGCAACACGGTAAGAAGTATCGCGCCGCGCTCGAAAAGATCGAGCCGGGACGCAAATACAATCTCGACTCAGCAATCACAAAAATCAAAGAGATCGCTTTCGCGAAGTTTGACGAGACGGTTGAGTTAACTGTCTGGCTGGGAGTCGATCCGCGTAAAGCAGATCAGCTCGTTCGTGGAACGATCGTGCTACCGCACGGGCTTGGCAAGTCGAAGACGGTTCTCGTAATCGCACAGGGCGACAAGCTCAGGGAAGCCGAAGAGGCAGGCGCCGACATCGTTGGTGGCGAAGATATCGTTACGAGGATTAAGGGCGGCTGGACGGATTTTGATGCCGTCATCGCCACGCCTGACATGATGCGTCTGGTGGGCCAGTTGGGCAAGGTGCTCGGACCTCGCGGACTGATGCCGAACCCAAAAACGGGCACGGTTACGCCGGATGTGGCTACCGCGATCCGTGAGACGAAAGCCGGTAAAGTCGAATATCGCGTCGATAAGACCGGCGTGATCCACGTCGGCGTTGGGAAGGTCTCATTCGAGTCTGACAAGCTGCGCGACAATGCGAAAGCATTGCTCGATGCGGTGATCAAAGCGAAGCCGGCGACGGCGAAAGGCAAGTACATCAAGAAAGTAAATCTCGCTGCGACGATGAGCCCCGGAGTTTTGCTGGACGAGGCGGCGTACGCGAAGTAAAGGTGAGGAGCTGAAACGATGAAGACAAAAGCGCAGAAACAAAAAGACCTCGAGGCACTCACCGAGCAGTTTAAGGAAGCCAAGGCGGCGATGGTTGTCGGTTTCCAGAAGATGACGGTGGCGAAAGACCAGGAGCTGCGCAATCAGCTTCGCGAAGCAGGCGTTTCTTACGAAGTCGTAAAGAACACGCTCGCGCGCAGGGCTTCCGAAGGAACCGCGTTGGAAGCGGCCGCCGAACACTTCAAAGGAGTGACTGCAGTGGCGCTCAGCAACGGTGATCCAGTCGGTTTATCAAAAGCGATTTCAAAGTTTACGAAGGCCAATCCGGACATTTTCACGTTCAAGGCCGGAGTCGTCGAGGGCAAGGTGGTCGCACTGAAAGAAGTCGAAGCGATCGCGAGCTTGCCGTCGAAGGAAGAGTTAATTTCGAAGGTTATGTTCCTGATCAATTGCCAGGCGCAGCGTTTAGTCACAGTGATCTCCGCCGTGCCGCGTAACCTGGCAGTCGTTGTCAAACAGATTGGCGAGCAGAAGACCGCATAAGGATTTAGGAGGATAGAAAGGTAATCATGGCAGCAACACGCGAAGACGTTATCGAATTTTTGAAAAATATGACTCTCTTAGAGGCTTCACAGCTCGTGAAGGATCTGGAAGAGACTTTTGGCGTTTCAGCAGCGGCAGCGGCCGTCGCGGCGCCAATGGCCGCCGCCGGCGGTGGTGGCGAAGCGGCAGCAGCAGCGGAAGAGAAGACTGAGTTTGACGTAATCCTTCAGGCGGTCGGTGGCAACAAGATCAACGTGATCAAGGTTGTTCGCGAGGTTACTGCGCTCGGATTGAAGGAAGCCAAAGATCTCGTAGAGGCAGCCCCCAAAGCAGTAAAGGAAGGCGTCTCCAAGGAAGAGGCTGAAACGATCAAGCAGAAACTCTCAGACGCCGGAGCTACGGTCGAAGTTAAGTAGCACGGATTAACTCGGATTTGCGTACGGATTGATTTCGTATTTTCCGTAATTCGTGGCCACTTTTCTGTCGTGGCTTGACACTTGCATTATTAGTGGGTAAGTTAGGCGAGTATTGAGGCGCTGGCGTTACTCCTAAAAAATTTGACGGAAAGATCCGCCGCTTTTGCGTAACAAGCGGTCAGGGCATTGTGCGCTCTGACCGCGCTTTGGCGTCTTTAACTGGGCAATCAATAAAAGGAATCTCACATGTCTGCAAATCTGCTTCAAACAATTAATTCAGGGTTAGGAAGACGTACCAGTCAGGCGCCTGAGCGACAGGACTTTTCCAAGATCGCCACCGCCGTCAGGATTCCAAACCTAATTGAGATTCAACGCGAGTCCTATAACCGCTTTCTCCAGATGGACCTGCTGCCGGAAGAACGCGAAGCTACCGGCCTCCAGGCCGTCTTTCAATCAGTGTTTCCAATCTCCGACTTTCGCGGCACCGCCACGCTCGATTTCGTCGAGTACCAGATCGGCAACTGGCAGTGCAAATGCGGACGTCTCGAAGGTCTTAACTATCTTCGCTCGAACTGTAAAAACTGCGGCGCAACCATCAAGGTCAACCCGCTGGCTGCCGGCGAGACACTTTGCCATCGCTGCGGCACGTTCAACTTTGTGCGCCCACAGCTGTGTGAAAACTGCGGCGAGCCCGTGGGTCTGAAGCACAAGCACGATCAGCAGGAGTGCCAGGAACGCGGCATGAGCTACAGCGTTCCGCTCAAGGT
>DAIOGT010000337.1:0-4182 GCA_036745095.1 Pyrinomonadaceae bacterium
AGCCGCGATTACGTCAACGTCATTGTTGCAGGCAAGCAGCCGGCGCCCCAGTGGCTCGATATGCAAAACGCCGCGGCTCACTGCGCAAAAGGCCTCAGCGTATGGGATTGGGCCGGGACTGAGAGCAGCAGCGGCCGCGATGCGCCCGATGTAGTTGTGGCCTGCGCTGGTGACGTGCCGACGCTTGAAGCCTTGGCCGCGGTCGACCTCCTGCGTACTCATATTCCGAGTCTCACCATACGAGTTGTCAACGTCGTCGATATACTTGCTCTGCAATCGCCGCGCGATCACCCGCACGGGATCAGCGAGGCGGAATTCGACGCGATCTTCACGATTGACCGACCCGTAATTTTCGCGTTTCACGGCTATCCATCACTCGTTCACAGGTTAACATATCGCCGCACCAATCACGGTAACTTCCACGTTCACGGATACCGTGAAGAAGGGACGACGACCACGCCCTTCGAAATGACTGTGTTGAACGAGCTCGACCGCTTTCATCTTGCCCTCGATGTTATCAGAAGAGTCGCTGCCTTTCGCGACAGCACGGAGGCAGAAGCCGTCGTACTGATCTGCCACGCCTTGCTTGCGGAAAACCGGCGACACACGCGCGAGCACGGTGAAGATCTTCCGGAAATTCGAAATTGGAAGTGGAACCCGGCGGCTGTTCGTGGATCAAGGGCGTCCATATAGAACGTTCAGCTCCATCAAACTCGCAGAGCTGAAAGAGTGCTCAAACTCGACCGCGTCAAAGGAAGACTGCGATTGCCCTCGCGGCCCGTTCCAGAATGCGAGTAATCCATGAACGGCGTTGAAATGTTGCAAGCCGTATCTCCTCCGAACGCCGAATATCGTCGGCGAATAATGAATCCATCGTTGCCGCATTGCCGGTGTCAAAACTGACGAGGGCAACTTCATCGTTATACGCAAGCGACCGGTTGTCGAAGTTCATCGTTCCGATGCTGGTAAAGGTATGATCGGCAACAAGCGTTTTCGCATGAACGACTCCCGGGCGATATTCGTAAATCCTCACACCCTCCCGAAGGAGTGACTCGTAGCTGCTTCGGCCCGCGAGCCACGTCGTCTTCACGTCGGACCCACTGCCGTTAGTGAGAATCCTGACGTCGACGCCGCGGTGCGCAGCATCCGACAAGAGCCGGACAAAATCGGGGTAGGGTACAAAGTAGGAGTTCGTGATGTAGAGGGTTTTTTGCGCTGCTGCAATCGAGACTGCAAGCAGCCTCTCCGCGGCTGTACTGCCCGTCAGGGGCGCGCTTGCGACCACCGCAGAGCTCATCCCTTCATTAGAGGATGAGTTGCTGTGGGCAGCGAGAAAGCTCGCGCCGTTCAGAAGCTCTCCAGTTGTCTCCGACCATTTTGTTATGAATTCGGTCTGAAGCTGCGCGACAGCTGGGCCGGTAAAGCGTACATTGGTTTCACGCCATTCTCGTGGTCGCCTTCCATTGCCAAGCCACTTGTCATCGAATCCAAAGCCCCCCGTATATCCGATCTCGCCATCGATGACAATTCCGCGAACGTGTGAGCGATGACTTGCTCTGTCCAATGCATACCACCGAAGAGGACGAAACTTCCCAATTCTCACGCCCGCATCTCTGAGCGTCTCCAGATATTGCTCAGTGAGGTCCTGCCCTCCGAATGCGTCAAACAGGAAATAAACGATTACACCCGCTCTTGCTCTTTCGGAGAGAATTCTACCCAGGGTGTCGGCGACATTCCCTGGAGCGGCGTAGTACATCTGAACGGTAATTACGCGCCGCGCCTGACGAAGGTCGTTCCATAAGCGGGGAAAGGTCCCGTTTCCATTGGCAAGAACTTCGACTGCGTTACCCGTGCTGACCTGCGACCCGGTGAGAAGTGAAAACTGCTTCAGGAAAGCCGTCTCTGTTAACTGGAGCGGAACATCCCCTGGAACCGTAGCTATCACATTTCGCACAAGAGGATTGCGAAAAACGTGGGGCAGCCCCATCAGGCCGAAAATGACCAGTGGCAGAGCGATGAAGACAATGATGATTAATGTCCACGCGACTTGTCGAACAGTTATTGTCACGACGAAACCGCCGGTCTATACCGCAAACGATTCGCCTTTCGGGAAACCTCCGAGCTGCCTGAAGCGAAGGTGAGCGAAGATCAGAAGGCTGAGGATCGCGGCAAAGAAGCACCACACCGACACCAGTGCTCGCGTATACACGAGCCAGCTGAAAATGAAGGACAGGAGTGCGAGCATACCAAAGAGTCTGACAAACTTGTGTGAGGAAACAAATCCGGTAAAGCAAGTTGACGCGAGATAAAGCGCCATCACGCCGGCGATGTAGAAATGCGGCGACTCATACACCATGTGGCCTCCCAGGGCTCGCGCGACGAGTGGTGCCGTAACCAGGAAGTAGAGCAGGTACAGGCCGACTATCAGGCCCGCTATCTGAAACCAGAGCATGGCCCTTCTACGCCACGGCGTAGTTTCCAGAAAGCGAAATGCGAAGGGCACGTAGATCGGCCACAGCACGTGAGAGAAAAAGGAGTAGGCATAAGTTGTCGCCTGCTGCAGCTGCGGCGCGTCGTGTGAAATGGCGAGCCACAGCACGCCTTCGATGAGCTGTTGAATCCCGAACAAAGCCGGAATCATCGCAAAAGGAATCTCCTTGCGATCTTTTACCTCGCGGATTGTCGCGACGCCTATAGCAGAAAGCGATGCGCCGGCAACAAAACTCGCCGTTGCTGAAAAGCACATGTTGGTATTTCCTGTTTTGCTGGTCTAATTACGGAAGCAAATATTGAGGTTAGTGCCCAAGGCCACTCTGCGGCGTTAGCATGAATCGAGAGTGAACGTCCGCTGAACCGCTCTTTGCGACTCCGGCGGAGAAATCACGTCGCGGTCAAAAAGAGAAAGCGCCTGTTTTTCGGCCGCGAGACACGCATGGGGCGACCGTTAACTGGATTGTTACGATGCGCCCATCCACGGGCGACTGATTAATTGTCCCGGAGACTCGCGTCCGCTTGGCATGAAATCCTGAGCATGCGGGCTGATGTTTGGTCATCGAGGTTCGTCTCTCAACGAGAGAGGGGAGCGTCACACAGTGTTTTCGTCGTCGGCTGCTGAACACCTTTTATGGCTCATAAAGCCCCTGCTCGCAATGCCTTCTCTGAAAACGCGTCTCCGGTAATCACCGAAAGGTTTGGTTTGACCCGATGCATTGTCAGGGTTTCCCGCACTGAAGTTCAAGACTATGCCGACTCTTGCGTTCACCCAGTAAGCGTAGACTGTGCTCAACCAATACGCTGATCGTTCGCTACAAGAGCACGTCAGCTTTCCTGATTGGACCTTTCGGAGGCCATATGAAACAGATCACTACGACCCTACTCGGACTTGCGGGGATTGCGCTCGCAAGTGTGCCGGCCCTGGGGCAGGAATATGCGACTATCGGCGCCCCAGCCGCCGCCACTACCGTTACCGCTCAGGACACGGCAAAAACCCAGTCGGCCTTTGCGAAGGTCTTTACGAAAACGGTTCCCGGAGTGCGTGCCTATGACCAAAGGGGCTTAAATGTATTTGAAGCACCCAAGTCCACGGCCCAGTTCACGGGTCCGTCGCTCGACATCGGCGCAGCTTTCACTCAGTCGTTCCAGGCGATTGACCACTCCAATACCGCCGCTCCGAAAATGGTCGGAGGAAAGGACGTCAACAAGCTCGTCACGATCGGCGCCGGACTTCCCCTCGCAAGCGCTAATCTCATTCTCAACGCTCAGGTAGCCAACGGAATCGTCGTTTCGGTCGAGAATTACCTCGCGGCTCGCGGACACGAGCAATTTTATGTGAAGGGCGGGTATCTGCAGATCGACGCTTCGCCAATCAACATCAAGCCTCTTACGGAGCTGATGAAGTACACAACCGTTAAGATTGGCATGTTCGAAAACAACTTCGGCGATTCACACTTCCGCCGGTCCGATGCAGGCCAGGCGATCTATAACCCCTTCGTGGGTAACTACATCGTCGATCCATTCACGACCGAAGCTGGTGCTGAAGTTTATTTCAGGAAGGGCCCGGCGTTCGTCATGGGTGCCATCACGAGCGGTGAAATGCGGGGTGCCGTTGCGAGTCCCGAGAAGCGTGCGTGGGCGCGGTATGGAAAGGTCGGCTTCGACAAGCAGGTTATGAGCGATCTTCGC
>DAIOGT010000338.1:0-4180 GCA_036745095.1 Pyrinomonadaceae bacterium
CTTCCCAGGTTTTTCCATTATCAGCAGAGAAAGATTGTTGCCAGGTTGGAGTTTCGAGATTCGTCTTGTCCCAGCGAAATTCTACGAGGACAGGAATACCGTTATGCTGATCGTGTCCGCGAAACAATCCGATTGGTCCAGAGAAGGAGCCTTCAACAGGCGGGAAGAGTGTTGCGCCATTTGTATCCATCCAATAAATGCGCCAAAGCCTTGAACCCTTGTCAAACAAGCGAAGCGAAGCACCCTCATAAAAATCGCCCGACTCAATTCTAATGTGGTCTATATTTCCGAGCCCGCCAAGGATGAGTTGATTAGCGGCCGGAGTTTCAAACTCGGACCAGGTTTCGCAACCAACTAAACGCTCCGCCAGTTTCTTGTGACAGATCAGCCACCGCCCCTGAAGGAAGTCAAAATCTTTCGCTCCGTCCGGACGGCTGTTGAGGACTTGTTGTGGTACGTCAAATAAACTCATGGTTTGGCCTTCCAAGAAAACTAAAATACCACTCACGGGAGTGAGTGGCTGAGTAGAAAAGATCCGAACAAACCACCCACTGCCGTGGCTGGTTTTGTGCTCAGAGATTGGCTTTCCAGAAATCGAGCATAAGCCGATACAGATGAAGCGTAGCGGCGTCGTCGGAAATTCCATGCTTGCGCATCGGATAAGCCATCATGTCAAACTTCTTCCCAGCGCGGATCAACGCGTCAATGAAGGCCATCTCGTTATAAGGATGCACGTTGTCGTCATACGTGCCGTAAACGACCAAAACCCGGCCGTGCAGTTGTTTGGCGAGTGGGATTAACGAAGAACTCTCGTATCCTTTGGGATTCTCTTGCGGGGTACGCATGGCGCCTTCGGTCCACTTTGTGTCGTAGAAACGCCAGTCAACAACCGGCGCCACTGAGATGCCGGCTTTGAACTCCTGAGATCGAGTCATCAAGTTGAGTGTCATGTAACCGCCGTAGCTCCAGCCCCACACGCCCACACGCGCCGGATCGACCCAACTCTGCTTTTTCAACCAACGCGCCGCAGCGATCAGATCGGGCGTTTCTGCTTCGCCCAGATGTTTGAGCACTGTGTTTTCCAACTTTTTGCTGATGCCTGTCGCTGATCGATTATCAACCTTCACGACAACATAGCCCGCGTCGAGCAATAGCTGGTTCCACAATGTATCTCCCTGCCAGGCATTTATCACCTGCGGTGCTGATGCTCCACCATAGACAAACATCACGACTGGAAACTTTCGATCAGCGCGAAAATTTTTCGGCTTCAACACTTCGGCTGGCATCGGAAATCCATCGTCTGCCGGAATCGTGAATAACTCAGGGAACTGGACATCGTAGGATGCAAGCAACTGCGGGCGCGAAGCGGCGACTGTTTGCATAGGCGCCCCATCACTTGCATGCAGCCGCAGCGATGGAAGTGTACGGACGTCTGAGTAGCGGTCGAGAAAATATCGACTGTCCGGCGACATTGAGATGCGGTGTGTCCCCGGCTCTTTCGAAACGCGCATGAACCCGGATCCGTCCACTCGAACGCGATACAAATGTCTTTCGATTGACGATCGCTCGAGCGCGGTGAAATAGATCCAACCATTCTTTTCATCAACGCCCACGAGTGCCTGACGCACCCAGAACGCCACTCCTCCCGCGCTCGCCAGTGCAAATTGCCCTTTCGTTACCTGGTTCTCGAGGGCGCCATCCATCCCGTACCGGTACAGGTGCATGTAGCCATCGCGTTCCGAGGGCCAGAGAAAGTGCTGGCTACCGTTAAAGAAGTACAGGTCGTCAGCCATGTTCACCCAACCAGGATCTGTTTCCGTCAGCACGTGTGTTGACTTTCCGGTTTTGCGATCAGCGAAATACAGATTCAACTCGGTCTGAAGGCGTGGCATAGTCTCAAAACTTAAGCGGCGACCATCCGGCAGCCATTTAGCGCGCACGATGTATTCGAATGGTTTGTCGCTTATGCCGATCCACGTGGACCCGTCGTGTCCCAGTTCGGTTATACCCAGTCGCACACGAGGGTTCGCGCGGCCAGCTCGCGCATAGCGCTGTCGAATCACGCGCGGTGAAAAAGGAACGAAGTCGACGAAGTAGGTGAGGTCCACTTCCGATTCGTCTGACTGAAGATAGGCGATCGCTTGTGAGTCTGGCGCCCACCAGTATCCGATGTCGCGACGTCCGAAAACTTCTTCCCAATAGACCCATGAGAGCGTTCCGTTCAAAAGCGTTTCAGAACCATCGCGGGTGATCTGAATCTCCCGATTCGCATCAAGGTCGAAAAAATAAAGATTGTTATTTCGTACGTAGGCGACGCGGCGACCGTTTGGAGAGAAGCTGGCAGAAGTTTCTTCCACCGGCGTCGAAGTGAGCCGTCGAAATTGCGCACTGTCTAATGCGAGAACAAAAACATCTCCTTTGAAAATGTACAGCGCTTGCCGGCCTGGCCCATCGAAAGCCAGTGGCCACGGCAAAACGTCTACATTCATCTCATCAACAGCACGCTTGAGATCCGCCAGTGCGCGCACTGAATCAACGATCGCTTGTCGTTCGCCAGTTACTGGATTCAACTTCTCAAAGGTTTGCTGGGCCGGCGCCCGACGATTGTCGAGAATTACAAGACTTCCATCATCAAGCCACGCTGTCGTGGGAACACTTGCCACCGTCCGGCCTTCCGGACCAAAGATCCATTCTAGAGTGAGTTCTCGTCTCGTTTGCCCCACTGTGTTTGCTATACAACACGTGAGTAGAAATAGAACTGTGAACGGGACTCGAGCGAAACGGGCAGCTAAATCGTGAACCTTCATATTTGATCTCATCAGTCTGGACTTGGGCCCAATACTTGAAAAATGCTGGCTAAGGTTATTCAATACGGTTAAGCCAAAGACATAAGGGGTGGAGAAATGAACAACACAGAATCTACCGGAACATGTGCTCATACGCCATGTAAATGTCCGTCACCCTCCGGCGATGAGTATTGCAGCACGCATTGCAGGAATGCGGCCGGTGGCACTGAGACAAACTGTAGCTGCGGTCATTCTGAGTGCCTCTGACCTGGGACCAGCATTGTCCCGCGAACCGATCTTTCGCTATCTTCTTTTCGGCGCCATTCCTTCTCTCGGCCGTCGAGTAAACGGGATGTGTGTACGGGCCACGCGTGGCCCAAATCATTAGCTAATACTGCCGGTTTTCAATTATACTGCCCCTGTCGATTGCCCGGCGTCCAGCACCTCGCCGACGAACAGAACACGCATTACCGCTAGATTCCTCAAGACATGAGACGTGATTGTTTACCCCCTTTTGCTTTGCATTATCGCTGGTTATTGATCTCCGCGATATTCGTTGCACTCATCGTCGTTCTTCCAATTTCACAGCGAGCGCAGCGCCAGGACCAGGCGCCGCGTGGTCAACAATCCACCGCTCCGCGCGAGCGAGCTAAGAAAGCATATCCCAACGCCGTGCCGGGAGAGATCCTGGTGCGTTTTCGTCCTGAGTCGAAGACGAAGCAATTAGGTCGTCAGGTCGTTATCGAGAGGACCGGACGACAAATCCCCCTCTCAATTAGGGCCATTGGTCCAGCTCGCGAAATCGTAGAAGGGCTGCGCGTGGCCCAAGTCAACCCCGCTGATACCAGCAACGCCATCGAAGCACTTCGCGCGCGGCCGGACGTCATTTACGCGGAGCCTAATTTCATTCGGAAGGCGTCAGTCATCCCGAACGATTCGCGATTCGCGGAAATGTGGGGCCTCAAGAATACTGGTCAAACCTCGAGTTTCGGAGGACATCCCGGAACACCAGGCAACGACATTCGAGCCGAGCAAGCGTGGAACATCACGACAGGCAATCGAAGCGTCGTCGTCGGAGTGATCGACACCGGCATCGACATCAATCACGAAGACCTGCAAAACAACATCTGGATAAATCCCGGCGAGGTTCCAAACAACGGGATTGATGACGACGCAAATGGATTCGTCGACGACATCAACGGATGGGACTTCGCGCACAACGACAAAACAGTCTTTGATTACTCGGAACCGACTTATCCGCCATCTCCAAGCTTCAACGGCGACCTCGACGATCACGGCACGCACGTGGCCGGCACTATCGGCGCGTCCGGTAACAACGCGAGTGGTGTTACCGGCGTCAACTGGCAGGTCAGTTTAATGTCGCTGAAATTCCT
>DAIOGT010000339.1:0-4160 GCA_036745095.1 Pyrinomonadaceae bacterium
TGTTGGGCCAGTGCGACAACGCTCAGCACCGCAAGCAGCACAAGTAATGTCAACAGTCTCGTAAACATGTTCTGCTCCTTGCCTTTTGATATGGAGGTTGAATTTATGCACAAAGTCGCATGGAGTCAAGGTTAGGTACTGCTTCAGGCAAAGCGATTCAGCCTAAAGGCCGAACTCTAAACGCGGATTAAATTTGTGCTTTTGTGTTTTGTCGCTAGCTTAATTGGGCCGGCACGAGGCGACACATAATTTTATGCCCGGGAAGAAAAGTGATGCGTTGCACGTCCTATGAACATGAAGCCCTCGATCCGTTAACTGTATTCAAAGGAAGTGAGTTGTGAAACACTCTATCGCCGGTCGCGCAGCGTTGGTTCTGTCAACCGTCCTGTGTCTTGTATTTACGTCATGTCAGTTGGGGAATGCCAATGATAAGGGGGCGGAGCAGTCGTTGTTCACGCCTGCTCCTGGTTCGCCGATTTCGGTTCCGGGTGGCGCTGGGAATGTAATCAGCCGCGATGTAAACAATGATAAGAAGCTGGACCTCATAGTCGCAGCCGGAAAGACTTCCAACATAACAGTCCTGTTCGGCAAGGGTGACGGACAGTTTGCCCCCTCCGGTACGTCGACGACTGTTCCTTATCCTCCTCACGAAGTTGCAGTCGGTGACGTAAACCTCGATGGTAATCTCGACCTCGCCGTTGGTACTCACGACAGCTACGGCATTGTGTTGCTCTTCGGAGATGGCAAGGGCGCATTCACTACAGCTCCGGGCTCTCCAATCGTGATGAGGACCGGTAATCAGCCGCACACGCATGGCCTCGAACTTGCTGACCTGAACCGCGACAACAAACTCGACCTTGTCACCGTCAACAGTACAGATAATGATGTGTCTGTTGCTTTCGGGGATGGCCGTGGCGGCTTCACTCAAGCCACGCGCTCGCCGTACGCCGTTGGTCCAAGTCCTTATCCTGCTGCCGTTGGCGATGTCAATGGCGATGGGCAGCTCGATATCGTCGCCACAGCCACGGCCACTGGTCCAAGGCGACAGCAACAGTTACCGATGAGTCGCGCGTTAACTCTCCTGCTGGCTGACGGAAAAGGCGGTTATCATTCGACACGGCTGCCACTTCGCACTGGTGAGCCGTGGTTCGCGGCCATCCGCGACATTAACGGCGATAGTAAACCCGACATTCTCGCGACTCACCATGACATGAGCCAATTAACGGTGTTGCTTGGCGACGGCCGCGGTGGGTTCGTCGAAGCGACAGCTTCGCCATTCGACTTTGGTGGTAGGGCTTTCCATGCAGTGGTCGCCGACGTGAATCGCGATAACAAAATGGATGTAGTTGCGGCGGGAGGTGATAGCGTGCTCGTAATGCTCGGTGACGGTCGCGGCGGGTTCGCGACGGGCCCGGCGCTACGAAATGTGAAGGGCGCGTGGCGGGTGGATGCCGGCGATGTGAATGGAGACGGAAAGCTCGATATGATCACCAACAATTTCGAAAGCGACAGTGTCAGTGTATTTCTCGCGAAGTAGAGAAACTGAAGGGCGGCCCCGCAGCGCCGCCCTACAATAACTTCCGTTAAGAAGGTTATTACTTACTCACTGGGTTTCTCGACTCTGCCACCGAGATGCTTGCCCAGAAACTCTTCCATCGCGCGGTAAAACTCGAAACGGTTTTCTTCATTCGCGAAGCCGTGTCCTTCGTTGGCTTTGACGATGTACGGTACTTCGATGCCGCGTGCCTTAAGAGCCTCTACCATTTGATCCGATTCCGCTTTCTTCACGCGCGGATCGTTGGCGCCTTGCGCGATCAGCAGCGGCACTTTGATGTTCTTACTATGGAACACCGGAGAAGACGCCGTGAGCAGATCTTTATCTTTTTCGGGATGTCCGATCATCTCGTAGAGCATTTCCAAATACGGTTTCCAATAGGGCGGGATCGACTGAAGGAATGTAAACAGGTTTGACACTCCCACATAATCAACGCCGACCGCGTAAAGATCGGGTGTGTAAACAAGCCCGGCTAAAGTGGCGTAGCCGCCGTAGCTGCCACCGTAAATGCCGATACGCTTCGAATCGGCGATACCTTGCTTGATGAGCCATTGGACGCCGTCGGTGATGTCGTCCTGCATGGACTTGCCCCATTGTTTGAAGCTGGACTCCCAAAACTTCCGACCGTATCCCGTCGAGCCACGGAAATTGACCTGCAACACTGCATAACCGCGATTGGCGAGGAACTGCACTTCCGGATTGAAGCCCCACTGGTCGCGATACCATGGACCACCGTGTGGATTCACGACCACCGGTAAATTGCGAGCCTGCACCCCTTTCGGCAGCGTCAGGTAACCGTGGATAGTTAGCCCATCGCGGCTCTGAAACTTAATCGGTTTCATCGGCACGAGATCCTGTTCGTTCAGCCAGGGACTTACATCGGCGAGCTTGCGAAAATCTTTCGATTTCAGATCGTAGAAGTAGTAGGCACCAAGCGAGCGATCGGTGAACGATCGCACCAAACATTTGTCCTCTTCAAGATTGCAGCCCGCAAGACGCACTTCATATCCCGGCAAGCGACGCTCGAGATCCTTTTGCAAATCGGCTCGCTGCTTGTCGATGAAGTGGTAGTTGGTTTTATCCGTAACGTAAGACACGCCCGTAATCATGCGGCGCTTGCGAGAGCTGAGAAGAGTAGACACGTCGACTTCGGGATGCTCGTAAATCTTCTCGAGTTCTTTCTTATTTTCAACGTCGTATTTGACGATCGCGGTCTTGTCGCGACCGAGGTTGGTTGCTACATAAAGTTGCCGGTTATCCGGAGTGAAGAGTAACGGTGAGACAGTCTCTCTGAAACTGGTGGTGACAAGCGGGGCAAATTTGTCCGCTTCCGTATTTCGGAACATTAAGGTGCTATTCACGCCATCCGTCGTGACAGCGATGCGGAGTTTGCCATCCCAATCGGTGGACCAGCCCGTGTAGTTGCCGGGGTTCTCGGCAATCATTTGCATCTCGCCCGTGTTGACGTTGATACGATAGACATCAAACACCTGCGGGACACGTTTATTGAGCCCAACGAGGATTTCACTTTCATTTCGTTCGAGGCGGTCAATGATCTGCGCTCGAACCTTGTCGAACGGAGTCAGGTCCTTCGGATTTGAGCCGTCGATGCCGACAGCATAGAGCCGGTAATTTTCATCACCGCCCGTGTCCTGGATATAAACGATCCGGTTGTCGCCCTTCCACGCATAGCCGGCGATGTCGCGTTCCTTGGCGCCGGTTACGCGTGTGGCCTGGCCGGATCCAATCTTCTCGACAAACACGTTAAGGCGACTTTCCCACGGTTGCATAAACGCCAGATACTGTCCGTTCGGGGAAAGCGAGAAGGCGACCTTCTCGGGATTCCGAAAGAAATCCTTCATCGGAATCAAGGGCGCCATTGTTTCTTTGGTTTGAGGTTTTGTTTGCGCGAAAGCAGAAAACGGAACGACGAGTAGTAGCAGGAGCACTAAAGCTTTGATTTTCATTCACTTCCTCCCAGGTGTTGAAGAAACTGCCGGCGGTTTTGGTGTAGTACGTCGATAACAGCTAATGGGTTGCGGGATCGTCCGAATTTTTCGTAACGGTTTGAATCGAGAATAACTCTACTTCCAAACATAGACAAATAATCACAACCTAAACAGAAGGCAGTGACAACCTCACCTTTGTTGTGGTGTCACAAACTTGACGCTCCTCCCAACGCACTAACAATGGCCCAATCGTCGACTGGGAAGCTGCTCGAACTTCGGCAGAGTCTGCCGGCTAATTGCGCGTCCGGTTGGCGATCGTCGTGGCTCAGCCCAGAACAACACCGGATGTTCACCAAATTCTGACTCGGAAAGGAAATGTGTGTGATGACTTTGCGCAGAATTCGACTCTTAGCGGTTAGCGCAGTTCTCTTTACTCTTTTTCTCGTTCCTGGCGAAGCACAACCAACCTCGCCACCGGCCAATTGGACGTTCTCGGGCTGCTGGACGCAGTTTTCGGGGCGGCCCTGTCGCGATATTTACCGCGACCAGCAGGGCAACGCCTATATCTGCAAAGACTGCGGCACGACCGGCAATCCTGGTCCAGGCAAGTGCAACCCGATCAGCCAGGCAACACTCAATAGCGGGCTGTGGTGTTC
>DAIOGT010000340.1:0-2160 GCA_036745095.1 Pyrinomonadaceae bacterium
CGCGTTCGGGTGATAAGGGTGATACGGCGAACGTCGGCTTGATTGCTTTGAAGGATGAGTTCTATCCGATCCTCGTGCGCGAGGTCACGGCGGAAAGAGTCAAACAGCATTTTAAGGGTATCTGCCATGGCGAGGTTGACCGGTTTGAGCTACCGAATCTCGGCGCGCTGAATTTTCTGTTGCATGAAAGTCTCGGTGGCGGAGGCACATTGTCGTTAATGACTGACGCGCAGGGAAAGACTTTTTCCACAGCGCTGTTGCGTATGGAGATTGAGATTACAGATAAAGAGGCCGCGGATTTAGACGGATGAACGCGGATCAGAATCAGGTAGTTCTTTACGCGGTTGAAGGTGCGGTAGCGAGTATTACGCTAAACCGGCCAGAGAAAAGGAACGCCCTAAACGACGCACTAATCGCAGCGATCAAACAGCACCTCACAAACGCTGCCGCAAATAAAAAAATCCGCGTTATCGTGATCTCCGGGGCCGGGAAGGATTTCTGTTCTGGCGCCGACCTTTCAGCACTCCAGAAGATCGCCGGGGCTTCAGTCGCCGAAAACTCCGAAGACGCGCGCGCACTGCTCGATCTCTTCCTGATGATTCGACAAGTTCAGGTTCCGGTGGTGGCTGCGGTTACAGGCCGAGCGCTTGCTGGTGGCTGTGGTTTAGCGACAGCATGCGACCTGGTGCTTGCGTCAGCATCCGCGCGTTTTGGTTACCCGGAAGTGAAGATAGGTTTCGTGCCGGCCATGGTCATGGCGATACTCCGGCGCAACGTGTCAGAGAAGCGTGCGTTTGAGCTGATCACGCGCGGTGCTGAGATTGGCGCCGAGCAGGCGAGGGAATTCGGTTTAGTAAACCAGGTATTTGCCGACCAAAGCTTCGAGGCGGACGTGCGCTCCTATGTCAGTGAGTTTGAGAAGATGAGCGCGTCGGCAATTGGACTGACGAAGACATTGCTTTACCAGATGGATGGACTAGCGTTTCCGGAAGCGATCGAGACCGGAGCCGACGTTAATGTGATCGCGCGCCTCACGGACAACTGCCAACAGCAAGTCGCGAAGTTTCTACAGAAGAGTTAAACCGCAAAAGGCACAAAAAGCACAAATTCGCTTTTGTGTTTTTGTGCCTTTTTGTGGCTAATCTCTTGGTTTGACGTTGTCGTGAAGGAACTTGACGATGTCTTCCGTCGAGGTGCCGGGCAGAAATACTTCGGCGACGCCCTGTTCCTTGAGTTTTGGAAGGTCTTCCTGAGGGACTATGCCGCCGACGAGGACCAAAACGTTATCCATCCCTTTTTCGCGGAGTAACTGGACGATGCGCGGACAAAGAGTGTTATGTGCGCCACTCAGGATCGAGACGCCGACAGCGTCGACATCTTCCTGAAGCGCAGCCGCCGCGATCATCTCCGGCGTCTGTCGCAGGCCCGTGTAGATCACTTCCATACCGGCATCGCGAAGGGCGCGTGCGATGACTTTCGCGCCGCGGTCGTGACCATCGAGTCCGGGCTTCGCAACAAGAACTCTAATCTTTCGAGTGGACATAGGTGCGGCTAAAAGGCTGGCTCTTCATAAATTCCGTAAACGTCTCTGAGGGCCGAGCAAATCTCTCCGAGGGTTGCGTATGCTCGAACCGCGTCGATCGTCGCCGGCATCGTGTTCTCGTTTTTGTGCGCCGCAGCTTTGAGTTTCTCGAGTGCATTGGCGACTGCGCCTGCGTCACGCCGCGTGCGTGTTTGTTCCAGCCGCTCGACCTGGTGTTCGCGCACTGACTCGTCGATCACGAGGATCGGAACTTCAGAAGGCTGGTCGGTCATCGCGTACTTGTTGACACCGACGATGACCTGCTCGCCTCGCTCGACAGCCTTTTGATACTGGTAAGCTGAATCCTGGATCTCGCGTTGCGGAAATCCTTTTTCGATCGCCGCAACCATCCCGCCCATCGCGTCGATCTTCCGGAAGTATTCGAGTGCTTCCTGCTCCATCTTGTCAGTCAACGCTTCGAGGAAGTAAGAGCCGCCGAGTGGATCGATTGTGTTCACTACGCCAGTTTCTTCAGCGATGATCTGTTGCGTGCGAAGCGCGATGAGTGCGGCGCGATCTGTCGGCAGTGCGAGGGCTTCGTCATAGGCATCGGTGTGCAAACTCTGCGTTCCGCCGAG
>DAIOGT010000340.1:2260-4155 GCA_036745095.1 Pyrinomonadaceae bacterium
GGCTTGATCGGATAGATCCACTCTTTCTGCGCGATGTATTCCTTGAGGATATCGTTTTGAAGTGTGCCGGAGACTTTGTCCCAACTCGCTCCCTGCTTTTCCGCGACGACGAGATACATCGCGAGAAGAATCGATGCGGGCGCGTTGATCGTCTGAGAAACAGTGACTTGTTCGAGTGGAATTCCGTCGAAAAGGACTTCCATGTCGGCGAGCGAAGAAACCGCCACGCCGCATTTGCCGACCTCGCCTTCAGACAGAGGCGAGTCGGCGTCGTATCCCATAAGAGTTGGTAAATCGTAGGCTACTGAGAGGCCGGTCTGGCCCTGCTCCATCAGGTATTTGAAGCGCGCATTGGTTTCTTCCGGAGTGCTGAACCCCGCGAACTGGCGCATGGTCCAAAGCTTGCCGCGATAGCCGGTTGGATGGATGCCGCGTGTATACGGAAACTCGCCCGGAAACGAGATGTCTCGCGCGTAGTCGAGATTTTCAAGATCGGCAGGTGTGTAAAGGCGTTCGACTTCTTCGAGCGAGACGCTTTGAAAACTCTTTTTTCTTTCAGGACGTTTGTTTAGCGCCGGCTGGAGAGTCTGCTCTTCCCAACGCTCGCGCTCTACTTCAGCGGGTGAGCTTTCCTTTGTTTGTGACATCGTTCGGATATTAGCCGCAAAAAAGCACAAGAGCAAATATTGGCCACAAAAGGCGCACAAATCACAAAATCAACAACCCGCTGCGCACGGTTACTCAACGTGTTTATGTTTGTGCTGTTCGTGCCTTTTGCGGCTAAGTTTTTAAGAGGGGAGCGCGGCTGCGATGGCAGTCACAGCCGCGCGAACGCGGAGGGTTAACCCGGTTGCGTGGATGTCGAGCAGGGACAAACTAATGGCAGGTTTCGGCAGGCATAGAAATCGATTTCTCCGTTAATCATGATGATCATTCAACGGGAACCACAAACTCATTGCTGCGGACCATGTTCAGGCGGGCACGTGCCGCCAGCTCGATAGTCCGTGGATCTGTTCGCAATCTTTCCAACTCCGATTTCAACGACTGGTTGACGCTGCGCAACACCTCGACATCCGTCTGCATACCCGTAAGTTGCTGCGCTGCAACCTGAACTCTGGCGCGAGTGCGCATATTCACTGTCACACAAACAGCGAAAGTCGCCAGTAAAATCATTCCAAAGACTACCCAGGAGGGGATTATTCCGCCGCGCCGGCGGACCTCCGTACGCGTTCCAATGATCTCCATTGAGATCTGCTGCACCGAGGCCAGAGAACTTGCGCGGGGGGACACACGCTGCGACCTGATTCGTTCGTCAATCCAATAGTTGTTTGCTGCCTTGCTCACCTCACACCTCCGAGTTCCTTTGCCATTCAGATTCCAATCAGATCGTACTTTCCATCTCTATGCCAACTGCCCAACTGCGGCAAAGGTGAAGGGCCCTCCGCATCAACGGCCTGCCATCCCTATGTCCCGAGTAGATTGTCAGCGATCAAAAGTTAAGAGGCTGCTTAACTGAATTCGTGGGTTTGGCCACAATATAGTCGGCTATTGGTGACCCGCAGCCCCAACCGAATGTGCTTTACGGCTTGTCAATTTCTTGCCGCTCAACAACTTAGCGGCGATATCGCCGGAATGTAGCATCGTGCTTAAACCCTGTAAAGATATTTCTCCTCAATGTTTTAAGCCCGTAAGTTGAACATTTACATGAACTAAGAGCGCTTAAGCGGCAAATTTGGCGAACAGGCGGCGAACGGAAATAGCAGCGGGCCTTGTTGACAAACCACGTCGATAGTATGCGGGCCGAATCGGATCGCCCCAGTACTCTAAACGAAATCGTTTAAACTTGTTGACAGTTCTGCTCTTACGTAACTAGACTTGTAAACCGTGGGCTACAA
>DAIOGT010000341.1:0-4144 GCA_036745095.1 Pyrinomonadaceae bacterium
AAAATTTCAGGCGACGACGATTAATTACCTCCGCAGTTACTATTCGCAGTGTCTTTGTCGTTGATTACAAAAGTACTCTTCTTTTCAGACTCGATCTGAATGACTGCGTGGCCCTTATTGTTGCACTGGTTCAGATGGGCCATGACCCGCCGGCCGGATTGATTGTCTTCAAGCACGAGCAAACATCCTTGCTCGCTAAGCGTGCCCGTTCCGGTCAAGGTCAGTCCACCATCGCCAGCCTGGGCGAATTTGTACTCGCCCGTCGTCGAGTCGAACTGAAATAAATTTCCATTGCCGTCATCTGTGAAGCAAACGTCGAAGTCGGAAAACACGATTTTCGCGACAAACCCGTCAGAGAGTCCACCGAACAAAGTCTGGAACGCGCCTGGCGTGGTTGGAAAATTCGCGGACTCGGTTGTTCCAGTAAGGTAAATACTTCCGGCAAGGTCAACGAATACTGATAGCCCCGCATCACCGCTGCTGCCGCCGAGATAGGTTGAGAACACGAGCCCCGTGCCGGTTGCATTTAATCGTGTGATGAAAGCGTCGTTGTTGCCGCCGTGAGCGCTTTGGATTGCGTCCGCGGTTGTCGGGAAATCGGTTGAAGCGGTTACTCCGACAACGGATGCGTTGTCCGCCGCGTCCAGCGCGATACTTTGTCCGACATCAATCTCGTCGCCGCCAAGAAAGGTTGAATAAGCGAGGTCGTTGCCTGTCGCACTCAATTTGGTGACGAACGCATCCTGGCCCGCGCCCTTCACAGTCTGAAAAGCTCCCGGTGTAGTGGGAAAGTTTGAAGAATCGCCAACGCCGGTCACGTATGCGTTACCCGCTGGGTTAACCGCGATTCCAGTGCCAAACTCAAATCCACTTCCGCCCAAAAAGGTCGAATAGACCAGAGCGGTGCCCGTTGTGTTCAGCTTCGTTACAAACGCATCGATGACGCCGTTGAAAGAAGTTTGAAATGCACCGGGCGTGACAGGGAAGCCTGCTGCTGCCTGACCTGTTACATATGCGTTGCCCGCTGAGTCTATTGCGACTTCCGTGGCCGTATCGAACCCGCTTCCGCCCAAAAAAGTCGAGTAGACGAGCGCCGTTCCTGCCGCGTTCAGCTTCGTCACAAACGCATCGCCACCGCCGCCGGACACCGTTTGGAACGCGCCCGGTGTCGTCGGATAGTCGGCATTAGCCTGCCCGGTGATATACGCGTTTCCTGCCGAGTCAACGGCAATGCCGGCGCCGGTGGTTGGTCCAAGGAACGTTGAGTAGACGAGCGCCGTTCCCGTCGCATTGAGCTTGAATGCAAATGCGTCGAATTCGTCGCTGCCGACGGGCGTGGTCCTGAAGGCTCCGGGCGTGGTCGGAATGTCGCTCGAATCGGTCAATCCCGTGACATAGGCGTTGCCCGCTGCATCAACTGCTATGTTGTTGCCTGCTTCCCTGTTACCGCCGCCAAAATATGTTGAGTAAATCAGGGCCGTGCCTGTCGAGTTCATCTTTGTGACGAAAACGTCGAAGTCGAGGCTGGCTTTCTCAGTCTGAAAAGCGCCCGGCGTTATCGGAAAGTCCGCCGAAGCTGCGTTGCCGGTTATGTAAGCGTCGCCCGCCGCATCGACCGCGATGCTGTTACCTCTGTCGTTCGAGCTGCCTCCGAGGTACGTAGAAAAAGCGAGGGTGGGGTCGATGACCAGTGGTTTGCTTCGATCGTAATTTGCGATTTGAAACGTAACCTGGTTCTTGTCTTTGATGAGGTAACTGGCCGGTATGATTCGCTTTGTGTTGTTTATCTCCTGATAGACCACAGGCCGGCTTTGTCGAATCTCTCCTGCATCCGTTAGCAGTAAAAGGTCACCCTGCTCGTCTATACGCATGTCGGATATACCATCAAATCCGAGTGCGATAACGCCGGGATCCGTTTCGGGAGAAACTATGAAATCGTATTCGAGAAGGTCCTGATTGCCATAGAAAACAACGTCGACCCCACGGTAAACACCTGAATACTTTACCTTCGCGTAATTCGGGACATTTGTCTTCCAAGTTCGCGGATCGCTGCCGATGAAATAGTTCGTCCTGGTAAGCAGCCGTTCCTGCGGGGTTAGTTTTGCCGCGGCGTTGCCGCCGAGGAGAGTGGCCTGGACCACAGACGCGGATTTGCCGCTCCGCGAGTTTGCAACGGCCATAGTGAATGTGGTCGGGGCAAGCGCGAGGCTATAGCCGTTTCCGCGAGATGTGAACTTTACTTTTTTGTTTGCCTGACCGTAATTGGGCACGAAGCTCAATGGAATTCTCGCGTACGACTCCTTAACCTTTGTTAAGTCATAACGGAAAGCGGAAGCTTCATGTCGATGGTCTGACGAAGAATCAACATGGACGGAAGTTAAATTTAACAACCCGGTCAGAACGATCAAGAGAGCGATTAGGTACGTGATAGTGCGGGCGGTCTTCATTGTGGGAGTCCTCCTAACTTACCCGAAAGGTTCGTTCCGTTGTAAGGTTCAATCCCGATGCTGTAAAGGTGATGTTTCGTAATGTTAGTCCTTTAACGAGCTCAGGGCAATCTGATCTCATCGTTTGCCGCATTCCTGGTTTGACTTGTGCCCACATTTCGGAATAGAACCTCATGTCAACTACAAAAACAGAATCGAGGATCCTTCGAAATGAAAAAGCGAATCCATGCAGTAGTCTCGCTCGCAGCGGTGCTTACGTTCTCATTCGCTTGTACAAGCGCTCCGACCAACCTGAATACGAATGCCAACGCGCCGTCTAACGGGTCAGTTGCGGCGGAGCTGAAGCCCGCCCTCGACGCCATCACCGCAAACGACATCATGCAACACACCAAAGTGATGTCGGCGGATGAGTACGAAGGGCGTGGTCCAGGAACAAAAGGTGAAGAACTGACCGTCAAATATCTCACCGAGCAGTTTCAACGTATTGGCTTAAAACCTGGGAATCCGGATGGCACGTTTGTTCAGAAGGTTCCTCTGGTTGGATTTACGGGTGCGCCAACGGCTTCATTCACCGCCGGGGGCAAGCAAATGGACCTGCAATTTCCCCAGGACTACGTTGCGGTGTCACGCCGGTTCGTTCCGGAATCAAAGGTTGAAAATTCTGACATCGTTTTCGTGGGCTATGGTGTCGTGGCGCCCGAGTACGGTTGGGACGACTACAAAGGCTTGGACGTGCGAGGCAAGACGATCGTGATGCTGATCAATGATCCTCAGGTTCCTGCGTCGAGCAACGCAGCGACGCTCGACGACAAGATGTTCAAGGGCAAGGCAATGACGTACTACGGCCGTTGGACCTACAAGTATGAGATTGCATCGGAGAAGGGCGCTGCCGCGGCGGTGATCATTCATGAAACCGAACCCGCAGGGTATCCCTATGAAGTTGTTTCCGGGAGTTGGTCTCGCGAAAACTTCGACATTCAAACGCCCGACAAAAACATGGGACGTGTAGCTGTTGAATCATGGATCACGACCGATCGCGCCAGGGAGTTGTTTACCGCGAGTGGCCAGGACTTTGACGCGTTAAAGAAGGCTGCCCTCTCGAAGGACTTCAAACCAGTCGCTCTGAACGCGAAAGCAAACATGACGGTCAAAAACACGCTGCGGGAGATTAACTCGAGTAACGTCATCGGCAAGCTCGAAGGATCGGATGCTACGTTGAAGAACGAATATGTTGTTTACACGGCGCACTGGGATCACCTGGGCCGTGATCCGAAGTTAACTGGAGATCAGATTTTCAATGGCGCGCTTGATAATGCGTCGGGCACTGCCGCCCTCATTGAGATCGCTGAAGCATTCACGAAAATGCCGACTCCTCCCAAACGATCAATCTTGTTTCTGGCCGTTACCGCCGAAGAGAAAGGGTTACTCGGGGCAAAGTATTACGCTGAGAATCCCTTATACCCGCTGAACAAAACACTCGCGAATATCAACATGGATGGAGTGAATCAGTGGGGCAGGACCACTGACATTACGATGGTGGGCGACGACAACAGCACCTTAATCGATCTGCTGCGTGAAGCTGCCACTGCGCAGCGGCGAACCGTCAATCCCGATCCGGAATCGGAGAAAGGATTTTACTATCGCTCGGATCACTTTGAATTTGCGAAACAAGGTGTGCCGGCGCTCTACACTGATTC
>DAIOGT010000342.1:0-4094 GCA_036745095.1 Pyrinomonadaceae bacterium
CACGTGCTGCAAAACATGATCGATCGCTGCAAAGAATTACAACTTAGAGTAACAACTCCCTTTCGCGAAACGCGCCGACGTGTCATGATAGTGCTGACTGTGCAAGTAATGAACGTGCTCCATTCGGGTTATCATCGCATAGCCGTATGACCTTTGAGCCGCGAAAGAAACTGCGCATCATAGTGCTAGTTCACGAAGACCTCGTGCCTCCCGATTCATTGAACGGTCTCTCCGACAAAGAAAAACTGGAAATCAAAACTGAGTTCGACGTCACCTCGACGCTGAAGAAGATGGGCCACGAGGTCTATCCGATTGGGCTGTACAACCAGCTCAATGTGATTGGCAACGCGCTCATGGAATACAAACCTCACATCGCTTTCAACCTGCTCGAAGAATTTCACGGCTATCCGCTTTACGATCAGCACGTCGTCAGTTATCTCGAACTGATGAAGCAGGCGTACACCGGTTGTAATCCGCGCGGGATGACGTTGGCCCACGACAAGGCGCTGACGAAGATGATCCTTTCGTATCATCGACTGCTGGTGCCGAACTTTGCTGTCTTTCCGATGAACCGGAAAGTGCGTCGTCCGAAACGTTTGAAGTTTCCGTTGCTGGTGAAGTCGATTAGCGAAGAAGGATCGGTAGGAATCGCGCAGGCGTCGATCGTGCACGACGATGAGAAGCTGACGCAGCGCGTCGAGTTTATTCACCGCCAGAACAAGACCGCAGCCATCGTGGAGCAGTACATCAAGGGCCGCGAGATCTACGTCGGCGTCATTGGCAACCAGAACATCCAGACTTACGCGCCCTGGGAGCTCGTGATGGAGAAGTTGCCCGACGGCGCCGAGAACATCGCGACGTTGAAAGTGAAGTGGGATCCTGCGTACCAGGAGAAAGTGGGCGTGGCTACCAGGGCGGCGGACCTGACGCCGGAGCAACACAAGACACTCGAGCGTTTGTCAAAGCGAATCTATCGTTACCTCTTCCTGAGTGGTTATGCGCGACTCGATTACCGCATGACCGAAGAAGGGCAGTTCTACTTACTCGAGGCCAATCCGAATCCGCAGATCGCGCACAAAGAAGATTTTGCTGACTCGGCTGAGTATTCGGGCGTGCCCTACGATCAATTGCTCCAGAAGATCATCACAGTGGGCCTGAACTACGCCGGACGTTCCACCTGAGCCACGCCGGAATCCTCACCGCATTGCGAATTTAATCACTCCATACAGTCGATTTATAACTTAGGTTGTCAGGAGTTCTGCCCCATGACACTCGCTATTACTCTGCTTTTTACACTGAATCTGTACCTGAAACTGGCCCATAGGCCACAGGTCTAATGATTCATATTGAAATATTTCTGTGAACTCTTTTCGTCCAAGCTCCAGCTTTCCGGCGCGTTTCGTCACGAAACAGTCACATTGCCTGTTGAAGCACCTGTTACCAGCAGCTACACTGCCTCTGTCTTTGCGGTTGCTCCCCTCACTTTAGAAATACCAAAAAGTAAATAAAGCAAATTGAGGAAAAGGTACTTCCCTGTCTATGGAGTTGAAAAAACTGTTCCCTCGTGTTCTGGTTGCGTTACTGAGCCTCGCAATTTGGTCCAGCACGGCATTGGCCCAAAATCGCCCACGAGTCACAGTTCCCGACGGCGACATCAACGAAATCTCATGCTCGCCCGACGAGATGGCGGTGCTTGAAACCGCTGCCGAAACAAAGCCTGCCTGGGAAGTAAAACCTAAACCAACCATCAATCTTGGACCGTCGATAGCTTCGCCAAACTCCGGCTTCATCACCTTTGAACCGCAACTAATGGCTGCGATCGACGAGCGACTCGGAGCGCGCTATCGCTGGGGCGCGAGTGGACCAGATCGATTCGACTGTTCGGGGTTTGTGTGGAGTATTTTTCAAGCGAGCGGGATCACCTTTGAACGAGTGAGTGCCCGTCACTTGTTTCTGCGGTTTGCGCCGGCGCCGGAGGAAGAGCAGTTCAAGTTTGGAACGCTCGTGTTCTTTAGCGGGTTGACGCACGTGGGCGTTGTTGCTGACGAGCATGGGTTCTATCATGCCTCTCGCCGCCAGGGTGTTATTTATTCGGAGTTCAGTGAGTATTGGTTAAAGCGCATCGACGGTTTCCGCCGCGTGCCGCTCCCAATGCCGGTAACCGAATAGCTCGTTTAGACCTTGAAACCGCGTTCAGAGTTCAACCTTCAGGTTGCTTCTTCCTGAAGAGCAAGCTAAAGCTTGAACTCTGAACGCGGTTTCGTGCGACTGGCGTCGCTTACTTTATGTTTCCAGGTGGAACAAAGCCCGCGCGGTGGTCGTCGTCGCGGGCTTCCCAAACCACCATAATCTTATCGGTCGCGACGTAGCAGCTCTTGCCGTCGTCATCACGCAGGTGCAGCACACCCGACTCGACCTTCAGCACCTCGCCACGCAAACTCGACGCGCCACCGCAGTAGATGTCGAGCCTCTTGCCAATCAACCTCGATAAAAAATCTTCCACCGCTTACTTCTTCCCATTTCTAAATGTGATGTTGACCAACGGCAGTACGTTTGGATCGTCCTGTTGCTCGCGCTCGAATTTCAGCAGATCGTAATAAGCGCAACGAGTAGTGATCGGAAACTCTCTGCATACAGCCGGGCGTGCATGATAGATTCCGCAGCCCCGCGTCTCGGGATTGATAAACTGGCAGGCTTGACCAAACAAGTGATCGCGTTTCCGGCGCAGCACTCTTTCCTTTTCGTAGATCTTCGTGTAACGCGCGGTAGCCACTTCTTCAGTAACGCCGAAGTGTTTTGCGAGGCGACGTATGTCACGAGGTGTGACCTGGACGCGCTCGTACACTGAGCAGCAGAACGCCGGACAATCAACGCAGTCGTAATAGCTCTTCGGCTTAGCGGCCGTATTACCCATGATCGCTGGTTCTCCAATCACCTATCGTCGTTTCGACTTCTCATACTCCGCCAGCAGCAAATTCATAAACTGTTCGCGTCGCTCGTAGAGACGCTTTGGTTCGCGCGGTTCGTGACGCGTAAGAGCATAAGCCGTAACGAGCGGAAGCGCCACTGTAGAATCGACATAACAAACAACTGCATCAGGCAAGCGATCGGGATCGACTTTGCCCCACGACACAGCTTCACCCGGAGTCGCTCCTGAAAGTCCACCGGTATCGGGACGCGCATCGGTGACTTGCAGAAAAAAGTCGTGACCGCGTTCGTCGATGCCGAGCACTTCCTGGATCTGCGGCTCAGTTTGCAGCATGAAATTCTTCGGTGAACCACCGCCGAGGATGAAGACTGCTGAACGACCGCCTTTGGATTTTCTTCCGTTGCGAGACTTCGCGTGAATCTCACCACGCTTCGCCGCAAGCACGATCGCCGCGGTCTCGTTCACGTCGAGCGAGGGATCGAATGCGAGTTTATTTCCCTGGAGTGCCTTCGCGGCGACGTTCATGCCGATCGAAGAATCACCCGGCGACGACGTGTAAACGGGCACTGCATACTCATAAGCAACGGCCAGCAACGACTTCTCGCTGATGCCCAGTTTTTTCTCGCGTTCGTGAACGTACCGCCCGCAGAGATAGTGAAATTCGGCCGTCGACATCGGATGCTGAAACTCAGGACCCTCGATTATTTTGCGAAAGAAAGCGTCCGTATCGAGCAACACCGAGTAGTCGAAAAAGATGTCGTAAATACGGACCACTTCTTCTTCACGCAACACGACGTCGGACGTGGTCGCGTTGCCCTGGTGCATGGCGAGGCCGATGCCGAAGTGCGTGTCGTGATAAAGATTGGCGCCGGTGGAGATTATCCAGTCGATAAAGCCGGCTTTGATGAGGGGAATAAGCGCCGAGATTCCAAGACCCGCAGGCGTCAGCGCGCCAGTCAGAGAGACGCCGACCGTCACGTCGGGTTCGAGCATCTTTTTCGTGAAGAGCTGGCATGCCTCGCGGAGCCGCGCGGCATTGTAGGCAAGAAAAGCTTCGTCAATTAGATCTGCAACAACTACATTCTTATCGATTGGGGCCGGATCGATCCGTTTGCCCCGCAAGTATTTACTTTTGCTTTTACCCATCTGTTCATGATCCGTCTTG
>DAIOGT010000343.1:0-4062 GCA_036745095.1 Pyrinomonadaceae bacterium
AGGTCCCTTCCACGACCTGCACAAAATTTCGTTCTTCGCGGAGAATGATACGTTTCCTTTGGGCCATCGCAAAGTTTTCCAGTGCTTCTGAGTCTGACCGCAGACGCACGCGGTACGTCTCGTACGTGGCGAGGCGGTCAAACGCGACCAGACCCCAGGCGACGTCGTTTGTGCCTTCGTGCGGCAGGAAGTAGCCAACGAGATGAAAAGGGTCGATTTGATAACGAATGATGAAGCGACAAGCTCGGCTCTGTTGAAGCTTGCGCTTAAGAGAAGATGGGTAACTCAGAACGGCTCGCCAGGTTTGGTGTTAAAGTTTAGCGTGTCACACACGGCAAATGTTATAACGGTCACGAGGAGTTGCTACACGACCGATTCAATCAGCGTTTCCGTCAAACACAACAGGAGGAAAAACTATTGCGCAAGAAACTCTCGAGGCGGACATTTGCAAAACTTGCGGGTGGCGCTGCGCTGGCTTCGACCGCCGAACTGCCTTCGCTCGCGTCTAACCACGCGATCCAGAACCGTCCGACAGCGGGTGGGCGCGATTTTCCGCCGGGATTTGTCTGGGGCACCGCTACTGCCTCTTATCAGATTGAAGGCGCGGTCAAAGAAGACGGTCGCGGGCCTTCGATCTGGGACACCTTTTCGCACACGCCTGGCAAAGTCGTGAATAACGCGACCGGCGATGTCGCAAACGATCATTACCACCTTTACAAGAGTGACGTGCAATTGATGAAGGCGCTGGGCGCCAAAGCTTATCGGTTCTCGATTGCATGGCCGCGCGTGTTTCCCAACGGCGATGGTCCACCAAATCCGAAAGGCCTCGACTTTTACAACCGCCTCGTAGACGAGTTGCTTGCGAATGGGATACAGCCTTACGCAACTCTCTATCACTGGGATCTGCCACAGTCGTTACAGGATCGTTTTGGTGGTTGGGAAGGACGTGACACGTCGAAAGCTTTCGCGGACTACGCGGGCTACGTTGCTTCGCGCCTCACTGATCGCGTCAAGCACATCTTCACGATCAATGAGTTCGGCGCATTTATAGAGGTTGGTTATCGCTGGGGCATACATGCGCCCGGTTTACAGCTCAGTGGCCGACGTCTCAACCAGACGCGGCATCATGCAGTACTCGGTCACGGTCTAGCTGTGCAGGCGATTCGAGCGAGTGCGAAGCGCGGCACGAAAGTCGGACTTGCTGAAAACATTACGATTCCGGTTCCCGTTATCGAAACTCTGCCAAATGTCCTTGCGGCAGAGCGTGCGATGCGCGAGATGAACGCGCAATATCTCACGGTGATTATGGAAGGGAAGTACACTGACTGGTATTTGAAATCGGAAGGTGAAAACGCACCGAAGTTCACGCCTGAAGACTTGAAGATCATTTCAAGCCCGCTCGACTTCGTCGGCATTAATGTTTACCTGGGACAGTTTGTTCGTGCCGATGAGTCTTCGCCGGTCGGCTACGCTCATCTTTCACCGCCTCCGAAATCGTTTCCGCGTGCGCCTTCGTTCTGGCTTCTGATCATTCCGGATTCGCTTTACTGGGGACCACGTCACGTGGCGAAGCTCTGGGGCGCGAAAGAGATTTACATCACGGAGAATGGCTGCTCGGCGGCGGATGAGCCTGCGACGGACGGGCGCGTTTACGACACCGATCGTGTGACATATCTGCGTAGTTATCTCACACAGCTGCGGCGTGCAACTGCTGATAACGTGCCGGTGCGTGGGTATTTTCTGTGGAGTCTAATGGACAACTTTGAATGGGCCGACGGATTCACGAACCGTTTCGGAATCCATTACGTTGACTATGCAACACAGAAGCGGACGCCGAAGCTCAGCGCGGATTTCTACCGTGAGGTGATCGCGCGTAATGCAGTCGTGTAATGTGTTCATCGTACCGACTGGTCCTTTGAAGTGGCGGTGAGATTCCTGCGGGTGTATACTCCTCACCCCCGAAATCTGAACACACAAATAAACTCATGAAACCGAAAACTGTCTTGGACCCCATCGGCGAGTTTTATACGAATCACCCTTACCCGCCTCCGCTCGAAAATCTCGATCGTGCTCGTGACCTGTGGCAGGACCCGAACGTTCATCGTGCTGAGTATCATCTGCTCTGGCCGCACAAGGAGTACCGGGCGGAGCTCGATGTCCTGGTTGCCGGATGTGGAACCTGGCAAGCGGCAAAGTTCGCACTCTGCCATCCAGCCGCACGCGTGGTCGCCATCGATATTAGTCCGACAAGTCTTGAGCACACTGAAGCACTGAAGCAGAAGTACGATCTGGCGAACCTCGAGACGCGCAAGTTGGCCGTCGAGGACGTTGGAAAGCTGGACCAGCGGTTCGATTTTATCGTTTCCACCGGTGTGTTGCATCACCTCGTCGATCCGGATGCAGGCTTGCGCGCGCTCCGGTCGGCGCTGAGCGCGGACGGCGTGATGTATCTGATGCTCTATGCGCCTTACGGTCGCACAGGGGTGACGATGCTTCAGGAGTATTGCCGGCGACTCGGTGTCGGAACGACGCCGGAGGAGATCAATGATCTCACTGCGGTGCTCAGATTTCTCACGCAACACCATCCACTCGTCTTAATGATGCGGGGCTCCAGAGAAGGATTGGATGGCAATGCGCTCGTTGATGCTGTGCTGAACCCGCGCGACCGAACATACTCGGTGCCGCAGTTGTTCGAGTTCGTCGAACGCAATGATCTCAAGTTCGCGCGCTGGTACTGGCAGGCGCCTTACTTGCCGCAATGCGGGGCGATGTCGGACACACCGCATGCAAGCCGGCTGGCGGCACTTCCCGAACGTGATCAGTACGCGGCAATGGAGTTGTGGCGTGGCTTGATGAACAATCACGATTTCGTGGTCCGTCTGGGTGACCCTTCGAAGGACGACACGGTTCACTTCGACGACGAGCAGTACTTGCGCTATGTGCCGGTTCGTCGGGCCTGGACCATGTGCCTGACGGATCGGCTGCCTCCCGGCGCGGCCGGCTTGTTACTGAACCAGACACACATGTTTAATGATTTGTTTCTTCCGATCGGCGAGCAGGAGAAGCGGATATATGAGGCAATCGACGGGAGTCGAAATGTTTCCGAGATCGTTGAGAAAGTCGAAGGAGCCTCGGATTTGGCCCGAGGCTTTTTCGAGAAACTTTGGTGGTACGACCAGGTAGTGTTTGATTTGAGCCGGCGCTGATCGCGGTTAACGCTGCTCTGCGTTCATAGTTGCCTGCTTCTGTTGAAGCTGGCTCCAGAAGTCTTTAACGAATTGCTTCTGCTTTCCGTGACCGAAGCCTGAGCCGAAATCAAATTGATACATCTCGGCGAGAACCTGGTCCAGGTTCCACTTATCTTTAGTGAAGCGATAGACCGCTCCGACTACGCCCGTACGATGCCGTCCACCAGCGCAGTGGACGAAGAACTTTCCAGTAGACGGATCATCGACCACTTTCAAAAACCGGTTAATGTCGTCCATGCTGGGATAGCTCTTATCCCTCATCGGGATGTTGATGTAGCGGAGACCGGCGGCCTCGACGGCCGGCTGCTCATACTCGCGGGAGTTGTCGGTTAAGTCGATGATGGTTTGCACGCCGAGAGCAGCAAGAGCGGGATAATCCTCTTCATCGGGACGAGCACCACGGAAGAACCGGTCGTCCATTTGACCGAAGTTCTTGATCTTTACGTTGGGGAACCTCGTGTTCTTGTTTTTGCTGGATGCGACGGCGGAGAAGGTAAAAATAAGTGCGAATGTGGCTATTAGAGCGGGCAGAGCGGGCGAAAACTTTCTTATATTTCTCATCTAATTTCTCCTCAATTGGCCCTGAAGAAAATCGGATGTGAGATTCAGCGGCTGCGGCTATAGTTGTCTCCAAAAATTCAGGGGCAAGAGCGGGAATCACCCTATTGCCCTTGCGGGCCCCGCTCTTGCCCTTAGAGCAACGCAGACAAAATTCGGCCGCTTACGTGCGGCGAAAGCGGCAAGATTCTGTCGATCGTCGCCCTATTCTGTAAAAATGACGAATGACTGCAAAGTTTTTGGGGAAAGTGTCGGG
>DAIOGT010000344.1:0-4044 GCA_036745095.1 Pyrinomonadaceae bacterium
AAAGAAGATTCGGAAGGTGAGTTCTTTTCTTTTGTGACTTTTGTGCCTTTTCGTGGCTCAATTCACCGGGCGGTAGGACTGAAGCATCTTCATGTAGTTTGCTCGCTCAAAGGCGGCGGGTTCGGCGCAGTGCTTCTGACTCATTGCTCCGATCATCTGCGTGACACTCTCGTACTCATGCTCGTTCAACCACGTCGTGAGATCGTTCAGCACTTGCCCAATCCGGCGAACCCCGTTTTGCAGTAACTCCGAAGCCATCATCGTCACTTTCGCCCCTGCCATTAATCCCTTAATAACATCCTGCGAATCGTGAACGCCGCTTGTTATGGCCAGATCCGCACGCACGCGGCCGTACAGGATCGCCACCCAACGCAACGGCAAACGCAGCTCGTTCGAATTACTCAACACAAGCCGCGGCGCAACTTCGAGATTCTCTAAATCGAAATCCGGTTGGTAGAAGCGGTTGAAAAGAACCAGCGCGTCTGCACCGTAGTCACTCAAAGAACTCGCCATGTTTGCAATGGAACTGAAAAACGGACTTAGCTTTACGGCCACGGGAATCGTCACCGTCTCTCGCACGGCCGAGAGGATGTCGAGGTACAGTCTTTCAACCTCGCTGCCTTTGATATCCGCATTCGTCGGCAGGTAGTAAACATTCAGTTCAAGCGCATCGGCGCCGGCTTCTTCGATCAATGAGGCGTAGTCCGTCCATCCGCCCACTGACGCGCCATTCAAACTGCCGATTATGGGAATGTTGACGGCTTGCTTGGCGCGGCGAATCAGGTTTAGGTATTCGTCCGGACCGACGTTGTAACTCTGCATGTCAGGGAAGTAGCTGATCGACTCCGCGTAGCTGTCGATTCCCTGCGTTAGATGGTAGTCGATGTAATAGCTATCGAAGCCAATCTGCTCCTCAAACAGTGAATACATAACAACTGCCGAAGCGCCCGCATCTTCAAGGCGACGGATACTGTCGACACTGTGCGAGAGCGGTGACGAAGACGCCACGATTGGGTTCTTGAGAAGCATGCCGAGGTAGTTAGTTGTTAAGTTCATGGCGTTTTTTCACGGATTACACAGACTTTGGTTCTGCGAGCTGCTTGTACTGTTTTAAGCGACGTAATACTGCTTTTTGCGCCTGTTCGAGGAGAAATTTGGCTACGGCGGGATCGCTCTGCTGCAACATGCGGTAGCGTCCTTCGGTGTAGATATAGTCTTGCAGACCTATTTTCGGATCACTCGAATCGAGCTGGAACGGGTTCTTGTTTTCCTCAACCAGTCGCGGGTTGTAGCGATAGAGCGGCCAGTGACCCGAATCCACTGCGAGTTTTTGCTGGTGCATTCCCTTCGCCATGTCGATGCCGTGCGCGATGCATTGGCTGTACGCGATGATCAGCGACGGGCCGGGATGCGCTTCTGCTTCAAGAAACGCCTTTATCGTGTGCGTGTCGTTTGCGCCCATCGCCACTTGCGCGATGTACACGTCGCCATAACGAATGGCTGTCATTCCCAGGTCTTTCTTGGCAGTTCCCTTCCCGCCGGTGGCAAACTTCGCAACCGCAGCGAGTGGTGTGGCCTTTGACGCCTGGCCCCCGGTATTTGAGTAGACCTCGGTATCAAGCACGAGAATGTTGACGTTTTGACCGCTTGCAAGGACGTGGTCCAGACCACCGTAACCAATATCGTAAGCCCAGCCATCGCCACCAACGATCCAGACGCTTCTCTCAACCAGCGAATCAGCGACGCTGAGCAGGTCGAGTGTTTCCGTAGTGTTAGCGGATTTAATCTTGGCCTTCAACGCCGAGACTAATTCGCGCTGAATGTTGATGCCGTCGTTGCTCGACTGGTCTGTGTTAAGAATTCCGTTAACAAGCGACTCCCCGACTTCGTCGCGCAGCCGTTCGAGCAGGTCTCTTGCGTAAGCTTGCTGATGATCGAGAGCGAGCCTCATACCGAGACCGAATTCAGCGTTGTCTTCGAAGAGAGAGTTGCTCCACGCCGGGCCGCGACCTTGATCGTTCGTGGTGTAAGGCGTTGTCGGCAGGTTGCCGCCGTAGATACTCGAGCAACCAGTCGCATTAGCAATGATGGCGCGGTCGCCAAAGAGTTGTGTCAGCAGTTTGATATACGGTGTTTCCCCGCAACCGGCGCACGCGCCCGAGAACTCAAACAGAGGCTGTAACAACTGCACATTCTTGACGGAGTTAAACGCAAGCAGGCCATTTTTATGCAGGTCCGGGAGCGTTAAGAAGTAGTCCCAGTTAACTCGCTCGCTATCACGCAAGGGCAACTGCGGATGCATGTTGAGCGCCTTACGCGACACGTTGCTCTTGTCTTTCGCGGGACAAACTTCAACGCAGAGCCGGCAACCCGTGCAATCTTCGACAGCAACCTGAATCGTGTAAAGCTTGTCAGGAAACTCGCGCCACTTTGCCGGCATGGACTTAAATCCGGCCGGCGCATCTTTGAGATCGCTTTCAGAACAGACTTTCGCGCGAATCGTCGAGTGCGGGCAAACCATTACGCACTTGCCACACTCGATGCATATATCCGGTTCCCAAACAGGAACATCCTGCGCGATGTTGCGCTTCTCCCAGCGCGTCGTTCCTACGGGATAAGTGCCGTCTTCAGGAAACGCGCTGACAGGCAGGCGATCGCCGCGACCCGCGATCATTTCGGCGGTCACGTTCCGCACAAACTCCGGCGCTTCGAGAGGCACTTTCGACGTGAGTTCAATGGCGCCCGTAGCAGTTGCAGGAACCGTGATCTCGCGCAGATGAGCAAGAGCTGCATCTACGGCGGCAAAGTTTTGCCTGACGACTGGCTCACCTCGTTTGCCGTAACTCTTGCGTATGAACTCCTTGATCTTCGTGATCGCTTCATCGCGTGACAACACACCGCTGAGCGCAAAGAAACAGGTCTGCATGATGGTGTTGATCCGGTTGCCAAGCTGACTGTTTCTCGCCACGCCGGTGGCGTCGATCGCATAGACTTTTATCCGCTTCTCGATGATCACCTTTTGAACAGACGCCGGCAGATGATCCCAAACGTCTTCATAAGGACTATTAATCAGGAGAGTCGCGCCCTCGACTGCCGTTTCCAGCACGTCGTACTGTCCGAAGAAAGGAAACTGGTGTACTGCAACGAAGTTTGCGCGCTGGATGAGATAGGTACTCCGGATCGGACGAGGACCAAAACGGAGGTGCGATACAGTCATCGCGCCCGCTTTCTTGGAGTCGTAAACAAAATAACCCTGCGCGTAGTTTGGAGTTTCTTCGCCGATGATCTTGATGGAGTTTTTGTTGGCGCTCACGGTTCCGTCCGCGCCGAGGCCCCAGAAAACCGCGCGCACCTGGTCGTCAGGTTCGGTGCTGAACGATGGGTCAAACGGAATACTCGTGAACGTGACGTCGTCTTCGATACCGATTGAGAAGTGGTTCTTCGGTTCCGCTTTCTTGAGCTCGTCAAAAACCGCTTTGACCATCGCGGGTGTGAATTCCTTCGACGACAGACCATAACGCCCGCCAACTACGTGCAAATCTCGATTAAGTTGGCCGGATTCCGCGAGCGCAGTCACCACGTCCTGATACAAGGGTTCGCCCGTGCTGCCCGGCTCTTTTGTGCGATCGAGGACTGCGATCGCTTTAGTTGATGGAGGCAGCGACTCGATGAAATGTGAAATGGAAAAGGGCCGGTAAAGCCTGACTTTCAACAGACCGACTTTCTCACCGGTTCTGTTGAGTGCTTCAACCGTCTCTTCGGCGGTCTCGCAGCCTGAGCCCATCATGATCAACACACGCTCGGCATCTGGATCGCCAACGAAATCAAATAGCTTGTAGCGACGTCCGGTGAGTTCGGCGAACCGCTCCATTGCTTTCTCAACAACCGCGGGCGTTTTCGTATAAAAGGAATTCGCTCGCTCGCGAGACTGAAAGAAAACGTCAGGGTTTTGGGCGGTTCCGCGCATGACTGGCCGATCGGGAGTAAGGGCGCGGGCGCGATGCTCGCGTACGAGTTGTTCGTCGATCATGCCGGCGATTTCTT
>DAIOGT010000345.1:0-4031 GCA_036745095.1 Pyrinomonadaceae bacterium
AAGGTGGACCGGCGCGCGTTGCCGGAGCCGGAAGCGGAAAGTGCGGTTGGGTATGAAGGGCCACGGACGCCGGTGGAAGAGCTGGTGGCGGGCATCTGGGCGGAAGTCCTACGGCTGGAACGAGTGGGGATTCACGACAACTTCTTTGAATTGGGTGGCCACTCGTTGCTGGCAACGCAAATTCTTTCGCGCTTACGCAGCAACTTTGGTGTTGACTTAGCAGTGCGCGGGTTATTCGCAGAGCCGACCGTGGCCGGAATAGCGATGCTGCTGGTGCAGGAGCAGGTAGCACAGAATGAACAGGCAGAGATGGAGAAGCTGTTGGCTGAACTGGAATCGCTCTCCGTCGAAGATGCCAGCCATCTAGTCGGCAGGGAAGCCTGACTTCGATCTCTTTATTTTCAAAACCAGCTTCGGACAATTCCTACCTCATATGCAGTAAACAAAAAATCACTCCAGCCTGTCGCTAAAGAAGAGCGAACAGTTAGCAGGAGTGTGAACGGCTCAAGCCGGGACCTCGGTTTATGGAAAACTTCAATCAACGTATCGCGAGCTTGCCACCTGAGAAGCGTGCCCTTCTAGAAGCAATACTTAAAGACAAGGGCACCCAGATCGTGGAAGAACCTCCGATCAAAAGACGTGTCAAACGCGAGGTCGCTCCGCTCTCATTTGCGCAGCAGCGGTTGTGGTTCCTGGACCAGCTCGAACCCGGGAATAGCGCTTACAACATGCCGATCGCGTTGCGTCTCAAAGGTCAACTCAATGTTGCTGCGCTGGTTGATTCACTGTCAGAGGTTGTAAGCCGGCATGAATCTTTACGTACGACCATTACGGTCGTTGAAGATGAACCAATGCAGGTGATCGCTCCGGCTGCTCCGTTCCCGTTGCCGCTCATTGATCTAAGAGGCTTGCCCGAAGGCGAGCGTGTGTCCGAAGCAAAACGTCTTGCGGAAGAGGAATCAAGGCGGTCTTTTGATCTGATGCGAGGGCCATTGGTACGTGGGAGCTTGCTCCAGTTGGATGAAGAGGACCATGCCTTGCTGTTGAGCATGCATCACATCATCAGCGACGGCTGGTCACTCAGGGTTCTGGTCAAGGAACTCGCTGCACTGTACGAAGCGTTTTGCGCAGGACAATCATCACCGCTTGATGAGTTGCCAATTCAGTATGGTGATTACGCACACTGGCAAAGGGAGTGGCTGCAAGGCGAGGTCCTGGAAAGGCAACTCGCTTATTGGAAGCGGCAACTTGCGGGAGCGCCGGCGATGTTGGACCTACCGCTCGACCGGCCACGGCCGGCAGTTCAGTCCTATAGAGGCGGACGGCACTCTTTCCGCCTGTCAGAAGAGCTGTCGGCAGCGCTAAGAGATCTGAGTAAGAGCGAGAACACGACGCTGTTTATGACCTTGCTCGCGGTCTTCCAAACCTTGCTCCACCGTTCCACAGGACAAACGAATATAGTCGTAGGCACTCCAATTGCCGGCCGCAACCGGGCCGACATCGAAAAGATCATCGGATTTTTCGTCAACTCGTTGGCGCTGAGTACCGACTTCTCCGGAGAGCCGACATTCGCGGAAGTCCTGGAACAGGTTCGCGACGTGACCCTCAATGCTTACAACCACCAGGACCTGCCATTCGAAAAGGTACTGGAAATGGTGCAGCCTGAGCGCAGCCTGGGCCATACTCCACTCTTCCAGACCTTCTTCAATATGCTCAACCTCACAGACGAGTATGTCGCGCTGCCCGGGTTGACTATCGAATACCTCTCCACGCCGGAAGTTGGATCGAAGTTTGATCTGACTTTGTACGTCGCAGATCAGGGTCGACACATCTCGGTCGAGGCAGTCTACAACACCGATCTTTTTGACCACGACCGAATAGTCGAATTGCTTGAACAATTCGAGTATCTCGTTGCGCAGATCGTTAAGGAACCCGACGTCAGGATTTCTCAATTGTCGCTGGTTACGTCGTCAGCCCGTCTACGTTTGCCGGACCCTGCTGTTGCGCTTGACAGCCGTTGGATGGGAAGCGTGCCGGCTCATTTTGCGGGAGTCGCACGGCGCGTCCCGCAACGCATCGCCGTTTCTGATAAGGACGAGGTGTGGACCTATGAACAGCTTGACCGTCGCAGCAACCAACTCGCGCATTATCTTCAGGCAAAGGAAATACACCCGGGCGACCTGGTAGCGATTTATGCGCACCGGAGCGCTTCTCTGGTTTGGGGAGTGTTGAGTGTGTTGAAAGCAGGAGCTGCGTTCCTCATTCTGGATCCACGTCTGCCGGTCTCGAGGTTGGAGGAATATTTGCGGTTGGCCAAGCCGCGGGGATGGCTGCAAATCGAGGAAGCTGGACCACTGCCGGTTGAGCTTGATGCATTTGTGGCGACATTGGCGAATGGCTGCAGTCTTAACTTGCCGCGGCGCACGGTTGCAGCCGAGCAGAACTTTCTACGGGACTACTCAACGGAAGAAGTGGAACTGATCTCCGGACCTGACGATCTGGCCTACGTTGCGTTTACTTCGGGCACTACGGGTGAGCCTAAGGGAATACTCGGCCGGCACGGTTCATTGACACATTTTTTGCCATGGTTCCGTGAGCAATTTGAGCTGGATGATTCAGCGCGGTTCAGCATGCTCTCCGGCCTCGCGCACGATCCGCTACACCGCGACATCTTTATACCGCTTCAATTAGGAGCGCAGATTTGTATACCCGATCCTGAAAAAATCGGGACGCCGGGCTGGCTCGAACAGTGGATACAGGAACAGCAGATCAGCGTTGCAAACCTGACTCCCTCGATGGGCCGGCTGTTGAGCGAGTACGCGCGTGGAATATCTGAATCCCACGAACTCTCTACGCTGCGATCTGTTTTCTTCGTCGGCGAACCTCTGACCCGGCAAGATGTTTCGCTGCTGCGCAGACTCGCCCCCTACGCTCGTTGCATCAACTTCTATGGCACCACGGAAACACAGCAGGCTCTCAGCTATTTCACTGTGCCCGGCAACGATGGAGTCGGACAGCAATTCGAAGTTGAAACTCAAAGGAACTGGGAAAAGGAGATCGTACCGTTGGGTCGCGGCATAAAGGATGTGCAATTGCTGGTCTTGAATGAAGCGTTGCAGCAGGCCGGAATCGGAGAAGCAGGGGAGATCTATCTGCGGAGCCCACACTTGGCCCATGGCTATCTCGCCGACTCATCTTTGACCAGCAAACGTTTCATCAAAAATCCTTTCACACGGAACGCTTTCGACCGTTTGTACAAGACAGGTGACTTGGGACGTTATCTGCCTGACGGTAACGTCGAATCTTTGGGCCGACGCGATAACCAGGTCAACATTCGCGGCTTTCGTGTCGAGTTGGGCGAGATCGAGAGCGTGCTCGCGCAACATCCCGGGATCCTCGAAACCGTGGTGTTGGCGCATGAAATAAGGGCTGGAGAGCAAAGGTTATCTGCTTACTTCGTGCCTCGCCAGGAGCTTGCTCCTTCTGCCGGTGAGTTGATCCGCTTCTTGAGACAACGGCTAGCGGACTACATGCTGCCGTCAGTGTTTGTGAAACTTGAAGCAATGCCGCTGACACCCAACGGTAAGACAGACATACAGGCGCTCTTGTCGTTGGAGCAGGCGGGAAGCAGTTCTGCCGGCGAATGTGTTGAGCCACGGACTTCGACTGAAGAGACCCTGTCTCGAATATGGGTAGAAGTGCTGAACAGCGAGCACTTGAGCGTGCTCGATAATTTCTTTGAGCTCGGTGGACACTCGTTGCTGGCGACACAGATAGTCGCTCGCGTGCGGGAAGCATTTCAAGTGGAGTTGCCACTGCGCAGTCTGTTTGAATCTCCGACTGTCGCGACGTTATCAGAGAGGATTGAACAACTAAGAAACAGCGAACGACTGGCACAGTTGCCACAGATTGTCCCTGTTTCACGGGAACATGTGCCGCTGTCGTTCGCGCAACAACGGTTGTGGTTTCTGGACCAGTTAGAGCCCGGGAGCGCTTTCTATAACATGCCGGCGGCAGTACGGCTGAGCGGC
>DAIOGT010000346.1:0-4019 GCA_036745095.1 Pyrinomonadaceae bacterium
TCTGCAACGATGGAGTAACGATCGCGAAAGAGTTTGATCTGGAAGATCCTGAGGATTAAAAATGCAAAATCGAGATTTGAGAAAAGTAGGTGCTGGCTTAGCAATTGCCGGCGCAGGCGCAGTGGCCGCTTATGTTTGGGGTGTTCGTCCATGGCATCTACGGTGGGGCGCAACGGACGAAGAGGTGCAGGAGCCGCTGATCGGAGATGAACTGGCGCCGAGTCCCAGACTGAAAGCGACTCACGCAATCACAATTAATGCTCGCGCGACTGACGTTTGGCCATGGCTGCTACAAATGGGCCAAACACGTGGGGGGTTCTACAGCTACACCTGGCTCGAGAATCTGGTCGGCTGCCAAATGGACAATGCTGACGAAATCGTCCCTGAGTGGCAGGAACTTAATGTCGGCGACAAGGTATGGCTTCATCCCAAGGCTCCGCCAGTAGAAGTCGCTGCGATTGAACCTGGCAGTGCGATCGTACTCAAGGGTTGGGGAGCGTTCGTACTTCAACCAATTGATGAGAAAAGGACGCGTTTGATCATCCGATCTCAAGGTGACTATAACCCGGACCTGAAGAATCCAATCCTCAACTTCCTTTTATGGCGAGTTGTTTTTGAACCGGCCCACTTCATCATGGAGCGCAAGATGTTGCTGGGTATTAAGTCCCGGGCTGAGAAGTTGGCTCGAGCACACGCTGAGGAGAAGTTGAAGGAGATACCGGAATACTCTGGTGGTAAGTTGTCGGCTTGAGGCCGTGAAGCGACGTGACAAAGCTCACATACAGGGAGGCAGTACGCGCAGGACTCGGTCAGCGTGAGTTGTAGAAGGCGTAAGCGCTACCATCAGAAGTAGCGTGCATGCCGAAGAAAACAGTTTAACCATAATCCCGCTGTGAATTAAGGGCGACTGGCCGCCGCTACGTCTTCTTCCTCAATCGCAGGATTGTCCCGGCCAAACCACTCACTAACAGCAATATCGTGGCCGGCTCGGGCACGGGCTCGATCGTCAGGCCGGATGCCTGCGGGCCAAAGACGTAGTCAGCGTGGTCCAGGAAGAAGCCGTTGAATCCGGCAATCGTTCGATTAACCAGGAGCAGGTTTACAGTTCCCTCACCTGACAGAATTACGGGCTCGGTCGGAAATTGAGTCCTTGAAAAGTGACCGGAAAAGGTAAAGGGAGCTGTGATTTGAATGGCAGACGAATTCAGGAACTCTGGTGGAATCACAAAGGAGATGCTGTTGAACGTCAACGATAGTTGATTGAGTGCAGTCGGAGTAACGGTGACACCGTTGAATGTTATGGTGCCACCTAGATCGGAGCTAAACCAACCGAGACCCGCACTGGTACACCCAGTAACTCGACTGGTAGTACAAGCCCCCAAACCGAAGGCGCCATTAAAAGTATTGACACTAGCGGAGAACCCGTCACCAGCAATATTTACGGTCCCGCTTGCAGATGGTGCTGAGTTAACGAGGGTCGCAATTCCAGTCACTCCGGTTATGGTAATCGGATCAGCGTGGGCAGATGATAAAGGCAGAAATCCGACAACGACGATTGCAAACAATTGGAGAAGTTGTGATGTTGAAGACATTTGCGAAGGCCGCATAACGATTACCTCCTTACAACCAGACCTGGCCGATGTGTTAGCGTGCTAAATCCCCGTCGGGGCTGCCAAACGCCAAGCAGATCGGTGGTCGGGATAGCGATTTAATCGCAATCGTACTCTACGGCCGCGCTTAGTCAATCGGGAGAAACCTTAGCCGATGCCTGCACTAAACCGCTGAGGGCGAACGCGTTCGCTGAACGCATCGTCGAAACAAGAAACGCTGCCCCTATTTGAAATTAGGGCACTACAGGCCTTAGCAGAAGGCGCCGATGATTACCGTTTGTTATATGTTTAGCTTAGTACTCTAGCTCGATATGTAATTTGGGAAGGGACCAAGTTATGTCTGAGAACTTTGCAGGCTTGGATATCAACGGCTCATTTGTTCGTGAAATGCGACTCGGTCCAAAAATGGTTCGTTTGACCTTGCTACGTGCTCCCCAGAGTGAGAGTGAGACTCAGGTAACTCGGCAGTATCATTTACAGTTCGATGGAGTCCTTGGCTTTCGTTCCAACTTGGATGCTCACCCGTGGTTGGAGATTAGGTCTCATGACCTGATCTCGCACTCAGAATATCTAAGGGAAGTTTCAGGACACACAAGCAGAACGGCTTCGTCGATTAATAGCCAACTCCATCATTTCCAGATAGTCTTCGACGAAGGTGAGATTAATATCACTGCGGACCACGTCAAAAGCTCGATAACAGACGAAATTCCTCATGCCGGGTCATCTGTTTCGCAAGTTAACCAGAATCTGCAAAACCAATCTAAGGATGAGGTTGCTCCATCGCCTTAATCAAAATCTTTACGCGCCTAGGCTTTCACCAATCAGCACCTCAGCAGGAATTCCTAATCCTTGATGTAATCGGCGAATCATTGGCAAGGTGAGCGGTCTTGTGTGATTGAGAACCTCTGCGACTCGGGCCCTGCTTCCGATAAATGGCTCCAGATCTCGTCGTGAAAGACCTCGATGCTCCATGGCAAACAGGATAGCCTCAACCGGATCTGGCAAGTCGATGGGCCAATGCTTTTCTTCCCATGCGTCGACCAATGTGACCAATACATCGAGCCGATCGCCCTCAGGAGTGTTCGGCCGAGCATCCATTAGACTGTCGATTTCCTTCAGCGCTTTCCGGTAGTCCCGTTCATTTTTGATCGGCTTAATCTCCATGCTCATACCTCTTCCACGTTGATTCGATCATATTGTGCATGCGTCCCAAGAAACCGAATGTACATCACCCGGTAGGCATAATTTACCTTTACGATTAGTTGATACTTGTTTCCGCAAATATTGAAAACCACGCGATTGTTGCCGATGATACTTGCGGTACGGAATGCAGCTTTGATTTCAGCGGGAGTTGCCCAATCCGCATTCGACGCTTCTCTAAACCACACTTTGAGTGCCTGTTCAGCATCGGCATATTGAGACTTCTCCCAAAACAACCGCAGCGTTTTCCGTGAGATGATCCGCATCGGTGGACGTCATTATGGCACGATCCCATATTGGAGCAATTAGCAGGCAATTACTCGGCTCTTTCCTAAGCCCACCGCCCGCTATCGCGAGGACCCGCACCGACAGGCGATGTGCGCACAGAATTAACCCCATTCCCTTCTGTTGGGGATGAAGCCGAATTGAAGGGCTGAATCTCAGTCTCTCTCAAACACGGTGCATCTCATTGCTACGATATGTCACTCGAACATCTCTATAACTGGCAAAGCGCCCAGTTCTTTCGTCCCAAGCGCTCATCAGATCGTCGATTTCTTGGTCGCTTTGCGATATCGCGGTCGTTTTGATTGGCTTAATCTCCAAAGCGGCTGATCAGCGAGAGATTGTTTTTGGCTGGTTTGCCGGCATTTTTCAACCTTCTTAGAAAAATCGCAAGTACCGCCTTCCGCGCCGTTCGCACCAACTGCACTGTCCGCACACAGTTGTACCTTAGTTGTTCCTCACGTTGTCATGGTTCTGGATTCCTAAACGAGGTTGGGGTTGGACGAAAGCACGAGCTTCGCGACGCGAGACCCTTGAGAAGAGAAGAACTACGAAGGAAAGATCCGCGCCTTCAAAAGCTGCCTTCGTAGATGGCTAAACCATGAAGAGGCTCGCACAAAGGTGTTCGATGTTGCCGCGCGATGTGTACCGCATGGACAGACCACTGCCCATGAAACGTGGGAGGATGCGCTACACATTTTGCAACGGCGCCGGCGGTAGAAACACGATTGGGTAATTAATGCGCAAGAACAGTTGCCAGGCTCACCACATCCAATTTTAGTTAGATCCGTAGTACCAAGCGCTTAGTATTTTCTCCTTTTGTCCGATAGCTTTCACAACAAGCGCAAACGTTTCTTTGGGGATTTTTCCGAGTGCTGCGCGATATTCCGCAAGACTCGTACGGGTGTTTGATCGATGGTTTAGGTC
>DAIOGT010000347.1:0-4007 GCA_036745095.1 Pyrinomonadaceae bacterium
TTGTTCGGTGCAATTATTGTGAGGAAATACGGTGGCTAAACAGTCAACAGCAAAACAAGAACGAAAACAGGATTCCGAGGTGAGTCCTCGGGCCGTAACGGCAAAGCAAAAGAGTGCCGCCCCCAATCTCGACCGCCTGATTCACGAGCGTTTGCGTCTCGGCATTATCAGCGCGCTCGCCGCGAACGAATCGCTGACGTTTAGCGATCTTAAAAGCCTGATGAATACGACTGACGGCAACCTCAGCGTCCACGCGCGCAAACTCGAGGAGGCAGGCTACATCTCCTGCACCAAGTATTTCGAAGGCCGTCTTCCAAAAACAGAGTACAAATTAACTCCCGCTGGCCGCAGTGCACTCGAAAACTACATAAGCCACATGGAGTCGCTTATCAAACAAATGCGCAAGACGTAGGTCCGCACAGACGCTTTCTGTGGCTCACCACATTGCCCGCCATGCGCTCGCGCCTGACAATCCTTGAGCCTGTGTCAGACCATGACAACTATCAAGGAGCAAGAGACATGACCAAGAAAATCATCGCTATCGCTTTCATCTTTGTCTGCACTTCAGTGGCCTGGGCCATCCTCGGCACAACGATCTTTTCGCGAACGTATGATTTGAGCGCTGTCTCTTCAGACCGGGTCGCCTCAACGTGGGGCACGCGACAAAACCAGGCGCCGCCGACTGCTTCATACAAAACGACAACCTCGAAGCAGTATGCGGGAGTCGAGATGGGAGTAAACGTTGTCAGGACGGTCACCGAAGACCACATCACGGAGTTGCCTCTCGAAAGCAGCAACATCGACGTCGATCTCGATCTTCAGCACCGTCAGAAAGGTTTGCTCTGGTACAGCACGTACAAAGTCAGATTTTCAGGTGTTTACGGTTTTCGCAACACGAGCGACAAAGAGCAATTAGTTGATTTCAAACTACAATTTCCGACAGCGCAGGCGATCTACGACAACCTCACTTTCACCGTAAACGGCAACGCTGTTCCACTGACTAATGAAAAGAACGCCGCTACTACTGCTTTCAAACTCGCCGCCGGCCAGACTGCCCAGCTTGCCGTCAGCTACAACTCTCAGGGTCTCGATGAGTGGCGTTACAGTTTTGGGAGTGCCGACGTAGCGCAGGTCCGCGAATTTAACCTGCGCATGAAAACAAACTTCAAAGACATTGATTTCCCTGATAACACGCTGTCTCCGTCTGCAAAAACTGAGACGAGCAATGGCTGGGATCTCAACTGGTCTTACACGAGTTTGTTGTCTGGATACCAGATCGCGATGGTCATGCCGGAGAAGTTGCAACCGGGACCACTCGCGGGACGGGTGAGTTTTTTTGCCCCAGTATCACTCTTCTTCTTTTTCTTCCTCATGGTCATAATCACGACGATGCGCGGCATCGATCTTCACCCGATGAACTACTTTTTCCTCGCTGCCGCGTTCTTCTCCTTCCATCTGCTGCTGGCCTACCTCGTTGACCACATCTCGATTCACGCGGCCTTCGCGATTTCGGCTCTCGTCTCGGTGTTTCTGGTCGTGACCTATCTCCGGCTCGTGGTCGGGATTGGATTCGCGAGCCGTGAGGCTGCCCTCGCACAGATCGTCTATTTGGTCTTGTTTTCCTACGCCTTTTTCCTCAAGGGATTCACTGGACTCGCCATCACGATCGGGTCGATATTGACGCTTTTCGTGGTTATGCAAATTACGGGTCGGGTGCACTGGGCGGAGAAGTTCGGGCCGAAGCATACGCCTCAACCAGCTGTTGACCTTTCGTGAGCTGTTAATAATCGCCCGCAGCGCAACGTCTTAATCGATGTCGGCATCAGTGTGTTCTTTTGCTGAACTTCGAGGGTTTTGGTCGCGTATACGCCCGCGACTCGTGTTATGAGATCCTTTCTTTCCTTTTACGCCGATGCGCTGAAGATTGCCCTGCAGTCGATTTTTGCCCACAAACTGCGGGCTTTTCTGACTTTGATCGGCATCATCATCGGCGTTGCCTCGGTCGTCACCGTCGGAGCTTCTATCAGCGGCCTCAATACTTACGTGGTCGAGCGAATCAGCAAAGTGCTGGGCAGCAATCACTTTATGATCGCCCGCATGGCCTTTTCCGGCCACATGGACGATGAAGAATTCGAACGACGTAATCGCCGAAATAAGCGACTCAACTGGGATGACTACGAATGGGTCCGCGATCATTGCCCGTCGTGTTCTGAGGTCGGAGCTGGTGTTGGAAGCGGCATCGACTTGAAACAGGACGGCATCGAGTTTCCCGGTGCGCAGGTCTTCGGACACAGCGCCAACATGGTCGATATCGAAGACAAAACCATTGAACTCGGGCGCTTTATCTCGGATGACGAAGTGAAGCGTTCGGCGCTCGTGGTCGTCCTCGGTGCTGATATCAAAGAAAAGTTTTTCCCAAACCAGGACCCAATCGGAAAGACGCTGAAGGTGCGCGGGCTACCGATGCGCGTTGTCGGTGTGGAAGAAAAGCGCGGCTCGTTTTTCGGCGGCTCGTTCGACCGCCACATCTACATTCCCGTAACAACGCACCTTCAGATCTTCGGGCGGAATGGTCTACAGATTCATGGCAAGAGCCGGAACCGCGAGACTTTTCACAATGCGATCGAAGACGCGCGCGTAGCGATGCGAATTAAGCATCGACTCAACGGCAACGAAGAAGACGACTTCGGTCTCGTGAATGTTGAGGAGCTGAATAATCAGATCGACGAGTTTACCGGTGCAATCGCCAAAGTCGTGATTCCCATCACGTTCATCACCCTCGTCGTCGGCGGCATCGTCGTCATGAACATCATGCTGGTCAGCGTGACCGAGCGAACGTTTGAAGTTGGACTAAGAAAAGCAGTGGGCGCCACGAGGCGACAGATCCTCATGCAGTTTTTGATCGAGTCGGGAATTCTGTGTGCTCTCGGCGGCATCATCGGATTACTAATAGCCTGGGGTATTACCACCTTGATAACGACGCTCGCGTCGATCACGATGACGATAACGATCGGCTACATCATTTTGGCTTTAGGTGTATCAACAATCGTCGGCATGATTGCGGGAATTTACCCCGCGTTCAAGGCGGCGCGGCTGGATCCGATCCTCGCTTTGTCAAAGGCGTAGTCACGAGTTAGTAATGAAGCTTCGACTGCCAAAAGGAATGCTGCGCGAGACGCTGAAAATGGCGCTCGATAGTGTGCGCGGTCACAAGTTCCGCAGTTTCCTTACGGTGCTGGGGATCGTGATCGGCGTCATGACCGCGATCTCTATCGCGTCGCTCCTGACGGGTCTGCGTCAAAACATCGTCGCGATGATCGAGGAGTATGGAACGAACAACATTTATGCGTTTCATCTTTCTACTGGTCCACGCACAAGCGAAGATCGTTCTGAACGTCTCAGAAAACCACTGACAGTTGCAGACGCCGAAACCATCAAAGCCCAGGCGAGTGCCGTTGAAGACGTTGCTCACGTAGCCCCAAACGTCGGTTACGGCGGTGGCCCATTTGACGACAACGTCACTTACCGGGGACGCAACTATCGTTGGGGCAACACGTCGGGAGTCTCATCAAACTACGCCGACATCACGAACATTTCCCTCAGGGAAGGTCGCTTCATCACCGAATCTGACGATTCGCAGCGCTCGAACGTGATGGTGATTGGCGTGAACGCCGCGGATGCGCTCTTCCCCGGTTACAACCAGATTGCGGGCGCTGAAGTGCGCATGGGTGGTTATAACTTCGTGGTGGTAGGCGTGCTTGAGAAGCGCAAGGCCGGGTTCTTCGGCGAGAACGAAGAAGACAACGCGGTTTATATTCCTTTCCGTACGGCGCAAAAGATCGCGCCTGCCAAGGGATATTTGCTGATGGTGATACGCGGCCGCACGGGCAGAGTGCAGGAAGCACTCGCGCAGTCAGAAGAGATCTTGCGCCGGCGTCGTCACGTTAAGGGCGGCGATCCGAATAACTTCGACATCAAGACTGCCGACAAGTTTATCGAACAGTTTG
>DAIOGT010000348.1:0-1525 GCA_036745095.1 Pyrinomonadaceae bacterium
CGCTATCCGGCCGTTCCCCAAAGTTAAGGTTCCAGAGGCTGAAATCGCCGAATTGCGGAGGCGCATCAAGACGACAAAGTGGCCTGAACGAGAAACGGTTACAGATGCGTCGCAAGGAGTACAGCTCGCGACGATGCAGGCGCTGGCGCGCTATTGGGCGACAGATTATGACTGGCGCAAGATCGAGGCAAAGATGAACGCCCTGCCGCAGTTCGTGACGGAGATCGACGGACTGGACATTCATTTCATTCACGTCCGTTCAAAGCACGAAAATGCGTTGCCGCTGATCGTTACGCACGGATGGCCCGGCTCGATCATTGAACAGATGAAGATCACGATCAGCTGGTTCACGAACACGGCGCTCTCTGGTGCCCGTCTCTATTGGGAAAATTGGGGCAAATTCGGGTATTTCAATGCCAAAGGCGTCCAAATCCCGGTTGCCGTCAGCGTCTTCCCCGACGAACTCTATCCAGCCCCGCGGAGCTGGGCGCAGCGAGCGTATCCCAAACTGGTCCACTACAACCGGCTCGAGAAGGGCGGGCACTTCGCTGCTTGGGAACAGCCGGAACTCTTTGTCAACGAGCTTCGCGAGTCGCTGAAGTCGTTTCGGTAAGCCGGTGCACTCAGTTGAGATTTCGACGGGGATGTTTACACCGACGCAAAAGGATGCGGCTGGTACGAGGACCAGAAGGTTGCTGAATTAACTTCCCCTTTCAGTCGGCGTCGAGCACGGGTGGGAGTTCCCGACCTTCGGGGATGAAACGGATGGAAAGGGAGTTGACGCAGTGGCGTGTGTTCTTTTCCGTGAAGCCTTCGCCTTCGAAGACGTGGCCCAGGTGGCCGCCGCAGTGGGCGCAAACTATCTCCGTGCGACGTCCATCCGCATCGGGACGGTATTCGACGCCGCCTGGGTATTCTTCATCGAAGCTAGGCCAGCCACAGCCCGACTTGAACTTAGCCTCTGCCGAGTAAAGGGGATTGTTGCAGCGCCGACAGATAAAGGTGCCGGGGGAATACAAAGTCTCGTACTCACCGCTGAACGGTCGTTCTGTTCCCTTGTCGACGATGACTCGCTCTTCCTCTGCTGACAACCGATTGTATGGCATAAGAATGTCCTTTCTACTCCCGTCAGGAAAATTCGGCACCTCCGATCTGTTTACCTTGTCGGAGTGATTATTAATTGTGCTCGGCCGGCTTAGCATGCACCGTTCACCTGCTGATGTCTATCATCCTTTGGTATCGGTCTGCGAGTGATACCAAGGTACTGCTCGATACCTTCGTCTAATAGACGCGCCTTCATGCTCGTGGTCTACTGCCGCACGTTCGCAACCCAAATGAATTGGAACGTGCAACGGCTAATTTTTTGTAAGGAGAATGAACCATGCACATCGAAACCGTTCAGTTCGATCATCGAGCAGTTGAAGATCATCGATCCACTTACGATCCACGACATAGCGGACGTGCTGAAGACGCATTTGATGTTGTGATTCCGTCGATGCCTGGTTACGGGTTTTCAGGCAAGCCT
>DAIOGT010000348.1:1625-3988 GCA_036745095.1 Pyrinomonadaceae bacterium
GGTGGCTTTTTCAATACGAAAGGCGTCTCCATTTCTGTTGCTGTTAGCGTTTTTCCTGGCGAGCAATATCAAGCTCCGCGAAGTTGGACCGAGCGGGCATATCCGAAACTCATCTACTACAACAAGGTCGACAGAGGCGGCCACTTTGCAGCGTGGGAACAGCCTCGGCTTTTTGCTGCGGAGCTCCGGGCGGCTTTCAGATCGCTACGTCAGGTGAATGAAACGGTAGTGAATCGGTAAAGTACAAATCCACGCTACTCAAGGTTGACGAAACAGGAGGTTCACAGATGAAGATTTTTGTTGCAGGTGGAACAGGAGTGATTGGCCGTCCGCTGGTCGCGCGATTGCTTGCCAACGGTCATTCTGTAGTTGCTCTGGTCCGTTCTACAGAAAACGCTCAGGCCTTATTTGAACAAGGTATTGAACCTGCGGTCGCGGATGTATTTGAGCCTGATGCGGTCAAAGCGGCGGTCGCTAGGTCTCAACCGGAAGTCGTGATCGAACAACTCACTGCCTTACCCAGAACCTACACGCGTGAATCAATGATGGCCGCCGCACCGTTCAACACTCGCATCCGTTTAGAAGGCGGAGCGAATGTGCTAGCAGCAGCGCGCGCGGCGGGAGTGCGGCGTTACCTGAGACAGTCGGTCGCGTTCTGGGCAGTTCCCGGCCGGGGATTGGCGGATGAAGAAACGCCTCTTGTAGTTGATGCCCCACCCGTAGTTTCAGCAGAGGCCCAAGTAGTAACTGAGCTTGAGCATCGCTTGCTGGAAACTCCCGACCTGGAAGGGATTGTGATGCGTTATGGTTTCTTCTATGGGCCAGGCACGTGGTTCAGTCCGGATGGCGATGTTGGCCGGCAAGTGCAACAGCAACAGTTTCCAATCGTCGGGAATGGCGAAGGTGTCTGGTCCTGGTTACACATCCACGACGCGGCCCTGGCGACGGTTGCCGCAGCAGAGCAAGGCAATCCTGGAATTTATATCGTCGCAAATGATCAACCTTTACCGGTACGCGAATGGCTCCCGGCGTTTGCTCAATGGCTGAATGCTCCACCGCCGCCGCCCTTATCCATCGAGGATGTTCTTAGAACTGAAGGTGGTGCGGATGCGATTTACTACGCGACTCAGATACGCGGAGTATCAAACGCCAAAGCAAAACGCGAACTCAGCTTCCAGCCGCGACCGTTGGAATGGATCGCTGACACGGCCGTGGCTCACGCCAGTTAAGGACGAACATGGGAAACCGGATTCTGCTGCAGAAAACCGATCATAATCGCCGCCGCTTTCTTGGCACGACGGCCATGACCATCGCGGCCGCTCACCTCGGAATGATGCGGTCGGCGCACGCACAGTCCCACGAGACAACCGGCGCCGCTATGCTTTTGATCCAACCGGGAACAAACACGACGTTTGGCAAGTTGAAACAGATAGATGCCAAGGTATCGACCGATACCATCGTCTAATAGATTCACCTTCCAGCTTGTGGTCTACTCGCCTCCGCTATCACATGTGATGACGAAAAGACGTGCACGAAAAAGTTCCACAAAGGAGAAACACTCAATGACGCAACTAGAAAAAGGACAAACCGACATGAAGCTGGAAGTCGTGCTGCTCAGCGTTTCTGATGTCGAACGCACGAAGGCGTTCTATGAGAATCTCGGCTGGCGACTCGACATTGACATCGCGAATGGCGACTTCCGCGGCGTGCAGATAACGCCGCACAACTCGGAAGCCTCGATCATCTTCGGCAAAGGAACCAATTTAGCGAAGCCCGGCTCGGCGAATCTCGTTCTGGCGGTTGACGATATCGACGCTGCCCGTACCGACTTGATCGCTCGCGGAGTCGAGGTGAGCGAAATCTTCCACTTCGCCGCTGGTCCGTTCAACGATACCGTCAAGAACGCACGCGTGGCGGGACGCGACCCTGAAGGTCGTTCTTACTTCTCGTTTGCCTCGTTCGAGGATCTGGACGGCAACAGTTGGCTGCTCCAGGAGATAACGACGCGGCTTCCCGGACGCGAGTGGGAGTCCGCGCCGGCACAGGCCACGGATGTCGGATCCCTTGCAGAACTCCTCCACGAGACGGCCGAACACCATGACAACTACGAAAAGACGCACGGCAAACACAACTGGTGGGATTGGTACGCGCCATACTTAAGCGCGCGTCAGAACGGCAGCAGTCCGAAGGAGGCAGCAGCCGCCGCCGATCGGTACGTGCTGGAAGAGGGCCATTAATGCTCTTCAGAGGTGACACCATTCGAGTACGTTTCATGCAACAGCACGACGTGAGGTGAAGAGATGCAGATCCGTTTGGACTACGGCAAGGCCGCGCCGGGCTCGGTGCAGGCGATGTACAAACTA
>DAIOGT010000349.1:0-3980 GCA_036745095.1 Pyrinomonadaceae bacterium
AGATCCCGTTTCAACGTGGCCGCACAGAATTCCTGCTCAACTGCTGGATCGAAACTCTCTGCACAGCGGAAGCGCGAGTGCTCGGGTGGTTATACAAAGAGTTCTACGGGCGGCCCTATGCTCCATGAAAATCTGGTCCGATGACTCCTGAACTCCGTGCACTCTTCCCAGTAACAGAACGGTCGATTTACCTAAATCACGCCGCTATCTCGCCTCCTCCAATTACGACGATTCGCGCGGTCGAAGCGCAACTCAAAGACGTCCACGAAAATGGCTCCACCAATTTTCGCAGTTGGCTTGAAGTAAAAGAGCAAGCACGTGCCCTGTTGGCAAACCTCCTGGGCGCACGACCTGATCAGGTTGCGTTCATGCGCAACACTTCGGACGCGCTCTCGACTGTCGCCAACGGCCTACCCTGGCGTCGCGGCGACAACATCGTCACGTTCAATCGCGAGTTTCCTTCAAACATTTACCCGTGGTTGCGCGTGCGCGACGCGTTTGGCGTTGAAGTGCGAATGTGTGAAGAGCGCGGCGGCCGCATCGAATTCGCGGAACTCGCGAACCTGATTGACCACAACACGCGCGTCGTGGCCATTAGCCATGTTCAATTCGCTTCCGGCTTTCGCATGGACCTGGATCGACTGGGTCGAATTGTGCGGCAGCACGACGCCTTATTTGTAGTCGACGTGATTCAAGCCCTCGGCGTCGTTCCTACGAACGTTGACGCGGAGTTTATTGATGTAGCAGCGGGGGCCGGGCACAAATGGCTGCTGTCTCCAGAAGGAGTCGGTTACCTGTACGTCTCGGATCGTGCCCGCGAGCGGATTCAGCCTACGCTCGTCGGTTGGGTCAGTGTTCCGAATCCGGATGACTACTTCAACTTTGAGCAGGGGTGGAACCGGGGCGCACTTGCCTGGGAGACAGGGACCGGGCCAGCGGCGTTGCTGCATGGTTTTAAGGCGAGCCTTGAACTTCTCGCGGGTTTTGGCGTCGGCACCATCTCCAACTACCTCGAAGAACTAACGGACGATTTATGTGAGCGTCTGAGCGGAAAACGATACGAAGTAGTTAGTTCACGAGCTCCCGGTGAAAAGTCTCACATACTTTGCATGCGCCACCTCGATGGTTTGTCTGCAATGGCGCTGTATCACCGCCTCCATACCAGGAATATCATCACTGCGCCCCGTGGCGACCGACTTCGAATTGCCCCGCACTTCTACAACACACCAGCTGAGATAGAGGAATTAATTAAAGCCTTGCCATAGACCGAGCGATTTTCGGTCGATCATACAGTCGGCTTTGTATCGAATTTTTACAAAGATGTGAGAGCTGTGTGCGTATGCGAACAATATCGTCGCGATCTGATCACAAGAAATCCCAGCAAAAGCAGCATCGTTGATCTGAGTATGACCCGAATCGCCCTGTCGGCACGGTCATTGCTAAAGAGGAAAACAGAACAAGAAGGGTAGATAAGGGTAAATCGGGTCAGGCTCTGATAACTGCGGTGAGTGGAGGCTTTGGGGGAGGCATCCTCTCACGGATTTTAGAAGCAAGCGTTTGACTCTTTTGGGGGAACGGAGTGACGCTTGTGACGCAGTCGAAGAGCAATAATAGCGGAGCTGCTGATTGACGTCTTGACGGGGCTTGGGGGAGCCTCCCGAGAAAAATCAGCAGCCCGCATTTTTTTGGCCCGGTTTCTAGGACAGGATTTTAGCCGCATGACCTGCGACTAAAATCCTGTTTTAGTTTCGCTCGCGCAATAGCCGGCTGGGATCAGTTTCAGCAGTCAGTTCATCCAGATTCAATCGCAACATTCCACCCGCATCAGAAAACGCGGCCACATTTTTCTGCTGTGAACGCCGGTAACTGAACAGCAGACCGCCGAAGAGTGCGCCCATTCCGAGACACAGGACCAGAGCATAGCCTGAGGCTCTTATAACGGCCACGAGTACGCCGAGCGTAGTGTTGATGTAATGCTTCTCCGCTTCCTTCAGAATGTTTGGATTCTCACCGAGCCACTGCACGACCTGCTCGTATTTCACCTGATCGATTAGCTGTTTCGCGGTCTGTTCGTCTGCCGCGTCAAACACGAAAACCGAATAATTTCCGACGCGACGATACGCTGTTGGCGCAGGCTGTCCAAGCTTCCAGAGCTCGTGGATGCGAGCGACGATACGTTGGTCGTTTTCCGCTGCGAGCTGCGGAGTATGGAATTCGATAATCAGCACGCGGTTTGGACCAAAGGCAGGTGCAACTACTGCGTCGGCGTTGCCACTCGACTGAACTACATCGAGCACCGGTGGGTAATAAGGCACACTCTTGAGATCTGTAAAACTATTCAAGTAGTGCACATCCTTCTGCGCTATTTCCCAATTAGGCAGGTGTTTCACCAAAACCGGAATATCACCTTCACCCTTATCGAGAGTTTCGCTCAGGCCGTGTGCCAGTTCGCTTAGGTTGGCGGGGCTTCCTTTCAGGTTTTTAACTGTTACGCAGTTAGCCCCCTTAAAAAACACGATATGGTTATCTGTGGTAAAGCCGGCGGTGCCGAACTCGCGCGCTAAACCAGAATGGTCTAATTGCATTGCGACGTGAGTGAGTCGTTCATACGCCTGGGCGTCCTGTCGAAATCGAAGGATCGTAATCTCCGCCCGATGTCCGTTGCTTCCGGCATATTCGGCGACTTGCACAGCCACCGGCTCCACGCCGCTGATGGGAGGAGGAGGAGGTGGTGTTTTATTGGCGTTAACCTGCCGAAACTTGCCAATCGTTGCCGGCAGTAGGCGCACGGCTTCAGAAGACGTGGTGTCGGCGAGTACGGAACCCCCGAATCCCATCAAAATACTCAACAAAACTACTAGTTTCGATACGCGCAAAATGACGACTCCCCAAGTGACCAAATGGTGCAGCCGATTCTTGTGTCTCTATTTAGAAACCGCTGAGGCTTTGATGTTCCGTAATGCGGTTGGGCAGCACGGTCTCAGTTTAATGCCAGCGTCTGAGTTCGCGCAAAAGAAGTTCGGCATAATGCCGAGGTTTACGGATGTTGTGCATGACGATCGAGCCGCCAAGCTCGCTGGCGTTCTCGATGATGATGTCGCCAAAGCCCATGATTCGCTGGGGAACGCTCGCCGAGACGGTCACGTCCTGAACTTTGCTCAACGGGATGTTCTTCGTCTTACGAGCTATCAGGCCTTCATCGATCTGGAGCTTGGAGTCGGTGACGGTGTACCGAATCATGTTGCGCCGGATGTGGTAGTAAGCCGGAATCAGGAGGAGGGCTAATGCGATCGGTATCGAGATGGACGCAGGTGCGCCCAGTGAAGCGAGAAGAAACACGAGCGCAATTCCCGCGAGGACTGCGAGCGCGTAACCAGCCTTGATGAACATCATCGTGGGCCGAACAGTGAAAACTGTGTGCTCGAGATCCTCGTCAGCGTTGAGCTCGAGGGCGCGCGATTGCAGGCGTGCGATTCGCGTAGCCTCCGGGTCGGCGGCTGGAGCGCCGCAGTTCGAACAGAAACGTACGCTTGGGGTTACGTATGCTCCGCAACTGGAACATGTCATGGTGGCAATCATGCCACAGTTATACGCAGATTGATAAGGCTGAGATCAGATCAAAAATCTGGGTTAATCAGGGGTTACTGGCTGACGAGTTGAAGACGGCCGTCTGGAAGCCGGGTCATGAAGACGCTGCGCTCGTAAACATTGAGGGGAGTTGGATCTTTTTGCTCGGAGGGTAAGTTGCTCGCGGTTGCCAGGGCCTGGGGATCGCGAATCAAGCCGTAGCGATTTCCGATGCGGCGCACGTATTCGCGTGTCTCGGCGTACGGCGGAACGCGATAGCCATACTTCATCACGGCGCCTTCGCCTGCGTTATAGCCGGCAAGCGCCAGTCGTACGTCGCCGGAAAACAGGTTGAGCAGGAACCGCATGTAACGAGCGCCGCCCTCGATGTTCTGTTTCGGGTCCCAGATATT
>DAIOGT010000350.1:0-1351 GCA_036745095.1 Pyrinomonadaceae bacterium
TGGCGCGTGATGGTGTGCTGGCGTTTACGTTCTTCGATCCGCATTACGATCGATCATTGTCGGCGCCGGCCCAACCACGGGGAGCGACTGTGCTGCGCAATCTTGGACCACGCGGGCGAAGTGAAATGGTAAAGCGCGCGCGCTGGTTCGTCATCATCGACGATCGTTTATACGTTGAGCCGGGGAATCTTGTGTGCCATCAAAGGCGGCAGGGCAGGGCGCTCGAGTCGTTCACGTCGTTTTTTACGTCTGAGTTTATAAAGTCAATATTTTCCGGCGCGACGATTCATCCGCCGGTGTGTCGTGAGTGGCAGCACTGTTGTGTGATCCGCTGAAAAATTGGCGTAAAACGCTGAACGATGACCCTTAAATTCCATTGGATGTTACCCAAAGCCGGCGAAGTCGTCGTCGACGGGCGACAAACTGCGCCCGACGCGGCGCGATATCGGATCGAGTCGATGCAGAGCAACTCGCCCGCCGTCCGACCCGATCTCACCGGCTGGACTCACTTCGCCCGTCACGCAGAAGCTGCAGGCATCGATTCAGTTTTGATCTCGTTTAGTCGTTACGAACCCGATCCATTTCTCATCGCCTGTGCGTTGGGCCAGGCGGTGCAAAAACTCAAGTTCATCATCGCGTATCGATCAGGCCTGATGCAGCCGACAACTTTTGTGCAACAGCTGAACACCGTTTCAGCGCTCGTCCAGGGACGCGTTTCTTTCAACATCGTCGCCGGCAGCTCGAGCGAAGAGCAGCGCGGTTACGGCGACTATCTTTCGCACGACGAACGGTACTCGCGCGCCGAAGAGTTTCTCGCCGTTTGCAATGCTTTCTGGAAAGCCGAGGGTGAGGTGAACTTTGAAGGTAAACACTATCGCGTCGAGCAGGCAAAACTCGCGACGCCATTTGTCGCGCCCGACAGGAATTCACCCGAGATTTACGTGTCCGGACACTCGGAACAGTCGGAGCGTCTGGCGCGAGCGCAGGGCACATGCTGGCTGCGTGTGGCGGACAGTCCGAAGAAGTTGCAGCCGATCGTGTCTCGTACGCGCGAACACGGACTCGCAGTGTGCCTGCGCTGTTGTTTGTTATGCCGTCCGACCCGTGGGGAAGCAATCGAAGCTGCTGAGAGCTTATTGCCCGCGGACGCGCAAGAAAGCACGACGACGCTGAAAGACGATTCGCAGATGTATCGCGAAGGCAATCAGCTCAAAAGCGACGCGTTTTGGCCCGAGCCGTGGCTCTGGACCGGACTCGTCCCACACTACGGTCCGGTATGGACCACGATGATCGGAACACCCGACGAGCTGGCGTCTGCATTTCTTGAATACAAACGGATCGGAGTGACGGA
>DAIOGT010000350.1:1451-3970 GCA_036745095.1 Pyrinomonadaceae bacterium
GTGGAGCAACGCGGTTACGGAGATTTTTTGGACCATGACGAACGATACGCGCGCGCGGAGGAGTTTCTCAGCGTGTGTCGTTCGTTTTGGGAGAACAATGGCGACGTGAGTTTTTCGGGTAAGTATTGCCGCGTCGATAAGGGGAGGATTTTCACGCCGTTTCTCGCGCCCGGCCGCACCGCGCCGGAGCTTTACGTTTCGGGTCACTCGGAACAGGCGCAGCATCTGGCGTTGAACCAGGCGTCGTGTTACCTGCGCTTGATCGACACCCCAGAGAAGCTGTGCAACACGGTCAGGCGGTTTCGCGAAAACGGAGTTGAAGTTTGTCTGCGCTTGTGTGTGATTTGCAGGCCGACGATGGATGAAGCGCTCGCGGCGGCCCGTGCTTTGTTGCCGCCCGAAGAGATCGAGAAACAGGAGCGACGCATTCTCTCGAGCAGTGATTCACAGACGTTGAAGGATGCCCTCGCGGCGGCGGACAATGTTGGTTGGCTGAATCGAAATCTTTGGGCGGGTCTGGTGCCGCACTACGGCTCGTCGGCCATCACACTGGTAGGAACACCCGCGGACCTGGCGCGAGCATTTATGGAGTACAAGAAGATCGGAGTGACGCAGTTCATCGTCGCCGGCTGGCCCAAGCTGGACGAGATGATGATCTTCGGACGAGAAGTGCTGCCGCTCGTGCGTGAGATGGAAGGGGGCTCTCCTTGACATCCATGCTTCCGCTGTATCATCTCATCGATCGCTTACACACGGCCGCCGTAGACGTTGATCCGTTTCCGCACTTCTATCTCGAAAACGTATTTCCCGATGATTACTATAAGGCGCTGCTTCGCAATCTACCGAGCACGGATGTTTACGACAATCTTTACGAAGTCACTGATTTAAAGCTCGATCACTTCCGCCACCGCAATCAACGCGATATGGACGCCGGCTGGACTGTGCGCCTTCCACCCGGGCTCCAGTCATTCTGGAACTCATTCAACAAGTGGTTCCTCGGGGCTGATCTGGCCCAGGCGGTGCTAAATTCGTTTCGCAGCCAGCGATCATCATGGCCGGAAGTCTCTGTTGAGTCGCAATTCATTCGTCATCGGGCCGGCTACTTTCTTGGCCCACACTCGGATCTGCACACGAAACTCGTCGTGCTCTTGATTTATCTCGCGCCCAACTACAGTGCGCCGCATCTCGGAACTTCGCTTTACCGTCCGAAGGATCCGGCGTTTAGCTGCCACGACAGCAAGCACTATCCGTTTGAAGACTTCATCCGCGTGAAGACCGCGCCATACAAACCAAACTCGCTGCTTGCGTTCATGCGCTCAGACATCTCGTTTCATGGTCTCGAGCCTTTGTCGCAAACTGACGTCGCGGCCGAAGGTCGTGATGTGATTCAGTATGTGCTGCACGACAAGCAGGCACGCGAGGCACAACTACGCGCGCGCAGGTTGGCGGCAGCAGAAAGGCCCACGACGTGAGGTCGCCAGTTCGAGATCAACGTCGCGTTGTTTTCGTCTGTCGCAGTGCGACGGGAGAAAGCCTCCGTAGCGCCCAGGCGCTCAAAGATCTCGAGCGAGTCGAGTTGTTCGGTATTGTTGAGACGGATGGGTTAAATCCGTTTGTTGATGTTCGCCAAGTTGGGAACGTTCACGACGCAAATCAGTTGCTAGAAGCCGTACGCGATCTAATTAAACATCACGGATCGATAGATCACATGGTTACGGCGCAAGAGACGCTGCTCGAACCCGTTGCAGCAACGCGTGAAGCGCTCGACATCCCCGGCATGAGCCCGGCGACAGTTCGCGGAACGCTCGATAAGTCACTTCTGAAATCGACGCTGCGAAGCGCGGGAATAGAAACCCCACCCGATCGTCTGGTGACGAGTATCAGTGACGCAATCCGTTTCATCAGTGTTGCCGGCTTTCCGATCATGCTGAAACCGTTGAGCGGAAGCGGCGCACTCGCAACACTTCTGATTCACACGGCCGCCGATTTGGATCACGCGTTGCAACTAATGCAGCCTTCAGCCGCGCGTCCGGTGCTCGCGGAAGCTTATTTGCACGGCCAGGAGCTGTGCCTCGACACGATTACGCTAAACAACGAGCCACAGCTTTATTCGATCTGTTGCTATTACCCATCGATCCTCGAAGCCCTGGACCATCCCGAGAAACAGTGGACCTGCATCATGCCGCGTGAAATCGACGACGATTTCTACAGAGACTTCATCGAGCAGGGACTAGACGCCGTGCGGGCTTTGTCAGTCGAAAACTCTTTCACGCACATGGAAGGGTTTGTCAATTCGGAGGGCCGGCTGCTGGGCTTTACTGACGCCACGCTCAGACCGGCAGGCGCGCGGATTGGGCCGATGCTCGGCTTTGCTTACGACATCGATCCATACCGCGCGTGGGCGAGAGTCGTCGTTGACGGAAGTTTCGATGGTCCATGGGAGCGCAAGTATGCAGTGGGAACGATCTTTCTCCGTGGAACCGGTTCAGGTGTGGTGGAGCGCGTGGAAGGAATCGAAA
>DAIOGT010000351.1:0-3968 GCA_036745095.1 Pyrinomonadaceae bacterium
ATCGGTTACGTGCCGCAGGAGACGTTTTTGTTCAGCGATTCGGTGAAGGGAAACATCGCGTTCGGCGTCGAAAAGGCGGAGACTGCCGAGGTGGAATGGGCGGCGGAGATCGCGGGTTTGTCGGAAGATATCGCCGGATTTCCGGACCGCTTCGACGCGCTCGTCGGTGAGCGAGGGATTACGTTATCGGGCGGTCAGAAACAACGCACGGCGATCGCGCGCGCCGTCTTGCGTGAGCCGAAGATCCTGATCCTCGACGATGCCTTGTCGTCAGTTGATACGTACACGGAGGAGAAGATCCTCGGCCAGCTTCGCGGCGTCATGCGCGATCGTACGAGTGTGATCATCTCGCATCGCGTTTCGACCGTACGCGAGGCCGACATGATCTGTGTGCTCGACGAAGGACGTCTCATCGAGCAGGGAACTCACGACGAGTTGCTCGCCCTCCGCGGTGAGTATGCAGATCTATATGAGCGACAACTGCTCGAAGAGGAATTAGCGGCGACGTAATTAACCCAGCGGGATACACGGATGTCTACGGCAGTAAAACAGTTTCACGAAGAAGAGGCGATCGGAAAGACGTACGACTTTCAGGTGGCGCGGCGGCTGCTGCGTTATCTCAAGCCGTATGTGCGCCTTTTGCTTGCTGCCCTTGCGCTCACTTTCCTGCTGAACCTGCTCGGCGTGTTGCAGCCGAAGTTCACTGAGTACGCGATCGATTGGTACATCCTGCCGCGAAAAACCGACGGGTTAATGTTGCTTGTGGGTTTGTACCTTGCGGCGCAAGTGCTTCGTCTGATCTTCTCGTACTTTCAGTCGATCTTCGTCAACAGTATCGGACAGTACGTGATGTTCGATATCCGCAAGGAGCTTTACAGCAAACTCCAGAAACAGGAAGTTGCTTACTACGATCGCAATCCCGTTGGTCGCATCATGACGCGGTTGACCACCGACGTCGATTCGCTTAACCAGTTATTCACCGAAGGTGTGACTGATCTGCTCGGCGACCTGGTGATGATCGCGGCGATTATCAGCGTGATGTTGTATACGGACGTAAAGCTCACGCTCATCAGTTTGTTGACGGTGCCGCTGCTGTTTGCTGCGACGACGTGGTTTCGCCGCGGCGCGCGAAAAGGTTACGACCTCGTCCGCACGCGCATCGCGCGCATCAACGCGTTCTTGCAGGAACACTTTGCCGGAGCGCAAACGGTCCAGATCTTCAACGCTGAAGCGAAATCACTGAAGAAGTTCGACCAGATCAACGAGGAGTATCGCCGAGCCAACATCGACACGATCTTTTATTACGCCGTCTTCTTCCCGCTCGTAGATCTCATAGGCGCGATCGGCATCGCCCTCATCATCTGGTACGGCGGTTATCGCGTGATGCAAAACACGCCCGGCAATACAGTGCTGACCCTCGGCGCCCTCGTTGCGTTTATTCAGTATTCGCAGGCGTTGTTTCAGCCGATTCGCGATATCTCGGACAAGTACAACGTGCTCCAGGCGGCAGTCGTCGCGTCGCATCGTATCTTTAAAACACTGGACCAGCCGGTTGCGGTGTTGACGCCGGAGAACCCCGTCAAAGCCGAGCGTGCGCGCGGTCGCATCGAGTTTCAGAACGTTTGGTTTGCTTACAAGGATGAAGACTGGGTTTTGAAGGACGTGTCGTTCGCTGTGGAACCGGGACAGTCGATCGCCCTCGTCGGTCATACCGGGTCGGGCAAGACGACGATCACGAACTTGTTGATGCGGTTTTATGATATTCAGCGCGGGCGGATACTGCTCGATGGTGTTGATTTGCGCGAGTGGGACCTAAACGCGTTACGAAAAAACTTTGCGGTCGTGCTTCAGGAAGTGTTTCTTTTCAGCGGCACGATCGAGGGGAACATTCGTCTGGGCCGGGAAGACATCACCGAAGAGCGCGTGCGCTGGGCGGCTCAGGAAGTTCACGCTGACAGTTTCATTCGTCGCTTAAAGGACGAATATGAGGCGGAGGTGCGTGAGCGTGGCGCCGGTTTATCGGTCGGGCAGAAACAGTTGATCTCGTTTGCGCGCGCCCTCGCGTTCGATCCGGCGATCCTCATTCTCGATGAAGCTACCAGCTCGATCGATACGGAGACCGAACAGTTAATCCAACGCGCGATCGAACGCGTGATGCGCGACCGCACGTCGATCGTGGTTGCACACCGGCTCTCGACGATTCAAAATGCGGACCGGATCATCGTGCTGCATCACGGTGAGGTTCGCGAGCAGGGAACGCATCAGGAGTTATTAGCTGAGCGCGGACTTTACTGGAAACTCTTCAAGCTACAATACGCTGAGTCGAGATCAGTTTTAGCCACGGATTGAGGCCGACTACTTCGCTCGCGTTTGCATCGGCACGAGACTCTCGAACGATTTGTAGATCTGCAAGTACATCTGCGTCTCGCGCGGAATGAGCGTGCGCCACCCATCACCACCGCGTTTCAAGTAACCCGGCAGCTTCGCGGCATTTGAGTTGTAACCCGCCGCGAGTAGCTCACTCGGCGTCGCAATCTTCGCACCCAGCGCGTATTTCACTTCATCGTTGGCGTTGAGATCGTTCCAAACGTCGTGCATGTAGAGCAGCATGGCCTGGAGCGCGTTCCCGTGATTGCGCATTCCCGTCACGAAGTCGGGCATGAGACCAACGCCCGGGTGCCGCGAACGCTCGAGGTTGTAAGCCCACGGGATCATCTGCACCATACCGCCGGCACCCGCGGAGCTCACTGAAAACCGATACGTGTCGATCTCGTTCAACGCAAACAACGAATAGATCTCATCATAAAGCGCAAGCCGGTTCTCTTCGCGGAAGCGTTGGTGGTCCACGTGTTCCACAACACACAGACGCTCAGCAACATCGACCAGCATCGGCGAGATCACAACGCCCTTTTCGCGCAAACGCTTTGCAGCCAGGTCGAGCATGTTGCGCACGTACGATTGACCGGAGCGTACGAGATCCTTCGACAGCAGCGCGGGATGTGCCGAAGTGTAGTAAGCGGTCTCGAGAAATTTTCCGCCGCGCTCGATCGGATATTCGATCGTCAGCGGCGCGAGTGACTTGCCGTCGGGAGTAAAGATCGTCATCGCAGTGTTGACGCCGTTCGCACGGACAATGCGGACGGTGACGTTTGTGCCCTCGGACGTCGTCGTAACGATTTCCGCACCCTTCGTGAGAAAAGTCTTTTTCAAAACGGTAATGAAATGCGTGCGCGCGGTGTCGCGATCTAGGGCGGCGATGGTGACGAAATCAATCTGGCCGACAGCCATCGCGGTCGGCTTCGGGCGCGTCTTGAACATGCGTTGGGCTTCGGAGATGCGAGCCTGAATCAGTGACGGCGTCAGGTGTGTTATGGGCCCAGCGGTCTTTTTATGGGCGTCGTCCAACTCGACTGACGGCAAAGGGCCTCCAATATCTGCGGGCTTCGCCTGGGGAGCAGTTGATTGCGCTGGCGTCTGCTGGTCCTGAGTGGTGGTGACGACGCGGGGACGAACTGCACTACTCTCCTGTGCCCTCATCTCGACGGCAGCAAAAAGAACGGCAACGACAAAAAGGGCTAGACGGGTGCTTGATTTCATAATTTTTCTTTCGGAGAGTACGGGATCAAACAAACTCACGCGTCGGGGGGCGACAAGCGTGGGTTTAGATTCGCGCATGCGGCGTGGAGTTGTCAACCCCTTTTTAAGCCGTGGATTACGCGGATTTGCGTCATCTGCGTATACTATCAGGTCCCGAAATTAGAAGGAGCGTTTGATATGCCATTTCACCCACCAATTCGCCTCGCTCTCATTGTGTGTCTGTTGGCAGGCGCCGCGCAGCAAATGAATAAACAATTTAATTACCCTGTAGCCCGAAAAAGCGATCAGACGGACGACTATCACGGTGTGAAAGTCGCCGATCCCTATCGTTGGCTGGAAGACCTCGACTCGGCGGAAACCCGCGCCTGGGT
>DAIOGT010000352.1:0-1911 GCA_036745095.1 Pyrinomonadaceae bacterium
TCCTGGATCAAAACAAGGACGGCAGCTCGATGGATGATCTTCAACGTCTCGCGGCGAACTTCTTCAAGTAAAAGCACAATGTGATCTCAATTTCCGCGGTCCTCGAGGGCCGCGGGATCGAATTTTGCTTGCACTCAGGCCTGAGCTTATGAGGGAGCGGGCTATGTAGATGCGTCGATTATTCCATCAGAATGGGCTTTCAATCGTTTTGTTCGCGCTGTTCGTGATCCTTATCGCTGCGCAATCTATCGCGGGCCACCTTCATTACAATCAAGAGCAGCGAGAGCACCAACAACCTCCAGTTACATACGTCGAATACCTAACCAGTAATCATTTTCTCGAAGCGTCCATGGAGAATTGGGAGAGTGAGTTTCTGCAGATGTTTTTCTTCATCGTTCTCACCGTATTCCTCTATCAGAAAGGTTCAGCGGAATCCAAAGATCCGGAAAAAGAGGAGGACGTCGATAAAGATCCGATTAAATCAAAAACGAAAGACTCGCCGTCTCCCGTCAAGAAGGGTGGATGGAGATTGAAGCTATACGAACATTCGCTCTCGTTAACGTTTTTAATAATGTTTCTGGCGTCGTTCCTCCTTCACGCAAAAGGCGGGGCAGGCGATTACAACGAAGAACAAAGAGCGCATGGTAGTACGGAAACAGTCACCACGATGGAGTACATGGCGACGTCGCGTTTCTGGTTTGAGTCGTTTCAAAACTGGCAGAGCGAATTTTTAGCAGTTGGGTTGATGGTGGTTCTTACGATCTTTCTCCGTGAGAGGGGGTCAAAGGAATCGAAGCCCGTCGCAGCCGCTCATAGTGAAACGGGAAAATGATCGGAACGATCCTCCGACGACGAGGGTGGATTTGGCTTGGTTGTGGTGAGTCGTTTGCGTTTTAACCGCTACGGTGCGATGGCCAGGATTGCTGGCTCACTTGTTACGCCGCGCAGAGTGACAGTCAATGACAGGTTGCCGGTTGGCAGACCGTCAGGCAGCCTGACGATGATGTAAGAGCCGCTTGTTCCCGCCAGTGGTCCAACGTTTTGAACCTGCAAAATAACGCCATTCGCTTTCACAGATAGTATCAACGATGCAGGAATAGGCGGCGACGTCAGCCCCAGATTTGACGTGAACAACATTACGCGCGTGTGCCCATCGAAGCTGAAGTTGTAGGAATCAAGGACGCGGAAAGGTCCGCGCACGAAAGTTACTGAATTGACGGCGGCGGCATTCGTTGTGCCTTCTTCAGTGAAAATAACGGGCGCAGTCAAAGGGGCACGCCAGACGCCGTCACTGCCCGCTGTCACTCGCGTGGGGCTGCTACCGTCCGCATTCATCAGGTACAGTGCCGGACTCATTGGACCATCGCGCAACGAGGTGAAAAGAATCTTTGTGCCGTCCGGTGACCATGCCGGCGCTGTGTCCAACGCTGAATTGTCCGTAAGTCGCGTTTGCCCTGTGCCATCCGAATTCATCACGTAGATCTCGGCCTGTCCGTCACGGTTACTCTGAAAGACAATCTTCGAGCCGTCAGGCGAGAAGCGCGGCCGCGAGTCGCCAGTCTCATTCGTCAATCGCTGGGCCGTCTGTGTGATCCTTCTGTAAATCCAGATCGAGTTACCAAATTCAAGGACAAACGACAGGCCATCTGGTGCCCAGTCAGGGTTAGCTGCTCCCGGTAAGATCTGAATGGAGAAACGTCCGGTTCCATCCACATTCATGACTGACACCACAGTCGGGAAGCCGGGAACAACGCTGGTAAAAGCGATTTGAGTTCCATCGGGCGACCAGGCGGGGCCAAAGTCTGCAGCAAGCGTGTTAGAGATGACGGCGAATCCGGTTCCATCAGCGTTGCGGATGCAGATGCGCTGCGGATCTTTGATGCTGCCGTCGGGTTGCCGCATACACGTATA
>DAIOGT010000352.1:2011-3965 GCA_036745095.1 Pyrinomonadaceae bacterium
GTACCGTCGCCCGATCCATTCTTGTCATTTGGAGTAACGGTTATGTTCACGCCGCTGGCTGGATTGTTGGAGGTAACGGTAAGCACCGGTGACGTGCGATAGACAGCCGTCATCGTTTGATTACCGCGCACCTCGATGCTTGTCGTGACAGTGCCACTCCAGTCCTGCCCGTTTCGCCTCCACACCTTGAAATTGTTTCCATTCATTGTAGACGGCGCCGTGAGAGTCACCGTTGTGCCCGGATTGTAAGTACGAGTGAACTCAGTCGTGCCGTTACCTGAACCTGAGATGTCGTTTGGAGTAACGGTAATGTTCACGCCGCTGGTCGGATTTGACGACTCAACGGTGAGCACGCCGCGTGGAACCGGATTGCGACGCGCGAAAACTACGGTCGCCGCATTGGTCAGATTTTTCAGATTACTTTCGGACGAATGCGAGTCTGAGACATAAGGTTCGGGCGACCCGGCACCGATACCGACGACGGGCAGCATTTTCTGATTGCCATCGCCATACCGCACCGTGATCGTGCCGTCAAACCGGAGTTCAATTTCGAAGCTGACCGGATTTTCGCCACGCGTTTCCGTGGGACTGATCGGTGTGTCGAACGTTACAGCCTGCCATCTAAAAATTATTCGATCCTGGTCCTGGACCATATAAATATCGTCGCCGGCACGTCGATCGGTTCGCAGATCGTCCCAAAGGCCGGCGATCATGCGGGTCCCGTTCAACCAGCGTATAGAACTGACCGCATCATTGTTAGACGGGAAACCGAAGTACAAAGCGCCGTTCGTTGACACGGTAACTGAGGAAAACTCGAGGCCATAAAACTTGAATGGAAACGGCAAATTAACCGACTTGAATTGGTCATCGCCCAGCAGTTCCAACGCAGTTCCCCCGGTGGAAACTGGAGCTGCCGCTGATTCGGTCACTGTGTAAGGATCGCCTACGTCAACACTCACTGAAACCGGTATTTGCGAAATAGGACCTTTGTTTCCGACGTCATCCACTGCCCGAACGCCGATGAACCCTGAAGGGTGTCGCCACGGAATTTTTACAGTGACACTTTGACCACTGATCGGTTGATTGGGCACTGGACCAGGCAAAGGGGTTGCGAGATCGAAATTTGTATCGTTGAGACTTGTCTCAGAGAAACGAACTTCGTAGGCGGTGGCCGCCCCGGAATTTCCGTCGTCTCCGGCCGTTACCCAGCCGAGGGTATAGCTCGGAAAGGTATCGCTGATATGCGCGTTCAGGTTATCGATCGCGCCCGGCGCCGTTACGTCCGGGCTGCTAACCGCTAGCAACGCTTTGCTCGCGTCAACGGCGCGTCCCGTTGAGATGGGAAAGACGTTAATAAACTGCCACGGAGCGGCATAGCCGCTGTACATCATCACCGAGCGAAGCTTCGGCAGCGTGATGTTTGGCGAAAGGGCACAAACGAGAGCCGCACTGCCGGAAACGTGGGGCGTGGCCATCGAGGTTCCGTTGAAAAAGTTATATGTGTTCTTTGGCGTCGTGCTCAGGATGTATTCACCGGGTGCAGTTACGTTGACGGTGGCCTCACCCCAGTTTGAGAACGATGCCCTGATTCCGCCACCGCCTGAAGCTGCAACTGAGATCAGGTTTGGAGAAATGTAATTCGTCGGATAAGTCGGAAATAGATCGTTGAAAGTGCTTTCATTGCCGGCGGCGACTACGAACAGGATCCCTGCATCGCCCAATTGCCGGATCGCGTCGAGCTCGGCCTGAGAAAATCCGCCGCCACCGTAACTATTATTTAGAACTCGAATGTTCGCGCCTTTCGTGCCGCCTGAAGATTCCCAAAGCTGTCGCATCGCTTTGGCGTACGCGAACGCGTTCAACAAGTCGGCAGACGTGCCGAAGCCTTCGAGGCCGGTGAGGAATTTCAGCGACATTAAACTGACCTGCCAGTTGACGCCGGTAACACCACTCG
>DAIOGT010000353.1:0-3882 GCA_036745095.1 Pyrinomonadaceae bacterium
AACGATCGAAGGAGTGTTGCGCTACTCTGATGGCAAGCCGGCAGTCAACTGGGTGAACTTTAAAGTCGATAAAAAGGATGACAAGGTTGACGGCAATGTGATTGAGAAGACGGATGATGCCGGCCGATTTACTTTGAGAGTTTTGAAGGGAGTCACCGGCGAACTTTCGAGCGAACAATGGCTATTGAAGGGACTCTACATCGATTGCCCGAAAGTTGATGAAATGCTCGTGAAGAGTGGAGAGACAAGTTTGCCGCACTTAGAAGAACGGCACACGAAAAAATGGAAATTAACAACCATTGTAAGGATGGTGAGCACATTTTTTTTCTCCTGGTAAGGAATCACAATAACAACAAGACGATTTCGCTTGTCTGAAAAATGTCACAGAGTCTAAACTGCCGCCATGTTAAACGATTTAGCCTACGCGTTTCGCACGCTGCGCAAGACTCCCATTTTTACAATCACTGTAATCGTGACTATAGCGCTCGCTATCGGCGCGAGTACAGCAATATTTAGCGTCACTAACGGCGTGCTGCTGCGGCAACTTCCTTACAAGGATCCAGAGCGACTGGTCCTGGCCCGCGGTGATTTGCAGAAACGTAACGTCAAAGATTTTCCGCTTTCGAATGCCGACTTCCTCGACCTGCGCAACGGCGCGAAAAACAGTTTCGAGGACTTCGCCGCCGTCAGTACATTTCGCGCCACGCTTCCCGGTTTGGACGGCACGCCTGAGCGTGTTCGCATGGCCGCGGTATCGACGAATTTCTTTCAAATGATGGGCGGCTCAATTGTCGCGGGCCGCGACTTCGAGGATTCTGACGGCACACCGCAGCCAGCTCCACCGCCTGGAGCCGCAGGCAATGCGCCTGCCGCAAACGCGCCACCGCCGCTGCCGACGTACGTAATTCTGAGCAATGAGTATTTTCAGTCGCGCTTTGGCGGCGATCGATCGATGATTGGCAAAACTCTGCCGGTGGCGGCCGCGTTTGGACCACCACCCGTTATCGTCGGCGTGCTGGCGCCCGGTTTTGAACTGCTGTTTCCCCCGCAAGCGAACATGGAACAGTTTCCGAGTGTTTGGATCGCGGCCCGCATTCCTTACGACGTTGCTAATCGAAACAACGTGCAGTGGCGTGTAATCGGGCGGCTCAAGCCCGGCGCCGACATGGGCCAGGCGCAAGCCGAAGCCGAAACGATTGCCGCTAAGATTCGTGAAGAAAATACGATCTCGAAGACTGCCGGTCAGTACTTCCAACTCGTACCGATGAAGCAGCACCTGGTTGACGAAGTTAGACCAGCAATTCTCGCGCTCATGGGCGCGGTCATTTTCCTGTTGCTGATTGCGTGCGCGAACGTGGCGAATCTGATGTTGGTGAGGGCGGCGTCGCGCGAACGAGAGCTGGCTGTTCGGGCCGCGCTCGGTGCTGGCTGGTGGCAATTAGTGCGCCAGACACTCGCCGAGGCAGTCGTCATCGCCGCGATCGGAACCGCCTTGGGTGTGGCGCTGGCCTATTTGGGTATTCACCAGTTACTCGTAATCGCGCCCGAGAATCTGCCGCGACTGAATGCGGTGCAGATTGATATGCAGGTGTTGGCGTTTTCGGTATTAGCAGGACTGTTGTCTGCTGTGCTGTTTGGCGCAGTTCCGGCATTGCGAACCGCGAAGCCAAACCTTATGGACATACTGCGCGCGAGTGGCCGAACGGGCGCGCTCGGCGCCGCGGGGCTGCGCAATGCCGTGGTCGTCGTCGAAGTCGCACTTGCGTTTGTACTTTTGATTGGATCCGGGTTGATGTTTCGCACGTTCCTTGCCATTCAGCGTGTGAATCTCGGCTTCGATCCGAACGGGCTGCTGACGTTTCAACTGCTGGGCAACATCGGCAACACGCCGCAGGAAGCGGCGACGTTTAAGCGTCAGCTTCGCGAGCAACTCGGCGCGATCCCCGGTGTGCAGAGTGTCACTGCCTCGTTTCCGTTACCGCTGGCTGGTGGGTTTAGTCCCGTGCGTTGGGGCGGCGCCGAAGCGCAAGCAGATCCAAGCAAGTTTCAGGCTGCCGATCTTCAGATTGTTCTGCCCGGTTACTTCGAAGCGATGGGCACAAAGCTTATCGAAGGACGCACGTTCACACAGGACGACAGCACGCCCGATCGTAATCTGCTGATAGTGGACCAGGCACTGGCAGCGAAGGCGTTTCCAAATGAGTCCGCTGTGGGCAAGCGAATCCTGTTTCGCGTGCGTACGCCGGAGGCCCAATGGGGAGAGATTATTGGAGTGGTGGCCCATCAGCGCAACACCTCGCTGATCGAACCCGGTCGCGAACAACTCTACGTCACGGACGGATATGTAAATCACCAGGCAGCGTCGTGGTGGGCGCTGCGGACGAGTGGAGATCCAACCGCGGTTGCGAACTCGGTGCGTGACGTCGTTGGGCGGGCCGGCGCGGATCTATTGATCAACGAGATGCAGCCGATGGACTCGCGCGTCGTCGAAGCTCAGGCGCAGACCCGTTTTTCGCTGCTGCTGACCGGAGTTTTCTCGACTATCGCGGCGCTACTGGCGGGCGTGGGATTGTATGGCGTGCTTGCGACTTCGGTTCGCCAACGCACGGCTGAGATCGGAGTGCGGATGGCATTGGGCGCGGCGCCGTCGCGCATCTTCCGCTTGATGGTAGGAAAAGGACTTTATCTCAGTGCGATTGGTATCGGTATCGGATTGCTCGCGGCGTTCGCGCTTACACGCGTGCTTGCGAGCATGCTGGTGGGAGTCAAACCCACGGATCCGGTCACGTTCGTATCGGTCGCGGTGCTGTTCCTCGTCATCGCCGTCATGGCATCCTGGCTCCCCGCCCTCCGTGCGGCGGGCCTCGATCCGACGACAGCGCTGCGTAACGAATAAACAGCTTCGGACTTGCTGGCGCCAGCCCGCGCAAGCCCGCCGCGGTGCGGGCGACAGCGTGTAGCCCAGCGGGGGTTAGGCTTTGCGAGCGCAACCCCAGGCAAACCGTTGAAAAAGGGAATCGAACCCGCAACGCGGGCGACAGCAGGTAGCCTAGGGTTAGAGCGAGGCTTTGCGAGCGCAACCCTAGGTAAACCGTCGAAAATGGAATTCCAGCCCGCAACGCGGGCGACAGCACGAGGTCCGCAACCTCTATCGCCCGCTGCGCGGGCTCACAACTTACTCACGAATGGATCCTAGGGTTGCGCTCGCAAAGCCTCGCTCCACCCTAGGCTACATGCTTACACGCGCTTCGCGTGTTTGGTCCAACGCCATGGATATATCGATTGATTGTTGTTATTAGAATTCTCTCGTTGTAATCTCCACGTGCTTTATCATCCTCACCAAAAATGGAGAATACTCACGATGTCTCAATCCTTCACGAACCTTCTCTACCACTTGGTCTTCTCAACCAAAGATCGCCGTCCACTGATTACTTTGGACCATCAACCACGTTTATACGAATACATCGGTGGAACAATACGCGGCCTGGGCGGCCTGTCACTCGGGATCAACGGAATGGAGGATCACGTTCACGTCCTCACAAGACTTCGACCGGATAGGGCCCTTTCAGATGTGCTTCGAGAATTAAAAGCAGGAGCGAGTGGCTGGATGCATGATGTTTTTCCCACCTTGTCAGATTTTTCCTGGCAACGTGGTTACGGCGCGTTCACGGTGAGCCAGTCGAATTTGCAAGAGGTGCAGCGTTATTTGATGAATCAAAAAGATCATCATCGAAGGGTTTCGTTTCGGGACGAGTTCATCCGGTTCTTAAGAGCAAACGAAATTGAGTTCGATGAGCGATATGTTTGAGACGTTCCGCGGTTTGCGGATCCGCAACGCGGGCGCCAGCATGTAGCCTAGGGTGGAGCGAGGCTTTGCGAGCG
>DAIOGT010000354.1:0-3869 GCA_036745095.1 Pyrinomonadaceae bacterium
GTCAAGTAGTTTCGCAGCTCGTCAACGCTCATCGGAATTTTGTCCTGATACGACTGGACGATCTCTTCAATATGGGCGACACCCTCATCACGTGCGCCTGCGAAATCAACCCTGCGCGCGCGCTCAACGGCCTCGTCTCGCACCATCCACATTGCAAAAACAAACCCAAGCCCGGTGTACTCGTTCCAGAGACTAGCCATATCCCAAACGTTCAGCCCCTGTCTCGGAAACGCCATACCGGGATCGCCGATGATCAAAGCAGCATCATTCTTCTCCAGCATCTCCGCGAGATTGGGTGCGCGCGTGGTCCACTCGGGCTCGCGCTCCAGAAATTCTCTGAAGATTACTTTCACGAGCGTTACGGAGGTGCGCGACGAGTCGTCCAACGCCACGCTTTGAATGTTCTCGAGCCGTTTATTTTTCGACACGAGCACGACGCTCAGCACTTCCTTCTGCGAGCCCACACAAACATTGGGCACGAGCGAGCCGCCGTCAATCCGTTGATACTCAATCACGGGCACGAGCGCGCCTTCAACTTCCGAGCGCGAAAGCAGTTGCGCGCAGCGCGCCGGTACGGCTTCCACAAACTCCACCGCGCCCTCATGTGGGCCGTTAAGAAAGCTCCAAATCAACGGTGCTGAATTTAAGTAGCTCGAAGCGGCAAGTCGGAAGGGCGCGTCCATGTAGTCGCAAGTATATGCGATTGAATTCCCGAATCAAATTGACACCTTTCTTTGACGACAACTACTATTCGCCGGTGCCTATTTACGACATTACCGTTCCCATCAGTAACGAATTACCAACTTGGCCCGACGATCCATCTGTGCAACTCACCGTTTGGCGCAGCCTTTCTTTGGGCGACGACGCGAACGTTTCGATGCTCAACTTCGGCGCACACACCGGCACGCACGTCGATGCGCCGGCGCATTTCATCGAAGGCGCGGCGAAGATTGAATCGTTGCCGCTCGACGTGCTGATCGGCGAAGCGCAAGTGGTCGAAGTGCCAAATGAGTTGTTCGTCATTGATGAAGAGTTTGTTCTCGCCCACTGCGCGCCGGACACCACGCGTATCGTGTTCAAGACGCGAAACTCCGCATTCTGGAATGAAGCCATTTTGGAGTTTCACACTGACTTCACGTATCTCGATTTAAAAGCGGCGGAACGACTGGTCCAACTCGGAGTAAAACTCGTCGGCATCGATTATCTATCGATCGAGAATTACGACTCGTCGAAGCATGAGACGCATCTGGCTTTGTTGTCGCATGGCGTCGTGATTCTCGAAGGCTTGAACCTTACTGACGTTCCGGCAGGCAAGTATGAACTGATCTGCCTGCCATTGCGTTTAAGAAACAGCAAGGGCGACGGCGCACCCGCACGAGTCGTGCTAAGACAGTAACCGCGGATAACGCGGAAAAAAATCCGGATTTTAAATCCGTGCAATCTGTGGCTAAAGAAAACCCAAAATATCGCGAACGTGTTTACACAATCGTGCGTCGGATTCCGCGCGGGCGCGTGATGACCTACGGCCAGATCGCTGAACTACTCGGCGACGGCTACACACCGCGCACCGTCGGTTTCTGCATGCACTCCTCGCCCGAAGACACACCCTGGCACCGTGTACTTAACGCACAGGGCAAAACCTCGACCGGCAGGATCGTTCTGCCACACGACAAACAGCAACTTATGCTCGAATATGAAGGCGTTGTCTTCGAAAACGGTCGCTGTGATCTGCAAAAGTACTTGTTCATACCTAAAGGAGGAAAGCGATGAGTTCAGATTCGATGCAGCAACGCGTCCCGTACGCTGTCAGTCCGCCGCGCTACTCAGTGTCGCATCAGATGGTAACCACTGCTTTTGAGCTGCCGAATTATCGCTTGGTGCAAAACCTCGGCGTCGTGCGCGGCATCGTCGTGCGCTCGCGAAACATCTTTGCCACGATTGGAGCGGGGTTGCAAACGATCGTCGGCGGAAACATCACTGTATGGACCAACCTATGTGAACAAACGCGCGCTGACGCTTTCGACATCATGATTCAACACGCGACGGAAGTCGGTGCAAATGCAATCATCGGCGCACGCTACGACACAACGGAAATCGGGCAAGGCGTGACGGAAGTTTTGGCTTACGGTACCGCGGTGATTGTCGAGCCTGCCAATCCGGGAGAGAGTTTTCGTGCATGACAATTGACGACGTCCCGTTTGCGCAGTTGCTCGGAATAAAAGTCGATTCGATGGAGCCCGGCCATGCGGTGCTGTCGCTGGAGATGCGCGACGACCTGATGCGCAACCGCGGCATCGCACACGGCGGCGTGGCGGCAACGCTGATCGACTCAGCCATGGCGATGGCAATCCAGCCGATGCTTGGCGCAAACGAATCCACGACAACGGTGGATCTCACGATTCATTACCTGCGCCCGCTTCGTGAAGGTACGGCGCGCGCGTCTGCGCGCGTAGTGCGCGCAGGCAAAAGAGTCATTACAGTCTCGGCAGAACTGTTCGACCACAACGAAAAGCTTGCAGCTACAGCGATCAGCACCTATCTGCGTTTATCTGTGTAATCGGCGGTTTGCTATTATGGCCGGGTGGAAGATCTAAAGCGGTTCGCGCTCTACTTTCGTAAGTACAAAGCTCAATTAATCCTCGGTATCGCCTGCATTTTCGCCAGTGTTACTGCCGGCCTTTTCATTCCACTCATCGTCGGCCAGGCAGTTGACGAAAACTGGAGCGAAGTTTCCTGGTCAAAACTCACGATCTCAGCCGGCAAAGTCCTGCTTGCCAGTTTGATTAGCGGTGTCTTTCTTTTTCTGCAACGCCGGATTCTGATCGGCATCTCCCGCAACATCGAGTACGACATCCGGAAAGAGTTTTACCGTCATCTCGTCGATCAGCCACTCGCGTTTTTTCACGAACATCGCACAGGGGATCTGATGGCGCGTGCCACCAACGATCTGTCCGCGGTAAGACAACTCGCCGGACCGATGATCATGTACTCGTTGCAAACCGTGTTTGTCGTTGCGTTGGTGCTGCCGCTGATGATCATGCTGAACTGGTGGCTGACGCTCTTGCTCTTTGTGACGATGCCGCTTGTTTCGTTGACCGTTAAGTTCTTCGGCCAGCAAGTCCACACACGTTTCGAAAAGATTCAGGATTTCTTCGGACAGATCACCGCGCGTGCACAGGAAAACTTCAGCGGCGTGCGTGTCGTGCGCGCCTACGCGCAGGAGGAGGCCGAGATGGCGGCCTTCAACAATCTCAACTGGCAGTACGCGGAGCGTAATCTCGGACTCGTGCGAGTCGAAGCTCTGATGCGGCCTTTGATGACTTTTCTGATCGGGTTTGGTTACGTGCTGATCATCTGGGCGGGCGTGCCACTCGCGGTGCGCGGCGAGATCACCGTCGGTGAGTTTACGATGTTCAATCTTTATCTCACGCGACTGATCTGGCCTCTCATCGCGCTCGGATACGTGGTGAATCTCTATCAACGAGGCACGGCAAGTTTGAAACGGCTCAACTCGATCCTGCGCGTCGAACCCTCGATTGCCGATCGGCCGGGAGCAGTTGAACAGCCGCCGATTCAGGGGAAGATCGAGTTTCGCGAGCTTACGTTTCGTTATCATCCGAATGACGAACCGGTTCTCAAAAACCTGACACTCACGATTCCTGAAGGTCACACTGTCGCGTTCGTAGGGCGGACCGGAAGCGGGAAGTCGACGATTGCGAACCTGATTCCGCGTTTGATTGAAGCGCCTCCGAACACGGTGTTCATCGATGGCGTAGATATTCGCGATTATCCGCTCGCGCAACTGCGCTCGAGCATCGGTTACGTGCCGCAGGAGACGTTTTTGTTCAGCGATTCGGTGAAGGGAAACA
>DAIOGT010000355.1:0-3848 GCA_036745095.1 Pyrinomonadaceae bacterium
ATACTGCGAGCCGCGATCAAAGTGTGAGCGTCAGAGAAAAACGTGCGGCGGTGATTGGTTGTGGCGGCGCCGGCCGTGCGATCGCGGCCGCACTGGTTCAATCGGGCGCGGGAGTGACACTGATCAATCGTGGCGCTGAACGCGGCGAACACGCGGCAGCACTGCTCGGCTTGCCCTACATTCCCTTGCGCGACTTCGATGCTGAGGGTTATGACATCGTCGTTAATGCTACTCCTGTAGGACGCGACACGGATGAGGTGCCGTTCGAGCTCGAACGGCTCAATAACGATGCGGTGGTGATCGATCTCGTATATGGTTCACGACCGACACCTTTAGTCGGCACCACGCGCGCGCGCCGCCAGCTCACGATCGATGGTCGCGACGTACTCGTGACGCAGGTGCGCCATCAGTTTCGTCTGATGACAGGCAAGGACATGCCGCTCCCGCAAATCATAAACATCCTTTAAATGATATCTACGGATTCAAAGACCGATCCCTATAGCCAGCTCGATCTCAGCACCGAGCAACAGGAGCTGATCAATCGCGTCAGCGTGCTTGCTCGCGAGAACTTTGCTCCGCGCGCGGCTGAGTACGATCGAACTGCCACATTTCCCGCCGACGACTTCGACGATCTCTTTCGCGCCGGGCTGCTTGCCCCGGTGGTGCCGAAGGAATACGGCGGCCATGGGCTTGGTCCATACACCGGCGACGTCTTCACACTCTGGATGATGACGAAGGAGATCGCGCGCGCGGATCTATCGTTGGCCCGTTGCTGGGAAGGCCACGTCAATTCACTCGTTCTCCTCGACGGCATGGCGACTGAAGATCAGAAAATGCGCTGGTTCCACGGAGTCGTAGACCGTGGTGAGAAGTGGGTCGCATGGAGCGGTGAGCCGCAGGCTCGCAAACCCGGTGAACAGGCTCGCTTCGGCACGTCCGTCGAAAAAGTTGACGGCGGTTTCATTGTCGATGGTAACAAGGCTTTTGCAACCAGCGCCGGCGGCGCGCAATGGGCCATACTGCTCGTCAACACGGCTGGTCCAGGCGGCGTCAGACACGTCGACGCTGCGAGCGGCGATTCAGTGTTGATGATGGCGTGCAATCTTTCGGACCCGAGCGTCGAGATCGATACCTCATGGTGGGACCCGATCGGAATGCGCGCAACCGCGAGTCACCTGGTCCACTTCCGCCACACGTTCATTCCCGACGAAAACCTGATCGGCTATCCCGGACAGTATCTGAAGGAAGGTTGGCAGACGTGCTTCATTCCACACTACGCCGCCACGTTCCTCGGCGCCGCCGAAGCTGCTTACGACTACGCGCTCAACTACATCACCACGCAGGACAAGATCCACGATCCGTACGTGCAGCATCACATCGGGCAGATGTCTGTAAATGTCGAGACGGCACACTTGTGGCTGCGACACGTCGCGCGACTGTGGGAAACGGGTCGTTATTTCGAAGCTCAGATCGCCGGTAGTCGCGCGCGTCACGTCGTCGAACACCTCGCGGAAGACACAGTCAAACAGTGCATTCGCGCTTGCGGCGCCCGTTGTTTGATCCGTCCGAGTAGTTTGGAGCGCGTTTATCGCGATCTGTCTTTTTACGTTCGTCACGACAACGACGATCAGATTCTCGCAACCATTGGTAAATCGATCCTGGGTCTGACTCACGATCCGTCGTTCTACAAACCTTAGGTGCAAAATGCTCACGGAAAAACGGCGGTATAGCCTGCAAATCTGGGCGTTGGGATTTGGGTTTTTCGTCTTCTACACACCTTACAGCGGCCTGACAAAAGCGCTTTCGAGCGGGCTACTCACCGGCACGCCGGTCAAAGGAACTGTACTGCTGCCGATCTCAGCAATCGCGACCGTCATGGGCATGCTCGGATTCATCACCGTGATGGGCTGGTGGAAATATGCGGGGCGTCGTGAGTTCTTTGGTGTCCAGGTTCCCTTCCCGCGGCGGCTGACATTTCTTTCGGGCGTGTGCATGGCGACGATCATGGGAACCACCACGCTCGCGTTTACCTTTGGTGGACTCTCGATCGTGCTCGTCCTCGTGCTGCTCCGTGGGGGCACGCTCATCATCGCGCCGATTGTCGATCACATAGTTGGTCGTCACGTGCGTTGGTTTTCGTGGACGGCGATGTTTGTCAGTCTCGCGGCAGTGCTCGTCGTGCTGAGTGACGCGTCGAATTACACGTTAGCTATGGCAGCGGTGATCGATATCGCCGCTTACCTTGCTGCTTACTTCTTCAAGTTGCAGTTTATGAGCCGGCTTGCGAAGTCAGACGAACGCGCCGCGACGTTGCGGTACTTCGTTGAAGAGCAGATGGTGGCCTCGCCGGTGCTCGTGATTGTTTTGATCGTGCTCGCATTGATCGGAGTGGGCGATGTGATGTCGGGGTTTCGCGCAGGTCTCACGAGCTTCGTGACTACGCCCGGCGCATTTTTTGCAGCGCTCGTAGGTTTCTTTTATGCCGCGCTCTGCATTTGCACGACGCTGATCTTTCTCGATCGACGTGAGAACACGTTCTGCATGCCGATGCATTGTGGGTCGAGCATGCTCTCCGGATTTACCGCGACCGCAATCCTCGCTTACTTCTTCAACCAGAGCGCGCCGACCGCGGCGCAGAGTGTGAGCGCAGGCTTTATCGTAATCGCGCTCGGATTTCTGTCACCGCTCCATCACTTTGGTCATTTTTGGGTGAAGATTAAACGGATTCTCGGACTGGATCGCACGCCGATTGTAGCGCAGCGTCAACGTCTGTTTCTTTTTGTTTGCAGTGGCAATACGTGTCGCTCACCGATGGCGGCCGCGATTGCGAATGCTGAGATTGCAACGCGCTTCGGCATTCCGTTTGGATCACTCGAGACTGTTAACGTGCGCGCGCTTAGTGCGGGAGTTGCTGCAAAGGTGGGAGCGCCGCTTACGTCAGAGGCAGCGGAGGTGTTGCGCTCGTTGAGTGTGCCCGTGCAAGCACATGCAGCGCGAAATCTCACGCCCGAACTCGCAGCCGAGGCGGAACTGATTTTCTGCATGACGCGCGCGCATCGTAAGGCCGTCGTCGAGATGCTGCCGTCAGTTGAAGGAAAAACTTACTGTCTCAGCACCGAAGCCGACGTCGACGATCCGATTGGCAAGGGGATGGCAGCTTACGTTAACTGTGCGCGACAGATTCAGGAGTTGGTCCAGTTGAAGTTCAATGAGATTGGATTAGGTTCAGAGTTCAGCCTGCGGTCTCGGAGTTTAAGTAAGCAGGCTGAAGCTTGAACTCTGAACTTTTCTTATGTGGTCCATTGCTGTTTTCCGTGGCCTGACGCCATTCAATCTCGAAGCCGCGCCACCGGTCCTGACAAAGGCGCACATCACAGACATCGCTGCGGACTTCGTCGCCGATCCATTCATGCTGCGCCGCGACCAAACCTGGTTCATGTTCTTTGAAGTCATGCGCAGTGAAACACAACGCGGTGAAATCGGGCTTGCCACCAGCGACGACGCACTCGCCTGGACCTACGACGGCATCGTCCTTCGCGAATCGTTTCACCTCTCCTATCCACACGTATTCGAATGCGACGGCGAGTACTTCATGATTCCGGAAACCCTCGACACCGGCGCTGTCTGCCTGTACAAAGCTCTCGAATTCCCATTCCGTTGGATCCTCGTAAAACGCTTGATCGAGGGCCAGCTCGCCGACCCGTCGATCGTTCGCTTCAACGATCTCTGGTGGCTGTTTGCATGTTCCACGCCTTACCAGCACGACACACTGCGTCTTTACTTTGCGTCTGAGTTGACTGGCCCATGGACCGAGCATCCAAAGAGCCCGTTGATTCGAAACGACAAGT
>DAIOGT010000356.1:0-3828 GCA_036745095.1 Pyrinomonadaceae bacterium
GGCAGTTAAAAATCGTCAGCAAATATCGCAGCTGAGCACTTACCAGCTACCGCTCCCTGTACTAACCCTGTCCAAGCGCCATTGCTACTTTTGCGGACATCAAAGCCGCTGGTTGTCAGCTTTTCTATCTCCCCGCAGGTGCAACTGACGTAAGGTCGGAGTTGAACATATCCGCCGCGCACTTCCAGTTACCATCCGCCTGCTTCCGCCACACCGCGAAATACTTTCCCTTATCGGTTATTGGTTTGCCGCTGTCATCCTGCTCCGTGAATTCATAGGTTCCGCTGACGTAGGCCAGATCGCCGGATCGCGCAACTTCCACTTTGGTCGCCTTCCAGCCGCCGGAAAAAGAAGGCGACTCAAGCATCGTTTTCCAAAGAGATTGGATGGCTTCTTTACTCGTGAGCGTCGGAATGTTCGGAAGCATCACCACTGCATCGTCCGTGTAGTACGAGATCGTTTTCTCAAGGTCCCTTGATCCGGTGGCCTTGGACCATTCATCGTCCAGTTTCCTTAACGCAGCTTCGTCAGCAGCGCGCGTGTCGGGCGTCGCGCTCGTCTGACATGCAGTTGCAATCGAAAGCAGACACAGCAAAAAGACGAGCGTGCTTACACGACCATCAAAACGACCTGAGCTGGACATGCTAGCCAACCTCCGTGAAGTTAAATTAGCCACCGGCTATCGCGCCGATGATGTAGAACGGCTCACTTCCCGATGCGATCGCGGGCGGCAGCGGTGCGTCCGCGGAATCATGCGTAACATCTTCACCGCAAGCAAAGAACCTGAGCAACGGTCGGCGCTCACCGCCCACATGATCGCGGATGGTCCCGCGCAACATCGGATAACGAGCCTCAAGAGCGTCGAGGATCGAGCGTCGCGTCACCTCACCTTTGACGTCAAGCTCAACATCACCCTTGACGCCCGCAAGTGCTCGCAAGTGTGCCGGTAAAACTACGACAATCATGAGAGCGTTTGGACCTCCACTGAAAGCACAGGCGGGAGATCGCGAACGATCGGAGCCCACGTGTCGCCGCCATTAGGCGACGCATAAACCTGTCCGCCAGTCGTCCCGAAGTAAACGCCACACGAATCAAGCGAATCGATCGCCATCGCGTCGCGCAGCACGTTGACGTAACAGTTCTCTTGCGGCAGACCGTTGGTCAGCGCCTCCCATTCGTTGCCGCCGGTACGACTGCGATAGACGCGCAGTTTGCCATCGGGCGGGTAGTGCTCGCTGTCGCTCTTGATCGGCACAACGTAAATGGTCTCCGGCTCGTGCGCGTGAACGTCGATCACAAATCCAAAATCAGTAGGCAGGTTGCCGCTGACCTCATGCCATGAATCGCCCGCGTCGTCGCTGCGCATGACGTCCCAGTGTTTCTGCATGAACAGCACGTTTGAATTTGCAGGATGCTTTGCGATGTGATGGACGCAGTGGCCCACTTCCGCGGTGGGATCCGGAATAAATTCCGAGCGTAATCCCTGGTTGATCGGTTTCCAATTCGCACCGGCGTCATCACTGCGAAACGCGCCCGCGGCGGAAATGGCGACAAAGATCCGATCGCGATTCGCCGGGTCTAAGATAATCGTGTGGAGACACATGCCGCCTGCGCCTGGCTGCCACTGAGATCCGGTGCCGTGACCGCGTAGACCAGGAAGCTCGTGCCACGTTTGACCACCGTCGGTCGAGCGAAATAGCGCGGCGTCTTCGATGCCCGCGAAGACGACGTCACGATTGTCGAGTGAAGGCTCAAGGTGCCAGACGCGTTTGAATTCCCACGGATGTGGGGTGCCGTCATAAAACTGATGCGTCGTAAGCGGTTTGCCGGTTTCCTCCGACGTGTCGTAAACAAACTTGTTGCTCTCACCCATCGGCATTCCTTCGGGCGTCATGGTCGGCTCGCCGGTGGGCGTTCCGGGCTGGAACCACGTCTTGCCGCCATCATCCGAGCGTTGAATGATTTGACCAAACCAGCCGCTGGTTTGCGACGCGTAAATCCGGTTCGGGTCCACAGACGAACCCTTCATGTGGTAGATCTCCCAGCCGGCGAAATGAGGCCCGGTAACGTCCCACTTTTCGCGTTTTCCGTCTGAGGACAGAATGAATGCGCCCTTCCGTGTGCCAACGAGTACTCGTACGTTGCTCATCTTTACCCTTCCTCTTTTAATAATTTAGGAATTCCTAACACTAAGTCGAACGGCGACAACGGAAATCGACACGTAGTGTATGGAATGGCATGGTATTTTAGCCACGGATGACGCTGATGACTATTCAGATTAAGGTGAAACCCAACTCACGCGCGAGCCTGCTCGAGCAGAAGGAAGATGGGACGTGGCTCGCGCAGATCAAATCGCCGCCCGTAGATGGCAAGGCAAATGAAGAGCTGATCGCGCTCGTGGCGAAGCACTTCGGATGTCGGAAGTCCGACGTCTCTATTAAATCCGGCGGCTCCAGCCGCACGAAGCTTATTCAAATTTCCGATAGTCGAGCATGAAAAATCCGAGCAAGATCGTCAGAACTTTTTCCATCCGTATACGTCTTAGATGACTGAAATCCGTTACCGAATATCGACAAATTCCTGGATTTAAATACAAGGAGAAATCAATGCATCAGTCCACAGCCTCGAAGGTCATTGTCCGATTAACCATACTCTGCTTACTCGCACTGTCGAGTGTCGCGGTTAGCGTCGCACAGCCGGAACAACCTGATCTCACCATCGACGCCGCCACGCGAACACAGGTAATCGATGGAATTCTCAAACGTCTTAACGATTCGTACGTGTTTCCTGACATCGCGAAGAAGATGGAACAATCAATTCGCGAACGGGTCGCGAAGAAGGAATACGATCAGCTCACGAGCGCAAAGCAGTTTGCCCAAACGCTGACGAACGATTTGCAAGCAGTCAGCAAAGACAAACATCTTCGTGTGCGTTATTCCCACCAGCCCATTCCCGAGCGTGGGCCACGTCGCGAGCCGACGGCGGAAGAGCGTGAACAGCGAAAACGCGAGTTAACATGGATGAATCACGGTTTCGGTAAGGTTGAACGTCTGCGCGGCAACATCGGTTACCTCGAGTTCTTCAACTTCGCGGACGAAGAACTCGGCGCCGATACAGTTGCTGCTGCGATGAACTTTGTAAACGGCACGGACGCGCTCATTATCGACATGAGAAAAAATGGCGGCGGCAATCCGGCGATGGTTGCTCTCGTTTGTTCTTACCTCTTTGGTCCTGAGCCGGTGCATTTGAATGATCTTTACTGGCGTGAAGGTAACCGCACCGACGAGTTCTGGACCAAAAAAGAAGTTGCCGGCAAACGTTACCTGAACAAGGACGTGTATGTGCTCACGAGCAACCGCACTTTCTCAGGGGCCGAGGAGTTCACTTACAACCTGAAGAACCTCAAGCGCGCGACGATCATTGGTGAGACTACTGGCGGCGGAGCGCATCCGGGCGGAGGTTTCCGTATCACTGAGCATTTCGGAATGTTCGTGCCGACCGGACGTGCGATCAGTCCCATCACGAAAACCAATTGGGAAGGCACGGGCGTGACCCCTGACATCGCGGTGCCGGCTGATCAAGCTTTGCACGTTGCGCGCATCATGGCGCTTAAGAAATCGTTGACCACGTTAACAAATCCGGAATTCAAAGCCGGCGTGGAAGACGAGATTCAGAAGCTCGAGAAGGAACTGGCTGCGATGAAGTCGAAGAGCTAAACTCAAAGTTATGAAACGTCTGATCATTTTAGCTGTCTGTCTTTCGTTTTTCGCGGCAACAACCAACGCGCAAAACTGGCCCTCGTTTCGAGGGCCAAACGCGTCAGGCGTT
>DAIOGT010000357.1:0-3775 GCA_036745095.1 Pyrinomonadaceae bacterium
TGTCGCCCTTTGTGTATTCACACAACAATTCCCAGGCTTCGGCTCGATTGGGCATGAGTGAGTTTTGTAGCACGGGTGAGGCCGCACAGCAAGACAAGCTCAGCTACAAAGAGGCACAAGAGAAGGGCGTCGCTTTCACAACGACGCCCTTGCATGTCTGCGAAATAGTTACTTTGAGGCCTGCACGATTCGCATTCAACGATGGTCTAACACGGTCCTCGTGTTTGAGCGCCACCATCACACACCGCGGGTTTGACGATCAGCCACGTTGTAACGACGCCCGCTGCCACGCCACCGAGAATTAACCAGGTCTTCGTCGAGACGCCACCGCTTGCCTCGCGAATACTGTCGACCTCGGAGTAAGCGATCGATTGTGACGTTCCGTCTTTCGGATCCCTTAGCTTGAACGCTACGGGCTCAACCGTCTCGATAAAGCCCTTGGTCTTGGTTTGATCGCGGAACTTAACTTCAACTTGAGAGTTTCTGCTCGCGGAGAGTGTCTGAACCTTTGCCCGGACCTTCTCGATCTCGGCAGTCGATTGCGCTCTCGCGGTCCTGGGTAGACCAAAACTCATTGCGGTCATGAATATTGAAAGCGTGATGGCTAAATGTCTCTTAATCACAAAGAATCTCCTATCATTCGAGCTACCGCGTTTGGCAACCGTCATTCCAAACGATACCCGACGATAAGCAGTCGATTTTTCGAAGGGATTCAGATGTAGAAAAGCTTCGGGTGGATGCTAACGCAGGAAAATTCTGACAAGTGACAGGTGGAGATGAAGACGATCTGTCAGTAGCAATCAACACCCGAAATGCTCTACTCGGAAACTAATGACCCGTTCTGCAATCTTTCGACCGTCCTTCGTTTTGGTTAGCGTTCCCCGAAGCGCTGCCTTGTTTTTGCCCTGCATCGAGTACAGGTCGTTTGTAAGAAACTCGCCATCGAACCAGTACTCAACTCCTGATTCCCGAGTTGGAGACGTAACGAAAAAGAGGCGCCGTTCGGTTACGAACGCAAACGTAGCCATGGCCCGATCGTATTGGTCGACAGCGAAAACTTCATTTATCGATATGTACCCGTCGTAAGGCGGTTCTGCGCCAATAAGGTCCAGTTCGATTGAGTCAAAGTCGGCAAACTCCCGCGGCGCCCGGCCGTGGATGTAAAAGATCCCGTAGCGAATAATGTTTTTACGATCGTAATCACGAATGAGTGTGGGGGTTGGCGGGCTGGGCTCGGCATTAATAGCAGTCGCGGGCGTAACAGATGTCGTGGGGACGGGAATGATGTGCTGCTCGCCAGGCGGGAGTTGAGCCACAGGCGCAACTTCATTCGCGAAGCGGTACCGGGTTACCCGCTCGAGGCCAACTCCAAACGCGAAGGTGAGTAACAGCACCAGACCATACAAAAGAAAACGTTTCATGGGGTTCCTCCCTGACATGGTAAAGATAGACGCGTTCGAGATGAGGTGCGACGTTAGGACCCCCATTCTGAGGGTGTGGTTGTCACCAGTGCCGCCTCGACCGTTCAAAAGTGAAACGGCATCAGCCCCACGGCCTACCGTTTTCACTTCCGGGAGAACCAGTCCTGCTCGGTTGCGAGATACGTCCACCACATCGCGAATAATTGAAACGGTACTCGCACAAGCAAGTAGAGCGGGCCGGCGTCATGACCGCCATACTCGACGCGATTAAAGGCGGAGTAAATATTCGCAGGCAGAACCCCTGCCAACATCACGATTAGCAGAAGTCCCGTGAGTTTTGTTAGGCCAGGAACCCAGACGCCGATTGCTCCAAGCAGCTCTAATACTCCAGTAATGTAAATAAGTTCGACTCGATAAGGAACGGTTGGCGGCAGCATCTCTGCCATCGCTTCAGGGCCGAGAAAGTGGGCCATTGAAGTAATTACGAAGAACAGCGAGAGCCCAACTCGCGCTCGTTTCGCTGGAGCAACCACAAGGCGAGGAATCCACTTTCCGATAAGCGTAAGTACTACGTACGGAATCGTAAGGACAAGAAACAGGAAGACGAGAGTCATTGTTTTGTCACGGGCTTCTCACCATACCAATACCAGGTTGGTTCCGGCTCGCTCCCGTACTGACGCAGTAAATCATCAATTTTTTTGTTCACCGGAACGTGGCGCTCCGGAACTTTTGCACCCGCGGCAATCAACAACTTAATGATCTCAGAATAAACTTTCGAATCACCATCGTGTGCGGCAGACCAAAGTGTTTGGCCGAGCACTGTCCCTCCATACATGTTCCGCGCCTCCAGAGGAGGATTGAATTTCAACAAGAATTTGACTGTCTCTAAATGACCTCCGATTACGGCCCAATGTAATGGCGTTTGACCATCGCGACCGCCATCGTTTACATCAACGCCCTTGTCTAACAAAAATTCCACTACACTTCGTCGACCCCAGCCGCAGGCCGAAATAAAAGCTGATTGCAACTGCTTGCGGCTTGTTTTCGCTTTGCGCGTACCGTCGTCGTTGAAAAAACGCTTCACCACCTCGAGCCGGCCCACCCCAGCGGCCCCTACGAGGTTTAAGTGTGCGCCGCGCTCCGCGAGATATTCGGCGGCTTCGCCACATCCGTTTGCCAGTGCCCCGAGCACGGCGCTCTGACGATTTCCGGCGCTCGTGCGATGATCGGTCTCGGCTCCGTGATTAAGCAGTAATTCAATCAACTCGTTTTGCACACCGGCGAGATACGGATGAATACTCGTAGCAACAAGACCGAGCGTCGTCGCTCCTCCGCCATACACGTCCGCCTCGGCGTCAACTTCGGCGCCTGCTTTCAACAACACTTCTGCGATGGCGACGATATTCTTCGGAGTCTTCTGTCGATAGCCTTCTACACCGTTTGCCGCGACATAGTGAAGCAGCGTTGCTGCATGCTCACGCGTTGAACGTGCTCGAACGAGACGAGGGTCTTCGCGCAACAATCGTTTAAGTTTCGACAGTTCGCCTGCGACGATCGCATCGGCAGCAGATTCAAACTGGGCAACAGCCGAGCTCTTTTCTGTAAGTGCGTTTAAATGCTTCGAGAACCTGGACCAGCTTGCGAATCCATGACAACGCGCGAGCACATATTGAGCGTCGGCGAGCCGACCAGCGGCATTCTCGCGTACAAGCTTTCTTTGTGCGAACTCTGTAACCTGTTCAATCCAGCGAGAGCCAGAAACGGGAAGTTGTCGCGTAAACCTTACACCGCTCTTCTGAGCGATCATGTTCACCCATTTGCTCGCCCATTCACGAATGGCATCCGGCTCGCGCGATTTACACGCTTTGAGTAGTTCCCTGGTGAAGTTTCTGTAGTGTTCGAGGTTTGAACGTCGCGGAAGAGGCAGTGCGTCTTGTGGATTTGGAAACATCTGCGCGGTGGTAAATCATGCTAAGAGCTTTGCTTTAGGCCCAACCCGCGAAACTATGATTTCCCTCATCACCTTTAGATCGGCGGCAGTGGAGAGAAATCTTTTCGGAATGATAATCGACTCATACTTATTGAAAACAAAGTTAAAATACCTCGGTCTCTCTATGACGTTTCGCACGTTCTCCCAGGCAACATGGCTGAAGCTCTTCCCCGATACAACGTCAAAGCCATCTCCGTTTTCACGAAATATGTAGTGTATGTTTCTTTCAGACTCGGATAGGTCCCTCACGTACTTCCGATATGACGCATGGACACGCAGGAATTGGCCTACGATCGCGAGAATGGGGAAGCCAAAGAAAAGCGGCGAGAGCTGCCAGAGAATCTTTTGCTCGCCAATGAGTATG
>DAIOGT010000358.1:0-3773 GCA_036745095.1 Pyrinomonadaceae bacterium
GGATTTTAAGTCCGCAGCGTCTGCCATTCCGCCACCCCGGCATGTTGTCCGTAATCCTAAATATACCAAGCCTTTGATCTGATCCGGTAGTTGAGGTCTATCGGTGGCCTCAATGAGGCTCTTCAGCGACCAAATAGCTTTGTCGACGCGGTCCATGGAGCGAGCCGAGTCAATCGACGCGTCCGCCTCCATACCTCGTCAGGCGTAAAATTTTCGAGGGTCTTTTTTCGACTGAGCTTTGCGGCTAAAGTCCTATCACCGATCATTTAAGATCCTTCTGGTTGTAGGAACGCCAGTAGATTCTCGATACGTGAATTGGTTTGTCAGAACGGATTCGGACCGTTGGATAAGCTCGATCCCTGGGAGGTCTGAGTTTCCGAAGCGAATTCCTTTTTTCATCCAATGCCGGAGACGCAAGATCGTATACCTTACCCGATCGGTCTATCAGCTGGACTTTTGGCTCGACAAGCGAACCATCCCTTAAGCGTAATTGACCAGCTTTCATAAACCGCTTCGAAAGGATCGGCAACATCGAGGACCAGATACTGGATTTGCCGTTCCGTGCGGAGGGGTTGTTCGGGCAGAAGCTCCAACCACTCAGACGAGATGGTTGTTGGACCAGCGATTTCGCCATCCAGATACGCTTCCCAGGATCAAAAGGCCAAATGTAATCTTGACGCGTTTACTCATCGCCTCGCTCATGGTCTAACCTGCTGTGCCGACGCTGTTCTATGTTTATAAGTAGTGATTGCTTTAATGCAGGGTCACAAGATGTAGCTCGGTGTTCAACCGGAGTAGTCCCCATTTGTGGGCACCCGTAGCATTTGTTGACCGGCCTGCAAAAATCCACGAGTGTCTCAGTAACTCTTCCACGGTTTTAAATGGATAGAAGAACTCTGTCGATGAAATCAGCCCATATTAAATCCATTGCAACCGAGGAGACTCGCGCCCGATGTTGATCAGCGACGTGCGCCTTTTCCCGCAATAAAAGCGAAACCTTCCACAGGAAACTTCCCTGAAGTAGTCTGCCTGCCCACATTTTGTTGCGAGTTTATCGGCATGTCGGTTGCAACCTCGTCGAGGCTGCTGTTGCATTTCTACGCAGCAGACACAATCGTGGCAAAGCTGTGCAAGTAACAGACAGAAAGGAAACTGCCCGAACAGCCGACTTTATGCACGCCGAGGTAAGGCACACCTTGGGCGCATTATGACTGACTCAAACGCGCCAACCATCATCTGTGTTGCCAGCTTCTTCAAAGGCAACGATTTCATCCGCGAGTGTAAGCGGCTGGGCGCTACGGTTGTGTTGCTGACGAGAGAAAAAATGCTCGACGCAGATTGGGCCCGTGAGTCGCTCGACGATTTGATCGCCATTCCCGGAAAGACGAGCGTTCAGTCTTACCTGGCGGCGGCGACGTACGTCGCGCGGCAACGGCGGGTGTTACGCGTAGTCGCGCTCGAAGAGTACGACATCGTCACAGCGGCTCACATCCGCGAACACCTCGGTGTTTCGGGCATGGGCGCAACCCTCGCGCGTTGCTTTCAGGACAAGCTGGCAATGCGGCGCAAAGCCAACGACTGTGTTATTCCCCAACCAAAATTTGTCTCTTTGGTCAACTACGACATAGTTGACGAATTCATGAAGCGAACCTCATCGCCGTGGATGTTGAAACCTCGCGTTGGCGCCTCCTCGATGGGCATGAAGAAACTCCACGACGCGGATGCAGTGTGGCGCGCGATCGCCGAACTCGACGCGCGCGAAGCGTTGCACGAAAGATCAGATTTTCATCTGCTCGAACAATTTATTCCGGGAGACGTGTATCACGTCGATTCGTTGATTGCGGGAGGCAAGGTGCTCTTCGCCAGCGTTGAACGTTACGGCGCGCCACCATTCGAGGTTTCGCACTCTGGTGGGGTCCCCATCTCCTACTTCGTCAAACATCGTTCGCAAGAACAGCGCGCTCTGCTCAAGCTAAACAAAAAGTTGCTGAACGGCTTCGGGTTTGAGCAAGGTGTAACGCACGCTGAATTTATCCGTCGCGCAGACTCGAAGCAGCATGAAAGCGATCAGTTCATTTTTCTTGAAGTCGCAGCACGCATCGGTGGCGCCTATACGGCAGACACTATCGCAGCGGCGACGGGCATTAATCTTTGGCGCGAATGGGCCAGACTCGAACTCGCCACGCCCGATCGACCCTACATTCTGCCACCCGTTCGCAAAGACTATGGCGGCATTGCTGTATCACTGGCACGTCAGGAAAACCCGTGTACTTCCAGTTACGACGATCCCGAGATCGTGTATCGCGTTCGCAAACCATGGCATGTCGGGTTGATAGTGTGCTCTCCTGACCACGCGCGAGTCATAAATCTTCTGACGGAGTATGCACGGCGCTTCAGTGAGGACTTTACTGCCGTCGCTCCTGCGGAGGAAACAGCGGAGCAACACCTGTGAGCGCTTGAGGAACGGCTGTGCATCAAAAGTAGCTATTGCACTTGGAAAGCGTCGGTACAGCGAGCGGTAGCGACCTGGTAAGTGATCAGATGCGATATTTGCTAACGATTTTGACTGCTAGCGTTGGACCAGGTCGCTGCCGCTTAAGATTTTGAGGGAAAGCCTTCACGACCTGAAGAAACAGATTGCAGGACACTATGATCTCAACCGCAAAACTCAAACCGGATAGCCAGTTTGCCAAGCCGGCCGCACATCTTATTGCCTCCATTCGGGGGTCCCTGCCTGGTCCAACTCTGATTATCCTCGGTGGTATTCACGGAAACGAGCCGGCTGGCGTGCTGGCTGCGGATCGCGTGTGGCTAAGAATGCAAAAACGTAAATCTGTCTTGCGTGGCGAGGTGCTTTTGCTTCGAGGAAACACACGGGCGCTCGAGCAGAAAGTTCGTTACATCGATGCTGATCTCAACAGGCAATGGACCGCTGAGAATCTTCGCGCCGCCGAGCTGGAGCGAGGCGCTCCTGATGTGTCGGAACTTCTCGAACAACGCGAATTGCTTTCTGTAATCAGGGAAGCGATCAACCGCGCCCGAGGCGAGATTTACTTTGTCGACTTGCACACCACTTCCGCCCATGGACTGCCGTTTGCCACCGTTGGCGATACACTCCGGAATCGCCGCTTTGCACTGACATTCCCTGTGACGATCGTGCTTGGCCTGGAGGAACAGATTGACGGGACTCTGCTCGAATACGTCAACAATTTGGGTGCGATAACGATGGGCTTCGAAGCCGGACAGCATGAGGCTATCACTTCTGTAGACCATCATGAGGCCTTGATTTGGAACGCGACCGCATCGACAGGAAACTTTCATCCCGCGGATCTGCCGGAACTCGATCAAAGTCAATCCCTGCTGAAGCGGGTCAGCGGTGGGATGAAAGTGGTGGAGGTGCGACACCGGCATACGATTCTGCCGGAGGATCGCTTCAAGATGGAGCCGGGCTTTATGAATTTTCAGGCCGTGCGGCGCGGGAAGCTGCTGGCACGAGATCGTAAGGGCGAGATCAAAGCCTCCGAGACAGGATTGATTTTGATGCCTCTGTATCAGGCTTTAGGTAATGACGGCTTCTTCCTTGTGCGTGAAGTTAAGCGGTTCTGGCTCACATTGTCGGCAATGCTTCGCAAACTGAAGGTCGGGCATTACGTGCATCTTCTTCCCGGGGTTCGCCGCGATTCACTCAACGAAAACTTTTTGATCATCAACACGCGTATCGCCCGGGTCTTGCCACTTCAGGTATTTCACCTATTGGGTTTCCGCCGACTGCG
>DAIOGT010000359.1:0-3717 GCA_036745095.1 Pyrinomonadaceae bacterium
CTTCGATAAATCGCAGTGCCGGCGAGGCCACTCGCAAAGAGCAAAAGCGTCATCGGTTCGGGTACTTCCTCGACCGTCACACCGGATGCTGTCGCTCCAAATACGTAATCTGCACGCTCGAGGTAAAAACCTGTAAATATTCCCACAGTTCTTCTAACCAGAATTACGTAAACAGTTCCGTCGCCTTGAAGCACGATGGCCTCACTCAGCGCAGGTGAGCTCACGCCGCCTGAGAAGCTGAATGGAGCGGTGATTTGGACGGCTGAGGCGCCTAATAGTTCCGCCGGTATGACAAACGTTGGTCCAGAGAACATTAAGTTCATCTGATTCTCTATATTGCTGTTAAGGGTCAAACCGTTCACGGTGAAGGTACCGACGAGATCCGTGCCGACACTTGTCCACCCAACGTTCGCACTCGTGCATGGTCCGTTTATTCCAGCGAAAAACGAGCTGCAGTCGCCGAGGCCAAAATTCCCATTAACCGCATTAACGGAAGTGGAGAAATTGGTTCCGGTGAGATTCACGGGCCCTCTCGCATCGGATACAACCCCGCTAACCAACGTAGCGGTGCCACCTACAATGATTGGATCAGCCTGGGCGCTGGCGATACTCGCAAATATGAAACTGACGACCGCCAGAAGTCGAAGCAGCTTGTTGGCAGACAGTTGCCGGGATGTGTGCACGGATCATAACCCCCTAATTGGGAAGATACTGGAGGAAAGCTCAAGGGCGGAGTGCCGAAGGCCAAAACGATGTTACGCGGAGGGTGGGCCCAGCGTCAATTGAGATCTTCGGAACAGGCCATTAAACGTCACGTCGAACCTACAACTTCTTCCACATCGCCACGCTATTCAGTGGCGCGGAAACTGAAGAATCAGGCGCATAACCACAGCGTTCGTAAAACCCAACGGCGTCAACAGCCGCGTTGCATCGAGTCTCGGTACAACCTTTGGATCTCGCGAAAGCCTCGGCCAGCCGAACCAGAACTCGTCCATGTCCCAACCCTTGTGAGTCTTTTTGGATTGCCAGCCTGCGAAGCCACGCGACCGGTCCGGAAATGTCTATCCGGCTCACACCAATGATCGCACCTTGATGAAGGAGTACAAGCGGATGATTGCCGGGCTTGGAGTCATCGGGATGATTCGCGACATAAGTTTCAAGCTTCCCACGACCCTCAAAGAGCACCTTCCTGCGAATCTTATGGAATGCGCGCCACTCCTCATCGTTCGCTGGCGGCCGCAGTTCGTGTTCGAATTCGATCATTGGTTGAGCATGATAAAGCTAAGTTAGGTCTTTGGAAGCACCGTAAGTTTCGCGGAGAATATCGTTTTATCACCTCCGGAATATCAGCGCGGCAAAGATTGCTAGTTGTGTCGTATACTGAACGAAAAACCGGGCTTCCACTCCTGAAGAAAGATCAGACCTGCAGAAACTTATTTTGCAGCACGTGCGTACCTTAAAAGCCAAAGTTGACGGTTAGAAGCAGAGTCATTGTAATTCTAAATCACCCTCCGAGAAGCTAATGAGAACCCTACAAATTAATCGCAGAGTCTATATTCTTTTGAACGCAGTCGGGCTGGTGCTTTTGATGTCTGTGGCTGGGAGCGCGCAGGACCTGGCGTGGCCGCAGTTCCGTGGGCCGGAAGCGAATCCCGTCGGCACACATGCACGACTCGCCGATCGTTGGTCGAAGACAGAGAACGTCGAGTGGTCGCAGGAGATCCCCGGACGCGGCTGGTCGTCGCCAATTGTGACTGGGGGAAAAGTATACGTAACCACGGTCACGACCGAAGGTAAGTCGAAGACGCCGCAAACCGGCACCGAGTACAGCAATGAGTACGCGGCGGAACTACAAAAACAGGGGCTCTCGAACGAGGAGATCATGAAGCGCCTGAACGACCGCGACATCGAGCTCCCGCACGAAGTAAAGCTGCATTACCTTCTTTACCGCCTCGACTTGAAAAGCGGCAAGGTGGAATGGACCAAGGAGTTCTTCACAGGACAACCCCCGGGTGGACGCCATCGTAAAAACAGTTTCGTTTCCGAGACTCCCGTTACCGATGGAAAGTTTATTTACGTCTACGTAGCCAATCTCGGGCTTTGGGCGTTTGACTTGAAGGGCAACCAGATTTGGACCACTCCGCTCGAGCCGAATCCAATTTACCTTGAGCTCGGCTCCGGGAGCTCCCCGGCACTGGCTGGAGACCTGCTCGTCATCGTGTGCGACAACCAGAAACAACAATACATCGCCGCCTTCAACAAACAAACAGGCAAGCAGGTCTGGCGCACTGAACGGGATCTGGGCGGCAAACAGCCGCCGCACCAACGTTCGGGATGGGCCACGCCCTTCATTTGGCGACACGCACAACGAAGCGAGATCGTAACGGTTGGACCAGAGACGGTAGTTAGTTACGACCTCTCGGGAAAAGAGCTATGGCGCATGAGGGGAATGTCCTTGACTCCCGTCCCAACGCCTTTCGCGTACGAAGGTTTACTCTATATCAACGGTGGCCGCGGTCGGGCGTTGCTCGCGCTTCGTTCCGGCGCCAGCGGCGACATTACCCTCAAGGAAGGGGAGACGTCGAACGAGTATATCGTTTGGTCGCAGCCGCGCGGCGGGACGTATCTGCCATCGTCGGTCGCATATCAGGGTGCGATCTACACGCTCACAGAGACTGGCATATTGAATCGCTTTGACGCGAAGACTGGAAAACAAACTTACAAGACACGAATCGATGCGGCGGCAACTAATTTCACGACTTCTCCGTGGGCCTACAACGGCAAACTCTTTTGTCTTAGCGAAGAAGGCCAGACGTTCGTTGTCGGAACGGGCGAGGAGTTTAAGTTATTGCACGTAAACGAGCTCGACGATTTCGCCCAGGCGTCGCCGGCACTCGTCGGCGAGCGCTTATTGATACGCACCGAACGCAAGCTTTACTCGATCCGTCGCAAAGCTTAGCTCGCCACAAAAGCACATAGGAGAACTGAAGAACGCGTGTGCCAAAAGATACTGAAGACGCTCGAGCGTTGATCGATGCATGGCGCACGAACAATCGCGTCACGGTGTATCTGATCGAGAACCTGCCGGCTGATCTGTGGTCGCAGACGGCCCCGGGCATCCCGCGTCGCACAGTTCGCTCGATCGCGGCGCACATTCACAACACGAGGTGCATGTGGATCAAGATGATCGGCGCGCGTCATGGCATCTCGACGCCGCGGACAGTTGACACACGCAGCGTGCGACCAGGAGAGTTGTCGCGCGCGCTCGCACACAGCAGCGACGGTATGATCGACTTGATCCGGCTCGGCGCGTCGCGTGGAGGGGCGATCCCGCCGGCCGCCTGGCAAAACTTCCCTACGGATCTAGTGCACTTTCTCAGTTACTTTGTTGCTCACGAGGCACACCATCGCGGGCAGCTCTGCATGTTGGCGCGACAACTGGGCCATCGCCTGCCGGCGGACGTTACGGCTGGTCTGTGGCAATGGAAGAAGCGCTCGCGGGAGTGAATTCATGACATTACTACTTCTCATCCTCTTCATCACAGCTAAGCCTGAGCCTGTTGTTCAAAGTTGTATCGCGTCTGAGCCGGAAGAAGTGTTACTCACCGGCAGGATGAGAAGACGTACGTTTGCGGGCCCGCCCAATTATGAAAGCCTCGCGAAGGGCGATCAGCCTGAGCGCGTGTGGCTGTTCCACCTCACCAAACCAATCTGCGT
>DAIOGT010000360.1:0-3717 GCA_036745095.1 Pyrinomonadaceae bacterium
GGGCTGACGATCGCGACCTGCACGCCGTATTTGTCAAAAGGCTCCTGCCAGCGTGTGATGCCGCGAATGATGCCGAGATACTCCTTCATAAACTCGTCGCCGTACATGTCTATCCGGCCGTCGATGTAAACGGGGTTCGAAGGCGTTTCCCAGATTAAGTACCCGCCCCAGATGTTTGGATCGGTGAATGTATTGCCGGTGATTCCATTCTCTTTCAAGTAGGCCACGGCGTTGAGTGGCACACCCACACGCGCCTGCGTCGGCGGCGAGTAGATCACAGACTTCAACTTGATAAAACAGGCAATCAACACCACCACCAATATGACGTTGAAGATAACCTGTCGCCGGCCGCTGCTCGTCGCCTCCGATGGTCCAACGGTTCTTCCAAACCTCGTCGTCGCCAGCCAGTGCTGCATGTAGTCAGCCAGCATTGGCCCAGCAACGAGCGCCAGGATTGCCATGTGCCGGTTCGACTTCAACGTCATGTAGAGAGTCGCTAAGAAGAGGAGCAGCTCGCTCGGTCTGACGCGTTTCGGCGAGAGCGCAAGCGCCGCGATCGTCAACATGATCAGCAGCAGAAGCGGAAAAAGCTCCTGTTGATGAAAGTCGGGCGACAACCAGTCAGTAATCTGGTCCTGCTGCACGGGGGAAAAGAAGAATTCAAACGGGAACAGCAAAATCCGTGGGCCCTGTGGATTCAGGTTAACCGCCAAAAGACACGCGATGAAAACGAGTCCCAACGTCTTCAGCCGCGGCCAATGCGACGCAAGCTTCTCGCCGGCAAACGAGGCATCGAGCACTACGCCCACGATCACCACGCCGATCAACACCAACCCGATCAAGTAACCTGCATGAAGGTTCACCCACACGATCATCAGCGGCACTAACCACCACACGGCCTTCGTCTGTCGTTCACGAACAAAGCCGTGCAACAGCGCGAGATAGATCCCTACGAACAAAAGCGTGAACGCGCGAGGTCGTACGCCCACCGTCGGCAGAATGCTCCAGACACTCAGGAGCACAGCGAAGCCCTTCACAAACGGATGCGCGTGCGACTTTCTGAAGACCACCCAGAAAGCGAGCACCGTCACGACGGTAAAGATGAAGATTAAAGTGTTGAAACCGGCGCGTGAGTAGATGAGATAAAAGATGACTTCCGATAGCCACTCGTGCGCGACCCAGTGTTTGCCGGGAACAGTGAACGAGTAAAAATCCGTTCGCGGAAAGGTGAAGGTCCTGACGAGGTACTCACCGGTTTTTAAGTGCCACCAGAAATCGCCGTCGCTGAGCGGCCGCGAGGCAAACAGGAAAGCGAAGACAAACACATACACTTCAAAGGTACGTTTGAGCGTTGTGTTCATCTAATCCGCGTTCGTCCGCGTTCATCTGCGGCAACAATATTAGTCAAAGAGTTTTGAGATCGTGCCGCCTATCTTTTCTAAAGCACCCTGTACTCCACGCTCAGAAGTGAAGAAAGCTAACGCAAGCAGGACGAACAGAAGTGTGATCAATATGGTCAGCGTTCTTCGGCTCATTTTTAGCCACAAAGAAGCACAAAAGACACGGAGTCTTTTCTCCTCTTTTAAGGGTTTTTGGATTCTGTTGCGGGCTTGCGCGGCGGCGGTTCCGTGATCGCTTCGACCCGGCTCTTCTCGACAAACGAAACGAGACCACTACGTCTGAACCAAATACCCTGGGCATCTTCCCATGCAGCATCGACTTCGACTGTTGAGCCGTCTTTCATCTTGATGATCGCGCGGTCGCCACCGGCAAACTGCTGCTCCCTGGTACCGGTCGCGATTGGACCATTGTTGAGTGCCGCAGGCGGCGGAGTTGTGGCCGCCGCGGGACTTTCCGTTGGACTGGGCGTTTCTTCAGCCGGACTTTCAGTCTCAGTTGGACTTGGTGTTTCGGTCGCAGTGCTCTGAACGGTCGGCAAAAGAGCTACCTGACTCGGTTTGACGGCCGTGGTTTCCTTCGTCTCAGCTTTGCGACGATCTTCCTCGAGTGTGGCTTGCTGGCCAGGTATGAGGAAGAGAATGTAAAGAAGTATGCAGACGATCACGCCGATAAGCCCACCGATTGCACCCGTCACCCACGTCGATGCGTTTGCTGACGACGGGTTCGCTTGAGTCAACGCCGCGCGAATCGTGTCTGTTTGATCGACAAGCTCCGCGCCATCCATATCGCAAAAGGCTTTCAGGTCGTCAAAAACCTCGTTACATTCAGGACACTGCTTCATTTCTAGATCTCCTTAGCCACAAAAAGGCACATAAAGCACAAAATAGAATTAACGAGTCGCCCATCCAACATTCATCATTTGTGCTTTTTGTGCCTTTGTGGCTACTTAAGCAAACTCAGAATGTTGGAAAAGTCATCGGTCCAAACTATGTCTCCCTGTACTCGCTCCCAACGGGAATCGTTTGCGATCGGGCCAAGGGCCGAATCGTTGCGCGCCATCACTACCCAAACCGATGGATATCTTCCAACTACGTTACGCTCTTCGTCTCTGCGGATGAAAGCAGAAAGTTTTTCCCGGCGCGCCAACCCTGACAACAGCGGCTCGAGATTCAGGTAACGATTGCTTATATGAAACGCGAGCACGCCGTCGCTCGACAACTTGTCGAGATACAGGTTCATCGCCTCGGTTGTCAAAAGATGCGCCGGCACGGAGTCGGAGCTGAACGCGTCCATTATCTGGAGTCCGTATTTACCAGACGGAGCTTCACGTAATTGTAAACGCGCATCGCCCAGAACTATACGATATGACGCCTTTGTGCAATCACTCAAAAACGTGAAATAGCGTGGGTCGGAAGCAATGCTGACGATCGCTGGATCGATATCATAAAAGTCCCACTCCTGTCCGTGGACCGCGTAAGTACCGATCGTGCCCGCGCCCAGACCGGTGGCTGCGATCGGCTTGACCGGCGGTTTACTATTGTACACGGCAAACACCTGGCCCAGTGGTCCATCCTTGTGATAGTACGACGTTGCCTCACATCTCCGCGCCTCGTCTTTCAACTGCACGCCGTGAACGGTGCTCCCGTGATACAGGCGTCGAAACTCTTCATGAGGATGGTCCGTCACGCGCCAAACACCAAAGAAGTTTCGCTCGCTCGCGAGCGTTTGCACTGAAGCATTCAGGTATGGAATCGACGCGAACATGAGCGCTGCAAGCCCGAGCGCAAAAACAAGCGGGCGACGGAAACTCAAGATAAAACAGAGCACAAACGGCAGCAGCAGCACGAGCGCATTCGCGACTTTTCCTGACAGATCCAAACGCGGCACGAAGAGCGCGAGCCCAAACGTCAGCAGGAATATGAACGTCGGAAACGTGATGCGCCACCACGATTTCGTTTTCTGCTCCTGATCAGTAACAGGTCGTACGAGCAAAGCGAGAATAATCGCGATTGGGTATTCGAACGGTGTCGAGAACAACCACGGCGCCAGAAGGGCGTTAAATATTCCGCCAAGAACCCCACCGACCGCGATCCAAAGGAAGTACTCAGGAAGCTTGCTGACGTGCGGGCGCGTGTGGGCCAGTCGTTGATGACTGACGAGCGCCGCGAAAAAGAAGACCAGGAGGTGCAAACTAATCGTCACCCATACCGAGATCGGCGGCGACATTATTACGAGCGCGCCAAGGACGAGCAGCGCGACTGCAAAGACGGTCGAAGTCACAGGCAGCTTGATGAACTGCTTGTTTCCAAACGCGAT
>DAIOGT010000361.1:0-3709 GCA_036745095.1 Pyrinomonadaceae bacterium
GATCGCCTGATCGACGTCCCTGCCTTCAAAGACCTCGCCGGCGTCTCACGCAAATACGCCATTCCGTTGCTCGAATATTTCGACCGCGAGCAAATTACTCGCCGCGCCGGCGACAAAAGGGTGATCTTAAAACCGCGATAGAGAACCATTCTTTTGTGGGCGCTGTTCCTTGGATCTTGCTTGGAAAACTAAGCAAGGACATGTAACCGACAAACTACACAGCAAAAACTCTCAGCAAAAACTGCGTTGCTCGGAAAACTAAGCAGGAAAGAAAATATTTTCCGTGGGGAGCAGCCCGCGTGTAGCTTCAGAGACACATCTCAGCTGGTCCAACGACACTCGGCGCAGGCTCCCCCAAAGGCCTTCAACTCAACCTGAAAAGACAAAACGAGCGCAGAGCTCAGAAAGGCCGGTGTGCACCCGATGTCGCCGATGCCGACAACTTCGACGCTGGATTCTCCTCACTCCGTTACGGCTAGAGCCCGAAAGCACCGAGACGGCAGTGTGTTGCTTTCGATTGCGGAAGACCGCATCTGTAAGTTGAACGGCGTCGGCGCACTGACGTGGATGATCCTTGAAGATCGGCCTGGCGGTCTGGCGCTCGATCAAATTGTGAATTCGCTCGCGCAGCAGTTTGACGCCATCAATGCGGAGGGTGAGTTGGTGTACGAAGTCGCGCGAGAGCAACTTCGTGCTGATACGGAGAGATTTCTGAAGAAGATGGTTTCGCTCGGTCTGCTGGAGTCGTCAAGCGATTCACGTGATGGCGAGCTTTATTCGATCGCTGATGAAGTGAGCGGCACCACCTCGGCTCCGCCAACCGCAGCCGATCAGTTCACTTCGGCTGATGACGAAAATGACGAAAGCATAAGTTTCTCGCGACGCGAAACGTTCAGCGCGTTTGTTGGTCTGCTGGTGTTTGATTTGTTGCTGAAGTTCGGTGGTTTCCAACGACTGATTAAGAAAGTCGAAGGCTGGCCGGTCGGTGAGCCACGCCTGGTCGATCGTGAGATCTGCCGGCGCGTGCGCGGCATGGTTGATCGCGCGCAGATGTATTACCCGAAGAAAGCGATGTGTTTGCAGCACTCGGCTGTAGTTACATGCCTGTTACGCCGCCGCGGCGTACCGGCCCAGATGGTCCTTGCCGCCCAGGACTTCCCACCCAGGGCCCACGCCTGGGCCGAGGTAGCGGGCGAGGTGGTGAACGATAAGAATTCCGTGAGAAGCGAATATCGCGTGTTGAAACGTCTCTGAGTCCTGGGAATTTCAGACTCAAGTGAAAGGAATCCAGAGAATAATGAGTGCGTTAGCAGGAATACTCAACTTCGCCAGCGGCTCAGCCACGGTTAACGAATACGAATTAGCGAAGCTGGGCGCCGCGCTTGATCCGCGTGGGCCAGACGGTGGGTTTGATCTCATCAACGGAAACATCGCCATGAGCTATCGCGCCTATCACACGAATCGCGAATCACGACTCGAAGTACAACCACTCATAACAAGCGAACGCCACATGTTGACGTGGAATGGGCGTCTCGATAACCGCGACGATCTCATACGGCAATTGAGGCCACACCTTCCGCAAACAAGCGTGATTCCCGACTTGTCAATCGTGATGGCGGCGTATCGCAAATGGGAAAAAGATTGCTTCAACCGCCTGGTAGGTGACTTCAGCCTCGCGCTCTGGGATGACCGGCTCAAAGTTCTTTACCTTGTGCGTGATGTGGCCGGCGCGCGGGCGCTTAAATATCACCTCGACAGTGATCGGATCGTTTGGTCCACTGAGACTGCTGCCTTGCTGGAGCTGCAACACGGCGCGCCGGAGGTCGATGAAGAGTACATCGCCGGCGCGATGAGTCTTGGTCCAATTCCCGGACGCACTGCTTACAAAGATATCGTGAGCGTAAAACCTGCTCATGTAGTCACGATAAAAGCCACGGGTGAGTTGCGTAGTGAGCGATTCTGGAAACTCGATCCTTCAAGAGAGATCAGGTACAGCACGGATGAGCAGTATCAAGAACACGCGCTTGACCACTTGAGTGATGCAATAAGCTGCCGGTTGCGGTCCGATCGGCCCGTTTTTGCCGAGCTCAGCGGTGGTCTCGACAGCTCGGCGATCGTTTGCCTTGCCGACAAACTGTTAAAACGAGGTGAGGTTCAGACGCCGAGACTCGAGACGGTGTCGCATGTATTCGACGAATGTCCGACATCGGATGAGCGCCGGTACATTCGCGTCGTTGAGGAGCAACGACAAATCCGCGGTAATCACATCAGGGATGAAGATTTGCGACTCCTTGCGCCACTTCCCGATGAGGTAAAGATCGTGAGCCCGAATCCGGTGGTCCTGTCGTTCGGATTTCACTCACGAATCAGCGAGGCGATGGATCGAGCCGGAGCGCGCGTGTTGTTAAGCGGTCTTGGGGGCGACCAGATGTTTGGAGGCGTTTACGGCGCGTACCCGGAAGTCGCCGATCTGCTCGCCTCAGGCAGGCTGTTAGCCCTCAACCGCAGTCTGCGTGCGTGGAGCAAGGCCATGAAGCGGTCGTATCTAAGTTTACTTTGGAAAGACGCGATTGCTCGCCAGCTTCCACAACGTCTACAAACAATCACATCCGGCCCGGCAGCCCACCTTCCTCCCTGGTACAACCACGATTTTTCGACACGGATGAAACTACAGGAACGCATGCTGGCAAAGGAGCGACTCAGAAGTTTCCCGACGCATAGTGCACGTGATCAAGCACACGGTTTCTTGTCGACTGTGAAAAGCATTTCATCTTGCTGGCGCACCGAACAATTTGGAATTGATGTTACTTACCCGTTTGCACACCGGCCGTTGGTGGAGTTTCTCCAGGCTCTGCCCTTGGACCAGTTTATGCGTCCCGGCGAGAACAGGGTTGTCATGCGAAGGATGCTGGCGGGGATTCTGCCGGACGAAATCGCGAAACGTCGCACGAAAGGGAATCCGCGTGAGGTGATCTTTCGCGCGATTGCGCGCGAATCCCCTCGCCTTCATTCGGTGTTCGAGAACTCGCGGCTATGTGCTCGCGGATACATTGACAAGGCACCATTGTTAGCTGCGTTGGAGCGTGCGCGCCACGGCTACGAAACGCATTCCGCGTTCCTCGTCCAAACGATATTACTCGAGTTTTGGTTACGAGATCTGGAAACTCACAGCTCGTTAACCAGAAGCCCTGCCGTAGTACCCAGGAAACTCGACTGGGCGCACGCGGCAGAACCTGTCTCACCTGCCGTATGACTCCTGTCATACGCGCGGTGCGTGTGTCCGCATCGGTTGGTCCAACCGATGCTTAACCAGAAGAAGGAGAAGGAAGATGAAAGAGAATGAATACAACGCAGCCGAAGCTGTCGAAATCGGTAAGGCCGAAGACATTATCCTCGGCGTGAAAACTGAAATTCCGGCGCTCGACAGCACGGCGAATCCACCCGAGGACCGGTACTTTCAGGAGTAAGAAGGGAGTCTCAAAATGAAAAAGAATGAATACGACGCGGCGGAAGTTGTCGAGATCGGCGAGGCACGATCAGTAGTGCTCGGCGTCAAGACTGGGTTGCCGGACCTCGACAGCTCGGGAATGGAGCCGATCGACCGCCATTACGAAGAATAGCAGCGGCCCGACTGCGAATACAGGGGTGTGTCTAGGCGAGAAAGCTGATCAATTTCTACGACAGAAAGCTCTACGCGTTCAACGTTGCT
>DAIOGT010000362.1:0-3701 GCA_036745095.1 Pyrinomonadaceae bacterium
TTGGTCTGCCCCTATGCCGTCATCCGGTAACACCTGAGTCGCACTGGACCAGATTAGTAAGTAATTAAAGAACAATGTCTTAACGATTGAGTAATCGGCGATCTTCTTCCGTGATACCGGACAAATGTTGCTTGTCCTATGCAATGGACCACCTGGCTTGTACATTCGCGGACCAGTGAACGGGTTCAGAGTTCAGCACACAAGCTGAGCTCTAAACTGCGTCATTACGCCGCAAAATACTTCAACCACCCAGAGACTAATAACTCCCGTAGATCATTTGGAGAACTAGTGTGCTGGCTGGTCAGATGCTCAAGTCTCTGCGTAATCGGCGTAACATCACTGTTCGAGAAGTTGAACAGGCAAGCCGCAGAATTGCCGGCGTTAAAGGCGACAAAAGATTCTGCATCTCAAATGGTTGGTTGGCCCAGTTGGAAAACGGGGACTCCGAGCCAAGCATCTGGAAACTCTTCAGCCTGAGTATCATTTATCGAGCCAATCTGATCGACCTGCTTCTTCTTTACAACATCGACGTAAATCAGAGAGAGAAGTATGAACCCCTCACCGATCCCTATCTCACGCAACTGATCCTGCAGAACGACAACGCGCCATCCGAGCTTTCAGCGTCTGGCGATCAATTAATGACGAGCATAGACGCCAGTCAGTCTGCTAGTGGTGAAAACTCTCCCGGCCACATTATTTATGGGCATGTCGGTCTGGGCGACTTCACAATGTATCCCATGATCAGGCCGGGTGCGCTTTTGAGGATTGATACCAGCCAGAAGAAGCTTGTGACGAATGCGTGGCGCAACGAGTATGAACGGCCGATCTACTTTATCGAGTTACGAGGCGGTTATGCATGTGGCTGGTGTGAGCTGCAAGGGAATCAGTTGCTAATTATTCCACATCATTCCTCGACTCAGACTGTGCGTCGATTTACGTACCCGAGAGAAGCAGAGATCGTGGGCCGCGTAGTTGGGTACGAGCACCAATTGTGTTGAGGGTATCTGAGGTCATGCAAGCGAAGCGTCCCGGAGAGTTTGGTTGGCTGTTATCGCAAGTCAAACCGTTCTTTCGTCTGCATCTCGGCAGTTACATGTGCATCCTCGGCGCGAGTATCCTCGTCCTTTTCGATCCGCTCATCATCAGGTTTTTAATCGACGAAGTTATTCCCAAGCGACGTGTCAGTTGGCTGCCGCTGGTAGCGGTGGCGTTCTTTTTTACTTACATGGGCCGGTTGGCCTGCGACAGCTTTGCTGGAATATTGAATTTCCGCGCCGTTCAAAAAATGACTTACCGCAGCAGGCTAACTCTGTTGCGTCATCTGCAGCGACTCTCGGCTGAGTATCACGACAACACACCGCCCGGCGATACGCTTCATCGACTGCAAATGGACGTCGATCAGGTGGGCACACTTACCGGCGAAGTAATTCCTGTCTTACTGAGGACCGCGACTGTCTTCATCCTCGTGATGAGCACGATGCTCGTGCTGAACTACCGGCTCACGATCATCATTTTGCCGCTACTACCGGTCTTCATTATGGTGCGGCGGCGCTTCCAGGCCCGCTTGCGTCACGCCTCTGACTCCGTCCAGGAACAATCCGGAAAGTTGATCGGATTTTTGGAAGAGCATCTCGGCGCGATCGTGCAGGTCCAACTCCTCTCCTGCGAACAGCGAGAAGCGCGGCGGTTCGCACGTATTTCGAGTGGCGTTGTGCGTGCGCAAATGAAGCGACGAGGCACCGAGCTGTTTTTCAGTTCGGTTCTTTACTTGATCATCATCGCGGGTATGGCCGGCGTGCTGAGTTACGGTGGGTACCAGGTGATGAGCGGAACTCTGACTGCCGGAGGTCTGGTTGCGTTTTATGGTTACACGCTTCAGCTCTTCATTCCGCTTTACGGCGTCGTCGATATCTACGCGAAGGTCCAGCGCGTGGCGGCGAGCGCGCGCCGGTTGCTCGAAATTACTGAAGCGCAGTCGATACTACGTGATGGCTCAACTCCTCTGAACCCTGGTACCTCAGCGGCAGTGGAGCTGAAGGATGTTTGGTTCAGTTATCACTCGGATCGTTCTGTGCTGAACGCCGTGAGCTTGCGAGTCGATCGAGGCGAGCGAGTCGCAATTACGGGAACAAGTGGCAACGGCAAGAGCACGATCGCGAAGCTCGTCGCGCGCATGTATGACCCGCGTGCGGGCACTGTCTTGCTGGACGGAAGGGATGTGCGCGACATCAAACTCAAGAGTTTGCGGTCGGCCGTGATCTTCGTTCCGCAGGACCCGGTGCTTTTCGATGTCACGTTGCGCGAGAATCTGTTGTATGGAAATTCGCACGCGACGGATATGGAGCTCGACCGCGTGACGCAACTGGCGCAGCTGGATGTCGTCGTCAAACGTTTGCCCAAAGGACTTGACGAGTCGCTGGGGCCGCGTGGTAACCGTCTTTCGGGCGGTGAACGCCAGCGAGTCGCCCTCGCGCGAGCCCTCCTGCAAAACCCCAAAGTTCTTATTCTCGACGAATGCACTTCCGCGCTCGACGAGGTCACGGAAAAGCGTCTGCTAAGCGCACTCGATCAGCACCTGGGCGGAGTGACGACGATCATCATCTCGCACCGGCCTTTCCCCACAAGCTGGGCGAACCGCGTAGTTCACGTAAACTACGGTCAGAAGGGAACCGTGTTATAAACCCCGATGATAGTGACATTTTGGTGCGGAAACTCAGGCTTGCATTCCCTCACCCCCGGCGTTAACATGCAGGCATAATTTGCAAATAGAATCGGCTTTTTCCTTAACCTTCATATTCAATTTTCTGGCCGGAGGTCACGATGAAAAGCCTGAAAGACATTCTTGCGGTTTTGGTGGGAATTGCGGCCGCCCTCGGTGCTATCTACTATTTCTACAGGTTTGTAACTGAGCCGCCTACGGCTGGTCACACCTCGGGATGGATCGCGCTCGGACTGGCAGCAGTCGCCTTTGTTTGTGGTTTGATATACTTTCTCGGCCACGTAAACAAAGAGGAAGAGATTCACATTACGCAATAGCGGCGCTGACTGATTTATTGACAGCGGGTCGAACACACAACACTGCTTCCCCGCTGTAATAAATCGCGCCCGCTCACCCGACACCATACTGGACGCCGTTTGTGCACCTACTAAAGCGGCTTTACGTGCGCAAACGGCGCCTTTTTGTTAGACGCCATCGTGGCTAAAGAAAAGGAGAGACTCGACACAAAATGTTTCCACTCCTGATGATGCTTCTGCAACCACAACTTCGTGCAACGCAGCCGAACTATTTCTTTCCCGTCGTCGTGTTGTTGTTGATTGCAGGAGGCGTTGGCTGGTTAATCGCTGCCGTTCTCGGTTTCGCAAGATCGCCCGCGTTCGGGCCGTCCGCGCGCTGGTTTTCCTACGCTGCGGTCTGCCTGATTATTTACCACCTCCATTTTCTTTTGTTCGGCATCTTTGCCGTGCTCGGCATCTCGCAAAACTCAATCGACCTCAGCATGGCGCTCGGCATCGGCGCCTTCTTCAACCTGTTTGTCGTGCTTGGGGCAGTTTGTGCCATTATGGGTTTTGTTAGAATGACCAACCCGAGATAGTTCGTCGTCTTTTTACTGCGTTGATGAATAAGAAACTGTTTGTGGTCGCCGCGCTTGTCCTCGTCGGAAGCGCGGCGGTGCTTTTTTTAGTTGCCTCGCCAAACTCTG
>DAIOGT010000363.1:0-3646 GCA_036745095.1 Pyrinomonadaceae bacterium
GTTGAGTGAAACTCCGAAGTGTTTCAAGTAAGGCGGAAGCTCAAACTTCTTTCTGTTCAGCTCTTCTTCTTGTTCCCGTTTTTGCACCTGCGCACGCACGTTTTCCTGCACAGCCTCAGGGCTGGCGCCCATGTTTCTCAATACGTCAACGAACAGACTATCGTGAGTGCTCAACGCTTCGAAGATGTCTGTTGCTTCGATCGTCTTGCGGCCCTGTAACTTCGCACGCTCCATCGCGCGCCTGAACAGGTCAGTCGTATCAGTGCCGATGCGAATTCCTTTTCCGACATGTTGCTGCCGGCTGTTATTGAGGCGTTTCTCAATCGCCATTTTGACCACGACAGGGTCAAGCGATAAGTCGCGCATCGTGGAGTTGAACATGTCAGGCTCCTCGATAGTCAAAGCCTGAAGGATGTGCTCCACGGAAATGAAGTTCTGGTCACGACGGCGTGTTTCACCCAACGCATGGTCTAGAATGCGTTGACCGCTGTCGGCGAATTTGTCTTTGTATGAACTTAAATCAGCCATAGTTCTTTTACGATCGTCGCACCCATTTTGATCAGCATGAAGTGTGCGAGATTCACTCAACTTTCAAACAACTCGGCCCAATCCAAGTTGCTGCACTTGGATGTCGCCAGCATAAGCGCCGTTGCGTTTCAATGCAATAACAATCCCGGCGAGGCGTCTCCTGCAAATTTGCTGCCGTTGTCGCTGCAAAATGCACAAAAAGCGCAAAACTGCATCATTCGATTATTTGTACTTCTTGTGCCTCTTGCCGCTAGTAATCATAGTCGTCTCCGCCGCCCATCGGCGGACCCGCTTTTTTCTTCTCCGGCAGTTCCGTTACAGCAGCCTCAGTGGTAAGCAACAATCCCGCGATGGACGCGGCGTTCTGTAACGCGGTGCGTACAACTTTGGTTGGATCGATGATGCCCGCTGCGACGAGATCTTCGAATGCGCCAGTGACGGCATTAAACCCTTTGTTTCCTTTTAACTGTTCGACTTGTCCGACGACCACGGCCCCTTCGGTGCCCGCGTTTTCAGCAATGCGCCGGATCGGTTCCTGCAACGCGCGCTGCACGATCTTCACACCCGTACGAACATCCGGATCCTCATGATCGTGATTTTCAAGCACCTTCGAAGCGCGCAATAGCGCGACCCCGCCTCCGACTACGATTCCTTCCTGCGCAGCAGCTTTGGTTGCATTTAACGCGTCTTCAACACGCATCTTGATCTCTTTCATCGCGGTCTCGGTCGGCGCCCCGACTTTGACGACCGCAACGCCACCCGCGAGTTTTGCCAGTCGTTCCTGGAGTTTTTCGCGATCGTAGTCAGACGTTGTCTCTTCGATCTGTTTGCGAATCGTAGCCACTCGGCCTTGAATGGCTTTACTGTCGCCGCCGCCCTCGACAATCGTCGTGTTCTCTTTGTCGATAATCACACGTTTTGCAGTTCCGAGGTCCTCGAGTGTGACGTTCTCCAATTTAATGCCGAGATCTTCGGTGATCACTCTTCCGCCCGTCAGGATCGCGAGATCTTCGAGAATCGCTTTGCGCCGATCGCCGAATGCCGGGGCTTTCACTGCGCACACTTTGATCGTTCCGCGCAAACGATTCACTACGAGCGTAGCAAGCGCATCGCCTTCGATGTCTTCAGCAATGATCAGCAATGCGCGTCCGGCGCCGGCGGTCTGTTCCAGCATTGGCAGCAGATCGCGCATCGCGGAAATCTTTTTGTCGTAAAGCAGAATGTATGGCTCGTCGAGAATCGCTTCCATGCGATCGGCGTTAGTCACGAAATACGGCGACGAGTAACCGCGATCGAATTGCATTCCCTCGACGATCTCGAGCTCGGTTTGCAGTGTCTTCGATTCTTCAACAGTGACGACGCCGTCTTTACCAACTTGGTCCATCGCCGCGGAGATGAGTTCCCCGATATTACGATCGTTGTTGGCGGAAACCGTGGCCACGCTTGTCAGTTCTTCCTTGCTCCTGATCTTCTTCGACATGCGCTCCAGCTCAGCGACGACCTGTTCCGTCGCCAGTTGAATGCCGCGCTGCAAAGACATCGGATTCGCACCGGCGGCGACGTTCTTCACGCCCTCACGAAAAATGGCCTGGGCCAGCACTGTAGCGGTGGTGGTGCCGTCGCCGGCTTTGTCGTTGGTTTTGACGGCGACTTCGCGAACCATCTGCGCGCCCATGTTTTCATACTTGTCCTTGAGCTCGATCTCTTTGGCCACAGTGACACCGTCTTTCGTGATCACTGGCGAGCCAAACTTTTTCCCCAGAACAACGTTGCGACCCTTTGGTCCAAGGGTCACGCGCACCGCGTTCGCAAGCACGTCCACGCCTTGAAGCATCGCATTGCGTGCTTCCTCTCTAAACTTCAACTCTTTTGCCGGCACTCTTCTCGTCTCCTTAGTTATTTAAACCACTTTAGACAGATTCTTTGCGTGCCTGCTCGCGCGCGCGTCCAACCTTCACACGCGCCGGTCGCAGCAGGCGGTCTCCCATTCGAAAACCGCGACTATATTCCTCGATGACTCTCCCGTCCATCTCAGCGTCGGTTTCTTGCGTGTCCACGGCTTCGTGCAGTTCGGGATTAAATTCCTCGCCAACGGATTGCAGCGCTTCGACACCGGCGCTCGTCAATGCAGATTCGAAGCTCGTTGCGATACTGCGAATACCATCGACAATCGCTTCGCGCGGCGCGTCTCCGGACGCGGCATCGACCGCTCGATTCAAATTGTCGAGCGCGGGTAGCAACGCAGCGATGAACTTCGCCTTCTCGCCCGACGCGCGTTCATCCGCCGAACGATTCAATCGCTGACGTGTCTCGTCAGTCTCGCGTTGAAGTTGTTGGCGCAACTGATCGAAACGCGCCTGGACTTCCAGCACCTGCTTCTCCGCGGCCATCGTGCGTGCTTCCAATTCCTCGACGTACTTTGGCTTCAGACTAGGCTGTTCGGTCTCCGCCTTTACCTGCTCATTGCCTTCTTCGTCGAGATAAACACGACGACGATCCGTTACCCTCAGTTCGTTCAGTTCGTTGTCCATCGTCTTTCCCATCCGCATTATCCCCGTTACGAAATCTTGATATCGATCTTCTTCGGTTTTTGCTCAGTACGCTTCGGCAGACTAATTTGCAAAACACCATCTCTGTACTCCGCTGCGATCCTGCCCTGATCGACCGATCCCGGAACACTGTACGTCCGGAAAAACTTTCCTCTCGGCCGTTCGCTGCGATGTTGCCGCGACTCCGCAATCGCACGAAGACCTTTTATCACCAGCCGGTTATCGTCGATGTCGATTTCGAGCGCTTCACGGTTGATGCCCGGCAAGTCGATTGCGATCAAGTAGCCCGAATCAGTTTCGTAGATGTCGGAAGCGGGTGTCCAATCGGCTCGCTCAAATTCATCTCCCGCTCCGGCATCCGCCTGGCTGCGCCTCTGTGTCGCGTCTTCAAAAAGCCTGTTCATCCGATCCTGCAGGACCATCAAATCCTGCAACGGGTTCCACTGTTGTGACATGTTTCAAGCTCCTCAAGCGGTCGCAAACGCCGCGTCAGTTCTAAACTCCATCGCGTCGCCATTCGCCGACACTCTCACGGTCTGGCCCGGCACTATTTCTCCCTGCAGCAGTTT
>DAIOGT010000364.1:0-3536 GCA_036745095.1 Pyrinomonadaceae bacterium
GATGCCGCCGAGCATCGACAGTGCATCGATGCTGTCCGGGTTAATTGCTATAGCCCGTTCCAGCAACTCCGCTGCCCGATCGAGTTCTCCGTGAGAGAAACAGGCTCGCGCGAAATAGTAATGAGCCTCATAAAGCCTCGGATTCAAGTCCAGCGCAGTCTCGAATTCTCGTTCCGCTTCCGAAAACCGACCGCTCAGTGAAAGCACCATCCCTCTTGATGCATGCACTTGTGACGAACTGGGATCGATCTCGATGGCTTTCGAACTCGCCTGTTCGGCATCTACAAGATCCGACTCATGACCTCCCCAATCCATGTAGAGAAAAGCGGAACAATCCGCTATCCCCGCATACGCGGGACCAAAGTGATCATCCATTTCGATCGCTCTCAGGTACAACTGTCTGGCGGATTCAAGACTCCGGCGCCGCATTTGATAAAAGAGTTGACGCCCACGGAGGTAGCATTCGTAGGCTTCGATGGATGACGTCGGGACTTTATGTAGCGCGCGTTTAGCATCCGAGCTCAGCACTACCTGCAGAGCGCTGACAGTGCTTTGCGCAATGTCTTCCTGAACAGCAAAGATGTCTTCGAGCCGGCGATCGTATTTTCCTGACCAGAGCTGGTAACCGTCGACTGCGCTGACCAGTTGCGCGGTGATGCGAAAGTTGCTCCCAGCCTTTCTCACGCTTCCTTCAAGCACCGTACTCACGTTCAATCGTCGGCCCACTTCGCGAATATCCAGCATCGGCGACTTGAATCTAAAGGACGACGTTCTGGAGGCGACATGCAGGTTCGGCAAGCTCGCGAGGCTATTGATTAGCTCGTCAGCGAGCCCTTCGCAGAAATATTCCTGGTCTCTCTCCGGACTTAAATCCAAAAACGGCAGAACGGCTATCGAGCCCATGTCGCTCAGCGCTTCTTCCACCTCAATGATGAAGCGATAGCCGCGTTTAGGGATTGTCTCAATGTAGCGAGGGCGGCGGGCATCGTCGCCCAGCATCTTTCTGAGCTGCACGATCGTGTAGGTTAAGTTTGACTCTTCGACATAGGTATCGGGCCAGAGTCGTGTCATCAACTCTTCCTTCTCAATAATCCGCCCGCCGCTTTGCACCAAAGTCACCAGCGTGTCAACAACCTTCGGCGCCAAAAGCAAGGGCTTGCCATCACGCGTCAGCACCTTCTGGTCGGCATCAAGGGTGAACTCTCCAAACCGATAAAGATGTTTGATGAGCGCGGACATGACCTCCTTGTAACTTCCTATGAACTTCCTCGGGACTTATGAATCCCGCGCGTTGTAGTTTGGCGACGACGTGGCGATAAAGGTCGGGAGCGGATTCTATCAGCCGCCTTAGCCCGCATCAATCGGCTCGGGCTTGTTAGTTATTCGTCGTGTCGGTGAATTGCGGGACTAATGTCCCATCCCGGCAGGCGAAAGATGTGCAAACCGGGACGAAACTCCCATAGCCAAGGACTGGGCCAGACTTCATCATGCCGCGAATGAGAAAGCAACTATTTGCCCCCTTCATTTGACATAACAAACCCGGAGGTAACGTATGAAAACTTTTCTACCCTTTCCAATCTTTATAGCGATCTGCTGTTTGGTTTTTGGCAGCGCAGCGATAACGACGACCAGTAGCTCTGCCGCGGCTCCTGCACCAGTCGATAATCTTTCTCCCGCCACCAACAACGAGCTCGCATTAGCTCGCAAAGGGACGGCCAAGTATCACGACTTCGATCGCGCCGACGCCGATGGTTTTGAGTTTTTGGCTTGTGTGCCGGGCGAGGGGTTTGAGTACGTCAATTGGTCCCTCGTTGACTGTAACTTCGAAATCGAGCATCCGGAAGCTCTTCACTACATCCCGGAAGGGGACGGCCTGCGTCTCGTGGGTGTGGAATACGTGATACCGGTAGCTTGCACGGCGACAGCGCCGGAAGGGTTCACGGGTGACAACGACGAATGGGAGTTTATGGCAGAAGGTCTGCCCATTTGGGCGCTGAGAGCCGCGATCTGGCTGCCCAACCATGAGGGTATGTTCGAAGAAAAGAACCCAGCTATCCCTTCACTCTGTCCGTAGAAATTTGATATAGCGAGCAGGCATACCCGCGGGTGATCGTCTAAGGAGATAATTTCATGAGACCTCAACTCTGCAAGCTAACGATTGTCTTGCTTGCGCTGATCTCTGCCGGAGTAGTGGCGCTAACGCCAACGACTTCTGCGAACAGCGGCGACGACGCTCTGAATGAACAGTTGTCTGCGGTGCTCAGCCAACATGGGTTTACAGGCAGAGTCGGATTAAGTCTCGAACAAAGACTTGGTCGAAAAATCGACAATCAACTCGCCGACTTGGGCAGGCTTGCTTTTCACGACAGCCTGCTCGGTTTGAACGACGACAATTCATGCGCGGGTTGTCACGCGGCGCCTTTGGGCTTTGGGGATTCGCAGTCGATTGCCATCGGCGTCGAAAATAATAACGTCGTCGGTCCTGATCGTACTGGTCCACGCAACCAGCGGCGCGCGCCAATCATTCTCAATAACGTTTTCTTCCCGGCGCTGATGTGGAACTCACGATTCAATTCAGTGTCAGGCAATCCGTTCGACAATAGCGCCGGATTTCAGTTTCCCTTGCCGGAGGGCTTCTCACTGTCCGGCCTGCCTCACCTGCTCACAGCTCAAGCTTTCATCCCAACGACCGAGAAGCCTGAGATGACGGGATTTCATCCGTCGGTGCCCGGGACAAACGACGGCATTCGTGCCGCGGTTGTGGAGCGCTTAAATGCGAATGCTGAATATCGAAAGTTATTTGGCAAAAGCTTCACCGAGGTGAAGTCGGGTGCACCGATCACTTATGAAATGCTCGCTCTAGCGATCGCGGAGTTTGAGTTCACGCTCGTCTTCGCAGACGCACCAATTGATAAATTTGCACGCGGTCAGAAGAATGCCATGACCGAAGACGAGAAAGCCGGCGCCTTGATCTTCTTTACGTCGGGAAACTGCGTCAGCTGCCATGCGGTTTCAGGGCAGTCGAATGAGATGTTCAGCGATTTCCAGCAGCATGTCGCGGGTATTCCCCAGATCACGGCGACTGTTGGAAACGTCACGTTTGATGGCCCCGGAGCAAACGAGGATTTTGGTTTGGAGCAGGTCACAGGGAATCCGAATGATCGCTATGCATTCAGAACGTCGCCGCTGCGAAATCTGGCGTTGCAACCAACGTTCTTTCATAACGGTTGCTTTACCAGACTGGAAGACGCAGTGCGTTATCACTTGAATGCGATCGGATCAGCGCCGAGTTACGACCCGGTCGCAGCCGGGGTCGATGCTGACCTGCAAGGTCCGCGTGGACCAATAGCGCCTGTCCTGGCGCGTCTTGATCCGGCACTTGCGACGCCAGTCACCTTCTCGAACGACGAGTTTCGTCAACTCGTCGCATTTCTACGCACCGGGCTTCTTGATCCAAAAGCAAACGCGCACAATTTGCGTAAGCTTATTCCAGCACGGTTGCCCAGTGGCAGGCCGATTCACGTGTTCCAGTAGAC
>DAIOGT010000365.1:0-3532 GCA_036745095.1 Pyrinomonadaceae bacterium
GTCGAAATCGTTTTCGGCGCACTCATACTGATCGGACTGCTAACCAGATTAGCGGCGATTCCTTTGCTGATCGACATGATCGTCGCGATCCTTACAACCAAGATTCCCATACTGCTTGGTTACGGCTTCTGGGGCTTTAGTTTGAACAGAGTTGCATACTACGGTTTCTGGGGCATGCTGCACGAAGCGCGGACGGACCTTTCGATGCTGCTTTGCTTGTTGTTCCTGCTGATTGTCGGAGCGGGTAAGTGGTCCATGGATGCGCGCTTCCGATGACTATGTTGAGCCACAAAAGGCACAAAAACACCAAAATTCAGTTCAGAGTAGCTGACTGACTCGCCGTTGTGATCTGAACCTTCCAATTCTCGATCGGAGTGCCTTTCGTCTGCAGGTTCGACGTCAGGTAATAGAGACGTTGCGTTGCCGGTGCATTTGGCGCCTGTGTGAAACGATCGTAGAGAAAGTACGGAGGTATCGACTGGTAATAGAGTGTTGCCGTGATCGAGACATTTCTTGCCGTGAATGCACTCAACGGGACTTGATACCTCACGACATTCGTTCCACTTCCATCCGCGTAGGCCGGATCACCACCAACACTGACGGGGTAAGTTTCGTGAAGGTAATCCGCGGGGATAACAGGTGTCTTATCAGCTTTGAGTGGGCCAGTACTGGTCCATCCGAATGGTAAAAGCCGGTTGTCTTTCAACTGGTAATCGCGCCGGAGGAAGCTAGTTGTCATCACGCACTGAATGTTCAGGTTTAGTTCTTCGTAGATCTGAACCTGGTCCTGCCGGGTGATCGCAGTTCCCATGTTCTTTTGCGAATCCCAAAAGAAGTGTGGCTGGAAATGCTGCGGGTTCGTACCCGGAAGATATTTGTTGTTGCAACCTGCCGGATAGCCGTGATCGGCGGGCTTGCTGCCATCTTTGTAGACGTCGAACAGTTCCGACGGCAGTCTGGCATTGCTATCGCCTTTCATGATCACACCAAGCTCGTTTGTACATCCGGAACACCAAACAGTCTTGCCCGTCTCGTTATCGGTAACACGAAGCTCGAGGAAGGCGCGGCGAAATCCGACGCCGCTCGGCAAGCGGTGACCTGTTTTGTTTGTGACCTTCACATCCGCGATGAGTTTCTCGTTGCTGATCGTCGCTGGCGACACCGAAAGTTCGGCAGTAGAGTTCTGCGCCTGCTGCACAAAAGCGTCGATCGCCGTCGATAGATCATCGAGCCCGGACATGTAGTCGTTTTGCCTGACGCCTAGTATCGGATTGGCGAGCATATTGCTCCCGTTCGATTTGTAAGGTGACATGAACTGGCGAAATATTTCCAAAAGCGTGACGTTCAGGCCCTGTAGTTGATGACGAGCAAAACCTTTATCGCGGAAGCGAACCTGAATTTTTTCATCCGGCAACCGGTTGCCGGTTTGCGGATATTGAGAGTCTTCGATAAACGCGATCGGCTGTTGGATGAGTGGAATGTTGAGCGTGCCCTTGGAGTTGCTGTACTTAGTCGGCATGTGACAATTCTGGCAGGTTTGCGCTCGTGAGTTTGTACCTACCTCGTTCTGATATCCACTGTTGAGCCATTCGAGATAAGTGACCTGCTCGAGGTGCGGCTTGTTGGGATCCGCGTCGGGATTGTCCATCAACGGCAGGTTGATCGTGTGGCAATTGCCACACATGCGAGAGCTTTTGATGTATGGATCGTGTTTCGGCTTGATACCGATGGCATTGTTCATCGGGTCAGTCACGATCTCGTCATCCTTAAATGGTCCAAATAATTCCGCCGGATTGCCGGTGGTGAAATTGCCGGTGATCTTGTTTTTAAGAAAATTGACCAACGGATCAGGATCGGTTTTGGTCGGTTTATCTTCAACGATTCGATGGCACGCCATGCAGCTAACTCCATCACGCGCCAAGGCGCCATAGATATAGCTCTTGTCGCTCGATCGAGGGTTCGTATCGTAAGTCGCGTAGACCAGTTCCCGTTCAAAGTTGCCTTTACCAGGCCCGCCGTGATCGTCATCGAGACGTCGTTTACCCATCACGCCGTGACACCGAAAGCACGTGTTGTTAATCGTCCTGATCATTTCCTCAACTTTCGCCGGATCGTTTTTGAAGAAACTTTTTACGAACGCGATTTCGCTGTCGAGTTGTGCATAGAAGACCGGATCGCGGCCCGCCAGGCCCATGGGCGACCAACGCCATTCGCCGTATGGTGAAACGTTCATCACAGGCGTTGAGCCATCCGGTTGCTTCGTGCCGGTATAAATCATCACGTTTCCATATGTTCCGCCGCTGTGACAGCCCATGCACTGATCTGAAGTGAGAAACTGATTTGGATTCGGAGATGGGGCGGGCTTCGTTCCGGCGATCCCGATGTTCTGAGGAAAAATATGATCATAAGTCTCTCCCGGAAATTTTTGCACCTTGTCCAGTGGCACTGGAGCGATCGAGTTATAGAAAGCGACGAATTTCGGATCGAGGGTCGCAGGTCGTAGCGCCACCATCTGGCGGAGAAGTGTCTGTTCCGGCACGTCGGTGGCATCCGTATTGTGACCAGCCGTAGGCACATCGCGATCGCTTGCCGCTGCTTCGCTGCACGGTTGCGCCGGAGCCGCGCCATGGGCGGTTGCGGGCGCTGTGGCCCACGACAGATCGACAAAGTATGAATCCGGATCGCCTGGGAAGCCCTTGATGTTGTTCGAATAAGTAAACGTGTGTTCGCGCTCGGCCGAAGCATGGCAGCGCACGCAATAGAGCCCGAATCCTGCATACGGAATGGCAAACGGAGGACTGTTATTGTCCATGCATTGAGCGTCCCAGATTTCTGCCCAGTACCAACCATCCTGCGAGCCCTTACTGTCTTTGATCATGATGGTCCAACCGTTTATTGCTTTCGGCGGCTGATGCTGGTACCGGGCGGCGGGTGGTGAATACTGCTCCTTTACGATCATCGCTCCATCCGGGATGAGCTGATTTGGATTCTTGCGCAAGAGCCAATTGATCACGGAAGGCGAGTAATAGATCTTGACGGTCGGGTGAACGCCGTAGCTAACGCCGTTAACAAACGGTCCGGTGTCGCGAAGTTTCTTGTCTTCACACCAATTCAGAGAGCGATACTTTCCGCTTGTGAGAAATGATTTGAGTTGCGCTTGAAACTCCGAAAGCTTGGCCGGAGCAAAGCCGCTCGGCAACGGCAAGCCGCTCTCCTTTCCATTCGCGCATGGCGAGGCTTGACGCTGTGTTGCCGGCGTTGCGGTGCGATCGGGCGTTGAGGAAAACGTATTTTTCAGGACAGCAAAAACAGAAACGAGGATCAAACAGAGGACCAGCGTGTTAGCCAGTAGGCGGATTTGCATGTTTCAGCTCCGTAGGTTTGCGGTCAGTACGCGAAAGACTCGTAGCGCTCAGTCTCGGCAAGGTCGTCGAGCGATTCTACGATCTGGAGGGAACGAACGAGAAGCTCCACTGGACACGCTCGTGGCATCTGGAAGCGCCCCGTCGCGCCCGCGTAGGAACGAGCGTGA
>DAIOGT010000366.1:0-3512 GCA_036745095.1 Pyrinomonadaceae bacterium
GGCACGCATGATGTTGAATTCGAGAAACTGTGCCGCGGACGCGAAGTGAACGTGATTATCGTTGAATCCGGGGACGACAAAACTGCGATTTAGGTCGATCACGCGAGTGGCTGGCCCACGGAGTTTGAGGGCCGCGTTGTTCGTGCCGACTACGACGAACTTGCCGTCTTTGATGGCGACTGCTTCGGCAGTGGGGTTCTTCTCGTCAACAGTCCAGATGACGCCGTTATGCAGGATTAGATCCGCGTTTTGCGACGGAGACTGCTGTGCCCCGGCGAACAGGCCGAGTGATAAGAGTAAGAGAAAAATTTTCTTCATCGTTATTGATCCGTGAGAGTTAGATCCGCGTTATCAAACCTTACTGAGTAAATGCCGGAGCGCCGGCTCCAGCGCCGGCCACATGAATCGAAAACCTCTTTCCTTCAACACTCGCGGCTCAACTCGCTGACTCGCCAGCAACAGCGCATCCGCCATCTCACCGAACGCGAGACGCACCCCAAATTCCGGCACCGGAAACAGCGTCGGTTTCGAAAGAACGTGCCCGAGTGTTTTCGTAAACTCAGCGTTCGTCACCGGATTCGGCGCCACAAAATTTACTGGCCCACTGATCGACGTATCCGTGATTACAGATTTTAATCCACCAACAACATCTTCAATCGCAATCCAACTCAGCCACTGCTTGCCGCTACCAACGCGCCCGCCAATTCCCATGCGAAATGGAGTCAGCATCTTTCCGAGGGCGCCCTCGTTCGCGTCGAGAATGATCCCGAAGCGCGTGTTAACGGTCCTGATTCCCTTCGCCACCGCAGGTCTGGTCGCATTCTCCCACTCGACACACACGCCTGACAGGAAATCGTTTCCGGGCGCGCTGTTTTCAGTCAACAACTCATCACCGCGATCGCCGTAGTACCCAATCGCCGAGGCGCTGACAAAAACGGCGGGCGGACGAGAGAGTTGCGCGAGCGTATCGCTCAATAGTCCGGTTCCCTTCACGCGGCTATCGCGAATGGCGCGTTTCTTCGCGCTGGTCCAACGGTTCGCGGCAATACTTTCACCGGCGAGATGGACCACGGCGTCAAGGCCTTCCAGTTTTGCGGCATCGATGCGTCCCTCGTTAGGATGCCATTCAACCTCCGCGGCACTGGACGGCGCGGCCCGCACGAGACGAACGATTTCGTGACCATCAGACGCCAGCGAACTAATCAGCGCCGTGCCGACGAGTCCATGCGAACCACTCACCAGGACTTTCATGGCGACAGATTAACACCGAATGATTCAGATTTATGTTGAGTTTTAATGCGGAAGGTGTAGAATGCGCAGCTAAATTTTAGCAAGGAGCAACCTCACTATGCTTCGTCTCACAGCCTGTTTCCTCGTCACCGGTTTTATTTTCATCGTCGTATGTGGTCCGCTGCCACAGTCTGCGCAGTCGTTTGCGACTCTGACGCGGCTTACAAACACGCCGGAACACGCGCTCAATCTCAATCCGACGATCAGTGATGACGGGCGGACAATCGTCTTCGAATCGACTGCCGATCTCGCGAATACGGGCGGCAACGCTTCGTTTCACGTGGTGCGCACGGATTTGTCTTCCTTCGTCGAGATTGGCAAAACGCGTGCGGTGTGTCCTGCTGTCTCGGGTGACGGAAAGATAATCGCATTTGCGTCCACTGAGGATCTGGTGGCGCGTAACGCCGATCGAAATTCAGAGATCTTTCTGTTTGATGGCGTGAAGCTGAGACAGTTGACTGAAACATCCGGCAATAGAAACGTTCAGCCGTCGATTACTAATGACGGTCGCACTGTTGCCTTTGCGTCGAATGGGAACATTGTTCTTTATGACACGCTTGATCAGAAGTTTACGCCGTTAACTAATGATGGACTGAGTCCGAAGATCAGCGGCGATGGGTCGCGGGTCTATTACAAGAGGAATTTAACCGCGGATACCGCGGATCTCGTGTTGATTGATACGCGAACGTTAGCGAGTCGCGTGCTGGCGAGTGATGTCGTGGAGCTGTCGCTGGTTGAAGGACGCGCGGTTAGCAATGATGGAGTGCGCCTCGTCTATTCAGCATCGACCGCGCCCAACGAGACGCAGGTGTTCATGTTTGATGGACGCGACGATTCGATTCGTCAATTGACTAATCTGGGATCGAGGTCCGTCGATGTTCAGCTTCAGCCGACGATCAGCGGCGATGGACGACGTGTGGCATTCGCCACCCGACGCAGAGTGACGACCGCGAGTGATGGCGGTGTCGAGCTTTATCTGCTCGATTTACCAAGCGGCCAAGTGCAACAGATCACCAACGCGCCCGCAGCGGCGACAGCCGAAGTTGTTTCGTCGCTCAATTTCGACGGCAGCGTTGTGGCGTTCAGCTTCCCTCGAATTCTTTCGGGCGCGGTCAATGATGACGATTTCAGAAACACCAGCGAGATTTACGTCACATCCATCCCGCCGCGACAGATCGGTGCGGCAACTGTCGTTAACGCCGCGGCAAACGGGCAAGAGGCGCACCCGGCGAACATCGCTGCCGGTAGCATTGCAAGTATCCGCGGGAATTCGCTCGCGTTGAAAACAGATGCGGCTGTCTCCGCAGGCGGAGAGTTGCCATTCGTTCTTGCAGGAACGACTGTGACAGTCGACGGGCAACCGGCGCGAATTTTTTATGTCTCTCCACGTGAGGTCGTGTTTGTTGTTCCGAGTGGGTTGGCAACTGGTCCGGCGCAGTTTCTCGTTACAAACGCTGACGGCCTGTCCTCTAGGGCTGAAGCCTTCACTTCTGTAGGGGCGCCAGGTGTATTCACTGTCGCGGCTGATGGCCGCGGTGAAGCGATCATACTGAACTCCGACACGCTGACGCCTGGACCGTTCGATCCGTCCAACGGGCAGTTGCGACTGTCGATCTTTGCAACAGGAGCTCGCGGGAACAATGTGTCAGTCACCATTAACGGTAAGCCAGCAGTTGTCGAGTCCATCATTCCCGCAAACTTACCGGGACTCGATGAGATTCACGTTCTCATTCCTGCTGAATTGCGCGGCACAGGCGTTTCAACACTCGTCGTTGCCGCGGATGGCGCGCAAAGTAATCCCGTGTCGCTGGTGCTCGCAGGCGCCACACCAACACCAACACCAACACCGACACCAACGTCGAGTCCTTCACCGGCACCAAGTCCCGATTCATCACCACACATCGTGATCAGCCAGGTTTACGGCGGTGGCGGAAACTCAGGCGCGCCATTTCGAAACGACTTTATCGAGATCTTCAACGCCGGTAATACGACGGTTGATCTCACCGGCTGGTCGGTGCAGTATGCGAGCGCCACAGCCTCGACGTGGTCAGTCACGCCGCTCACCTCCGTTACACTTCAGCCCGGACAGTACTGCCTCGTCCAGGAAAGCTCCGGCGGTAGCAATGGCGTTGGGTTACCAACACCTGATGCGACCGGCACGATCGCAATGGCCGCAGGCTCCGGCAAAGTCGCCCTCGTTAAGATATCGACCGCACTAACCG
>DAIOGT010000367.1:0-3425 GCA_036745095.1 Pyrinomonadaceae bacterium
GGCTGACATTGCGGATGTGTCCGTCAAGTCAGCGACAGAAGCGATCCTGACGATTCCGAATCCCAAGGCCGCTGCTATTGTGACACTCAAAGATGAGGCGACGGGTCAAACGGTCAAGGTCGTCGTGACTCGCAAATCAAAATCGTCCGGCACGCCTTAAAAAGCCGGACCACAGGTTGACGCGGATGGGCGCGGATTTTGTTCGTGCTCATCCGCACCCTTCCCTCCCTCACTTGAAATGTTTTATAGTCCAGCCGAGCCGGTCGTTTTAGTCCCAATCGTCACTGCCCAGCCTCTCTCGAACGACGGGTGCCCTGAAAGACACAACATGAACCCCCATTCATCTCTCTACAAAAACTCCATGAAATCCGTCACTCTTCTGATCCTCCTGATCCTGGTTGGCGCCGCCATTTTTGCCCCACACTCGACCGGCGTTTCGGTTGAACGGCCCAATGTTCCTCGTTCTGAAAACCCGGACACGAAGCGAGAGGCGTTTGGCCGCCTCCCGCTTAGCTTCGAACTCAACCAGGGACAGACCGACTCGCGCGTTAAGTTTCTTTCACGCGGTCAGGGGTATGGCATTTTTCTCACAGACGACGGAGCAGCGTTCTCGTTCGCTGGGACTGCAACCGCGCTGCACATGCGTTTGCAAGGCGCGACCCTACCGCCGCGAATCACGGGCGTCGATCAGTTGCCCGGCAAGGTGAATTATCTCGTCGGCAATAAATTAACCGAATGGCGCACGAACATTCCAACTTACGCGCGTGTTCGCTACGAGCAGGTGTATCCAGGCGTCGATCTGGTCTATTACGGAAATCAAAGGCAACTCGAGTACGACTTTGTGGTCCAACCGGGCGCGAGTTTCCAGCAGATACGAATGGCGTTCACTGGCGCAGGCAAGCTGAAGCTCAACCGCCGCGGCGATTTGATACTCCAATCGGGCGCGCGCAAGATCACATTGTTGCGACCCGTCGCTTATCAGGAGATCGGCAACACGCGCCGAGAAGTGTCCGCCAGGTACTTGCTAAAGCCGCGTGGTCAAGTGGCTTTTCAGGTGGGCAACTACGACAAGACTCAACCACTCGTGATCGATCCGGTGTTGGTCTACTCAACCTTCCTCGGTGGACTGGGTAACGATCAAGGCAACAGCATCGCCGTTGACTCATCAGGCAACGCTTACATCGCAGGCCAAACCGTTACATTCAATTTTCCGACCAGCTCGCCACTGCAAGCCGAAACCGGTGGCGGAACAGACGCATTCGTTACGAAGTTGAACGCCAGCGGTTCGGCGTTTATCTATTCTACTTTCCTCGGCGGGAGCGGTACCGACGTTGCGAGGGGCATAGCAATCGACAACGCCGGCAATGCTTACGTAACGGGTCAAACGAATTCCACGAATTTTCCGGTGCTCAATGCGCTGCATTCCACCCTGACCGGTTTTAACGATGCGTTCGTCGCCAAGTTGAACAGTGCCGGCTCTGCTCTGGTCTACTCGACATATCTTGGCGGTCGCCTCGACGATGTCGGAAATTCAATCGCCGTCGACAGCTCCGCCAATGCTTACATAACCGGTAACACCTCATCCGCTGACTTCCCGACTACCAATGCGCTCCAGGCAAATCGATCCGGTAATTCTCTTTTTAAGAGCACTAACAGCGCCGGCAACTGGGCGGCGAGTGATTCAGGTGTGGTCGCTTCCAATGTTAGTGATATCGACTTCCAACCAGGTAATTCAGCAATTATCTACGCTGTAACCGACAACGGTCTGTTCAAAACGATCGATGGCGGAGCGAACTGGACTCCATTTCCCACTACGCCACAACTCGCAATCAACAAACTCGCAATTGATCCAACAAACCCGGCGATAATCTATGCCGCAGCGACGGGAGGTATGTTCAAGAGCACTGATGGCGGCAACAACTTCACAGCGATCAATAACGGCTTTCCTGAAAATGGCCGGACGATTGTAATAGATCCGGTTACACCTACCACGCTTTACGCTACGGCCTTCAACAACACCGTCTTGAGATCCGTAAACGGTGGAGCAGACTGGACCACCTCGTTCATTGAGGACGCTAACGTGGTCAACGGCGTCGCGGTCGATCCAAATACACCCACTACACTCTACGTAGCGTCAAACCGCGGCGTGTTCAAGAGCACAAATTCAGGCGTAAGTTGGGCCCCGAGCGATTTTGGGGTCCCGTTTACCGCCAATGTCAACAGCGTTGCGATCGATAAGAACAACGGCGCGGTTTACGCAGCAACAATCGCCGGCGTCTTCAAAAGTGTGAACGGCGGCACTAGCTGGACTAACATAAGCGAGAGCCTGAACATCGTCACATTCAGCATAGCAATTGATCCCACGAACAGCTCCGTGCTTTATGTAGCTACATCTGTTGGACTACAGAAAACCGTTGACGGCGGCGCTACCTGGACCACCGCTAATACTGGATATCCCAACACTCAGATCAATGCCTTGGTTATCAACCCAACCCAACCTTCAACTCTTCTGATCGGCACAAGCAGCGGGTCCGACGCATTCGTCACGAAGTTGGCCCCCGGAGGGACCTCGAAGATCTACTCGACCTTCCTGGGCGGCAATATGTCAGACTCAGGAAACGGCATCGCTTTTGACGCGTCCGGTAATGCTTACCTCACCGGGGTTACCTTCTCGAGTAACTTTCCCACGGCAAATGCCCTCCAGGCTGCGAAAGGAGACAGCGAAGGTGGAAATGATGCGTTTATTACAAAGCTCAATGCAAATGGCTCTGCCCTGATCTATTCAACTTTTCTCGGGGCCGAAAGCAACGATGTGGCCCGAGGCATTGCAGTGGATAAAAATGGAAACGCTTATGTCGCTGGCAGCACTTCCTCACAGTTCTTCCCGTTAGTAAACCCGTTTCAACCGACCAACAAAAGCTTTGCCAATGACGCGTTCATCACAAAGATAAACTCCGCCGGGTCCGCACTTGTCTATTCCACCTATCTCGGAGGCGACCTCAACGACAATTGCTTTGATATTGCCGTTGATGCGGCCGGGAGCGCATACGTTACGGGAAGCACCAGTTCCACGAACTTCCCTACACTTGCGCCATTGCAGCCTGAGCTAAACGGGCTTGCCAACGACGTATTTATAACCAAGTTTGCGCCGAGTGGTTCGAGTTTGATCTATTCAACATACTTCGGCGGAACAGGCACCGACAATGGCCTCGGTATCGCCGTCGATTCATCACAGAACGTCTACGTTGTTGGCTCCACCGGTTCTGACAACTTTCCCACACTCAATGCCATACAGCCGGCCCCTGCAGGCAGTACAGAGGCGTTTATCGCGAAGGTTCGTTCCGGGCCTGACGTGGAAGTGACGGTGATTGACTCTCCCGATCCGGTGAACTTCGGCAGTAACCTGACTTACACAATCACGGTGA
>DAIOGT010000368.1:0-3423 GCA_036745095.1 Pyrinomonadaceae bacterium
CACCTCTTCGAACACATGATGTTTCAAGGCTCCGCGAACGTGAAGAAGTTTGAGCACGCAAAATTCGTCGAGGCAAACGGCGGCAGTCTTAATGGCCACACGGATTTCGACTATACAAACTATTACCAAACGCTGCCCAGCAACCGCGTCGAACTCGGAATCTGGCTCGAATCCGATCGCATGCGCTCGCTCGACATCAGCGAGGAGAACCTCAAGAACCAGCAGGCAGTCGTGAGCGAGGAAGTGCGCGTCAACGTGCTCAACCAGCCCTACGGGCTCTTTGAGTGGATCAATCTCTGGGAAAACGCGTTCACAAACTGGCACAACTCTCATAACGGTTACGGAGACCTCGCGGACATCAACGCAGCGACGATCGAAGACGTTCGCAGCTTCTTCAAAACTTACTACGCGCCAAACAATGCCGTGCTGACGATCGCCGGCGATGTTGATGTGAATGAAGTCAAGAAGATGGTCGAGAAACACTTCGCGAGCATTCCCAGCCAACCGATGCCTGCACGCGCGGACCTGACTGAGCCGCCGCAAACAAAAGAGAAGCGAGTGTCGCAGACCGACAAACTCGCGAACCTGCCCGCGCTCGCCACCGGCTACCATCTGCCGCCGCAAAACTCGCCTGACTTTCCCGCGATGGCCCTGCTGGTCCAAATACTTCAGGGCGACGACAGCTCTCGCTGGTACCAGCGCCTCGTTAAAGAGAAAGAAATGACACTCGACCTCTCAGGCGGACTCAACTACTTCGGTAACGAGTTTGACTACACCGGTCCAATGATCATGACGACTCGGACCACTTACAAGCCCGGGCGCGCCGCCGACGAAATCATCAGAGAGATGGACGCGGTGATCGCGGAGATCACTTCGAAGGGCGTAACCGAGAAGGAACTGACAGACGCGAAAGTCCGTTATCGTTCGAACTTCTACAGCCAGCTCGAGTCGAGTTTCGGCAAGACCCACCTGCTGTCAGCGCTGGCGCTCTTCCGCGACAATCCGCAACAGATCAACTCGCTGTTGAGTCCGTTTGAGAACGTCACTGCCGCGCAGATCAAAACCGCGGCCGCGAAGTATCTCGTCGCGACAAATCGCACGGTGGTCGATCGCGTTCCGGCGGCAAAACCGTAGCGCACGGTAAACGGATTGTTAAAAACGGATTTCCACAGAAAGGTATCGATAATGAAAATACTACTCGCGATCATACTGTTCACAGCAACTGCGTTCGCACAACAGAAGACGGCGCCGGCGCCCGGACCGGCACGGCCACTGAACCTCCCAAAGACCACGGAAAAGAAATTGGCAAACGGCTTGACGGTCGTACTCGCGCCCCTGCCAAACGTGCCGAAGGTTTCCGCCGTGCTCACGTTTCGATCGGCCACGACCGCCAGCGATCGTGAGGCGCGTCCAGGCATCGCTCAGATCGCCGCGGCAGTCGCAAACGAGGGCACTGACACTCGCACCAGCAAACAGATCAAGGAAGAACTGCGCTCCATCGGCGGTTCGCTCTCGCTCGGCAGCGACGCCGATGCGACGACGATGACTGCTACATCGCTCTCCGAGTTTTCCCCGCGACTGTTTGCCTTGATGAGCGACGTGGCCCAACACCCGTCGTTTCCGGAAACAGAAGTAAAGTTGGCCCAGGAGAATACGATCCAGCAGATTCGCGCCGGCCGTGCAGATCCGGGTTTTCTCGTTAACGAGCGTTTTCAAAAAGCCGTCTTCGGAAATCATCCGTACAGCTTTGTCGTTCCCGACGAGAAGTCGATCGGCGCACTTACGCGAAACGATCTGCGCGCGTTTGTCACGAAGTATTACATCCCGAACGCAGCGCACCTGATCGTCGTCGGCGATATCGATGCCGATAAGACTTTTGCAGAGATCGAGAAAGCTTTCGGCGGTTGGAAGAGCGGAACGGTGCCGCCGGACGAGAACCCGGCGGTGCCGAAGCGAGACAAGCGTCAAATCTATTTTGTGAACCGCCCTGGCTCGGTCCAGTCAGCCATCTACATCGGCAACGTGAGTATTCCCCGCAAAGACAAAGACTACTTTGCCATTCGCACCGCCGACACGATCTACGGCGGTTCGTTCTATTCACGATTGACGCGCAACATACGCGAGACAAAGGGCTACACGTATTCGCCATTCAGCTCGTCGAATACTCGTTTGAAAACCGGATCATTCCTGGCAGGCGCTTTTGTGCGGAACGAAGTGACTGGCCCGACATTGCTCGAGATTTTTTACGAGCTCGATCGGATGCGCGTGCTGCCGGTTACTGACGAGGAGCTGAGCGCGGCCAAGGAATACAGCACCGGCAATTTCTCAGTCGAGCTGGCGAGCCAGCTCGGACTCGCGGGTCGCATCAACACCATCTACACCTACGACCTCGACAAGAACTTCATCAACGACTTTCGACCGAAGATCGAAGCGCTGACCACAGCGGACATTCAACGCGTAGCGGCGAAGTACTTTGACACTTACCGGGCGGCGATCGTGATTGTCGGCGACTGGGACAAGGTCAAGGACCACGTCACGCCTTTTGGTGATGTGACGATGTATGACGCGGAGGGAAATGTCGTAACGAAGTAGGAAAAGGCGGGCGGGATTACGAGATTATCCAGGCTACGTAGTTGCTGAACTGGTCGATCATTATTCCGCCTTCTCTCATCAATCCTGTCACGATCAAGACCAGCCGGTCGCCCAGCACGAATGGCGTGACGGCGAGCGAAACTGAGCCAAAGATCAGCAGGTTGGAAGCAATCTCTGAGAATTCATTCTTCTTCATAATAAAGTCTCCGTTCTGTTGCTCGGGGAGAGCCAGAGGAGGGGCACACACGTGCGTTGCAAGCAATATGCCGCCGAACCCGAGCCTCGCGAAATATTCTCGAAGCTGTTGTGAATGAGTGATTTAGCGCCTTACCGAACACCCGATGGACCAACTCACACGTCGTCAAAGTTCAGTCAGTCTGCCGAGTTGCAATGCAAATTGAATATTTCTCACGCAACGACAAAGCGAAGCTGAGGTGGACCAGACGTCATCGTCCCACCTGCACCTTTGCGACTTGCGGGAGAGCGCTCGTCTTTCAATTTGACCTCGCCATAACCGAATTCAACCCATTCTGATTGAAGTTCAGTCAACCTCACTGATCTCATTCTGGAAAATTGTCTATAGAACTTTTGTGGCACCACGATTGCTCAATGGGCCAACGTGGTCGCTCGACCTGGACCACCAAATTCTCTCTTGGACCCGATAAATGATGGATATGAAGAAGAGCAAAGTTAACAACCAGACGCCGCGCAGCGGACGCGGATTCTCCACCATCGAGCTGCTAATCACCGCTACGATCCTGACGATCGTTACCGGATTCGGCCTGATGGGAATCACCCGCGCCAAAGCCAACATTCGTCTTTCAGGCGCAG
>DAIOGT010000369.1:0-3398 GCA_036745095.1 Pyrinomonadaceae bacterium
TCGTGCCGGTAGTACATTGGATGAAGGACAGACAAGTGCCCGAATCCGCGTGGTCTGGTGTCATAGTCAAACTCGACCACGCCGTCCCTCGCATCCACCCCACGCACAAACTTTGTCGAGAGGAAATCCGCGAGATCATTTTTTGTCCGCGTACCACCGAGCCCGCCGGCACGTCCCAGTGTCGCACCGAGATCGGTAACGTAGTAACGTGCTTCTCTGCGACCGGGAGCATTGACATAGATGACGCGATTATTTTCCGAGCGCGCGTCGAAGTTGTTTAGCAAAATCATCAGCACCTTGAGCCCGCTCAGCTGACGCGTGCTTTCAAATGGATTGTCGTGCCAACTCCAGGTTGAACCGCGCTTCATACCACTTCTTTTAGGTTCGAAACGTGCGCCCCGCACACTCTCGCCGCTCACATAATCCTGCCCGCGTGAAAGTCGAGGCAGCCTGTGTATTCGCACCTCGTCGAAGTAATAGGCTTCTTCAGCAAAGTATCCAACTGCCCACACGAGTCTGGTGGACACAGTTTCCGCTTGAGCTTCTGGTCCAAGCTTGACGGTCCATTCATCACCGCGCGCATCACGCACGAGGAATTTTGGCGACTCCCCGCCTTTGTCTTCTTCGACAAACGAAAATGGACCAACTGGCGCCAGTTCAGCCGAGCCTGGCCCATAGTAGAGATTTCGTCCGGAAATATTTCCCGGTTGGCGCCAGATGATTGGTCGCGCTGCCGCATCGCGCGAATCTTTAGCTTTATCTGATTGTGGGAATACAGATTGGCAGATGATTAGGCTTAAGCCGATTATGAGGGGGACTTTAAGACGGAGTTTTGATCCACGCATTGTGTTACCCCTCTCAGAGCAGGTGCTAGAGCATTAAGAACTTTTCTTCCTTGGGCTAATGCGGAAGTCGTGCCAATCGGGTTAAAACTGTTCTCGACATGAGGCAACACAAACTAAGTCAATTCGTTACGGGAGCTGCACGAATTTCACAACACTGTTGCGGCAGCCCTGAGTTATGTACGCCGACAGTACAGTGACGACTGAGATCATTTCATGAGATTCTTTCTCTGTTGATGGCTGAATTCTGGGACAAGTACATACACCGCGCGGAGGAACTCTCCGCGCAAGATTCCGCGCCGACAGAACTTCTGGATTTCTATGTAAAACTTCTTCGCGTGCAGAAGCAGATTTATGAGTCTCTGCGCAGCCGGCGAGATTGGTTGCCATCCGGTTTTCTCACTGAGGATCTGCACGTCGTCAAATCATATTTCCCGATACTACTAAGCCTGGTTGACGAACATGGACCAGCGGCTCTCAAAAGCGAAGCGCAAACACTATCAGGTGTGAAAGAGAAAGCAGTTGAAGAGCTACTGTTGACCTACTGGCATTTTCCGTCAGCCGACCAATTTTTCGCGAAGGCTTTTTTGCAACCCTACGCACGGTGGCTTGCGGATCTGGGTCGTCAGCCACAAGACCGTCGTTTCGAAAAAGTAGAAAATCGTTGTCCTTTTTGCGGGGGAATGCCGCAAGTTAGCTACTTGCAAACGAAAGAGGCATCCGCCGAAAGCGGTAACCGTGATCTCGTTTGCGCTATCTGCCTTACCAGTTGGTCGTTTAGACGCGTGGTGTGTGCTTATTGCCTCGAAGAGCGACCGTTTCAGTTGTTGATATTTCAAAGTACAAACTACGACTATGTGAGAGTTGAAGCATGCGATACGTGCAAAAGGTATCTCAAAGGCATCGACCTTACTCGTTTCGGTTTCGGGGTTCCGCTTGTTGACGACGTGGCTTCTGCTGTACTTGATGTGTGGGCCCAGGAACACGGTTATACGAAGATCGAATTGAATTTAGTAGGCGTTTGAAACGAATATGTGCGACGGGTGTTCGCCCGGTGGTCCTAAATAGTTTGACATTTGCCCACGCAATTCCTAATCTACGCGCGAAGCCCCTTCAAAAAACAACACGTCTCCTCCACGCTGGTCCATCCCCCTGATTTTTTGACGCTTCGTCTCATCTGCGAGGTGCAATCTATGGATTTCTCACGACGGACCTTTATTAAAACAACCGTAATGGGTGGCGCCGGACTATCCGCGTTTGGTTTTAGTCTGACTGCACTTCAGGCGCAAACCCAGGGTCTAAAAATCGACCGGACCACGGAAACTCGCAGCACCTGTCCATATTGCTCCGTCAGTTGTGGCGTGATTATTCACACGCTCGGCGACAAGGCGAAGAATGTGGTCCCGCAGGTCGTGCACGTCGAAGGCGATCCCGATCATCCGATCAACCGAGGAACACTGTGCCCCAAGGGCTCTTCACTCGAACAGGAGATCGTTAATGAACGACGCCTCGTGAAGCCGCAAGTACGACGACCAGGCTCCGACCATTGGGAAGATATTTCCTGGAACGACGCATTCAACGAAATTGGACGTTGGGTGAAGAAAACCCGCGACGAAACGTTTGTAGAAAAAGACGAGAATGGCTACATCGTAAATCGCTGCGAAGGTATTGGCTGGACTGGCGGATGCACAGACACGAACGAGCTGAATTATTTGGCCGTTAAAACAATGCGCAGCCTCGGGGTCTGCTATTTCGAAACGCAGGCCCGGGTTTGACACGGTCCAACGGTCTCCAGTTTGGGGCCCACATTCGGACGCGGTGCAATGACCAATGGCTGGGTCGACATCAAGAACACCGACATGATGTTGATCATGGGAGGTAATCCGGCTGAAAACCATCCCTGCGGTTTTAAGTGGCCCATCGAAGCGAAGCTTAAACGTAATGCCAAAATGCTCGTAGTCGATCCGCGCTTCACGCGAACGGCGGCTACAGCAGATCTGTTTCTCCAGATTCGAGCAGGAACAGACATCGCTTTTCTCGGTGGACTGGTTAACTACGCAATTCAAAACAACCGGATCGCGCGCGAGTACCTCGTCAACTTCACGAATGCAGCCTTCGTCGTTAAAGAAGGTTTCAAACTGCCCGAAGATGGACTGTTCTCCGGCTTCGATGGCGACAGCAATTACGACAAGGAAACGTGGAACTACGAAGCGGGCGGGGCAGTTGGTCCAACTTCCGCGAAAGCGTCATCAGGTAGCAGCGGAGGGACGTCAAGCGAAACGTCTGGTGAGGACGCCTCTCCGCAAAATAGCTCGCAACCCTCGAGTTCGAGCAAAACAGGACAATCCAGTGCCGGTGGACAAATGGATAGTCCCACGTCGGGCGGTCACCAGGCCGCCGGTGGACCCGGAGCTTCAGGCCAGGGCGGACCAAAACCGCCACCAAACCTTCCGGAAAATGTCGCGCACGATCTATCCCTACAACATGATCGCTGCGTGTTTCAGTTATTAAAAAAGCAATACTCCCGGTACACGCCCGAAACGGTTGAGCGAATCA
>DAIOGT010000370.1:0-2028 GCA_036745095.1 Pyrinomonadaceae bacterium
TCGGTTTTCCGCAACGCCCACAGAACTTTGTACCGGCAGGATAACTGCTGCTGCATCCGCTACAAAACACCTCGACCGGCTTCGGCGTGCGCCAATCGAGCGAGGCCACTCCAATCGGTATCCCGCAGCGCCCGCAGAACCTCGTCCCTGCGGGATAATCGTGCCGGCAACGCGGACACGTGACTCCACCAGACGTGAGCGGTGATGTTTGCACGTCCGCGGACACGGCTTGAAAAGTAGTGTTGCCACAGCGTCCGCAAAATTTCACGCCTTCAGCAAAACGCGACTGACATCTCGTGCACATCACAACAGCGAGCGTCGTCGAATGTGCGCCATGTTTGCTATCGAGACTGCCGCCGCGCGACGGCGTCAGTTGATTGTTTGACACGCCGATTTTTAGTTGCGCCTCGATAATCTGTTCCGCAATGTCGCTGCGGATTTCGATGACGCGTTCGTCATCGGGCTCACCTGACTTCGACACGCGCAGCACGTGTTGTCCAGGCGCAAGTGACGTCAGGATCACGCGTCCGGATCGTCCAACACTTCCATAGCGCTCATCGTCAACGTACACCTCAGCGCCGGAAGGCGCCATGACGACTAGCCGCGAATCCGATCGTTTCACTGTTTCGGAGCTAGCCGAAACAGCCTGGGCAAAACTCTCAAACCACTCACTCGCACTCGACGGCCGAACGTTAACGTCCTTCTCGAGTGCCTTCATGATCGACGCTTCTACTTCCGCGCTGATATCGGATCGCAAACTCGACAGCGCCGGTGGTACTTGCGTTAACTTCTGTGCGATCAGTTGCGTGATGTTGCCTGTGAATGGCGGTCGCCCGCCGAGCATGTGATAGGCAATGGTTCCAAGCGCGTAAATGTCCGCGCGCGCATCAAGCTGTATCTCGGGTTGCATCTGTTCGGGGGCCATGTACTCCGGCGTGCCGATAATTCCTTGTGACGCCGGGCCGCTGGCTGATGTGACATCCGAGCGATCCGCGTTTACGATCTTCGCGAGCCCAAAGTCGCCGACCTTCACGAAACCGTCTTCGCCGCCGGTCTTTCGCTTCTGCTGCATCAGAAAGATGTTTGCGGGTTTTAGATCGCGGTGCAGGATTCCAACGTCGTGTGCTGCTTCAACTCCGGCAACAACCTGCTGCATGATGGTCGCCGCTCGCTGCGGATTCACCGTGCCTTCGCGACGCAGCAGGTGATAGAGAGTTTCACCCTGCACGTATTCCATAACGAGAAAGAACACGCCATCCGCGCTCTTTCCGAAGTCTGTCACGTCAACGACATTGGGGTGGCGAATAGACGCCGCCGCGCGCGCTTCACGCTCGAAGCGAGCGATAGCTTCGCCTTCCTGTAGATCTTCGTCGTTGAGAATGTCAGGTCGTACGGTTTTGACGGCGACCTGGCGCGTGAGCAGGTTTTGATCGCGGGCGAGATAGACCTGGCCCATCGCGCCACGTCCGAGACGTTTCTCGAGCAGGTATCGTGAGGCAATCAGTCGTGCGCCAGGCAGCGTGTGTTTTGTGCCTGCCTGATCTTCGGGACAGATCTCCACGTCGTCTTCGTAGCAAACCTCACAACGTGGACACTCGCGCATACTTACTTGCAGGCTTATGCGATGTCCGCACAACAAGCCGCACAGCGTTTCGCACCCACCGGAATCGCTGTAAGACAAAGAGGGCAATCCATCGTGTTTGGCGGCGGTGGTGGAGCAGCACGCAAACGATTGACGGCTTTCACAACCATGAACACGGCTAATGCAATGATGAGAAAGCTGATGATGTCGTTAATTAGCGCGCCATAAGCGATCACCGGCAAGCCTTTCGCCTTCGCGTCGGCCAGCGATGTCGGGCCCGCTCCGGAAAGATCGAAGAACAGGCTGGAAAAATCAGCTTTCCCGAGGGCCATTCCAATCGGCGGCATAATGATGCCATCCACAAGCGTCGTAATAATCTTTCCGAACGCGGCGCCGATGATGACTGCAACTGCCAGATCGATCACATTGCCCCGAGCGATGAACTC
>DAIOGT010000370.1:2128-3397 GCA_036745095.1 Pyrinomonadaceae bacterium
AAACTCTCGTCGTAACCGATCCAAAGGGAAGTGAGCTTCTCGTCAACGAGGTCGAGCGAAACAGTCCGCACGTCGACAAACTTCGACTTGTCGATGGTTTCGTCAAAATACGGATTGATCGTCGTCTTGGAAACACCAAACGGATCGGTGGATCCAAACCTCGTCTGCGGAACTCGTATCTTGATCTGTTCTTTGGTCATGCCGAGACGAAAGCCGAGCAGCTCAGGTGCGGCTGGCAGCTCACTCATTTTCTTCGTGCACTGCGCAGACACAGATTGAGACAGCAGGAGAAACAGGAGTGGGAACAAGAGGGTTCGAAACATGGGTGAGATTATACTTAAGGCTGGACCAGTGAGCGAATTACCTTTTCCAGCAGCGCCGGCTCAAACGGCGTGGAGACGTATTCATTGCAACCGGCTGCGAGTGCCTGCTCGCGAAACTGATCCGCGCCATACGCGGAGACAGCGAGAATCGGCACTGAGTCATGCGACTTCCTGATGCGTCGCGTGGCTGAAAGGCCATCGAGCTCGGGCATCTGCATGTCCATTATGATCAGATCCGGTGACTCAGTGTCGGCCTGGTCAATGGCCTGAAGTCCATTCGCAGCTTCGACAACACGAAACCCTCTACGCTCCAGCCAGGTGCGCAGCAACAGACGGGTATCATCAAAATCATCAACGACGAGAATCGTACGAGAGTCGCTAGTAACCGTGCTCATCGTCGCGCCTTGAGTTGCGGATCTCACGTCCGCTTTCGCCGTCCGTTAAATCGCTTCAATGCTAACAGTCCAACTCCAAGCAATCCTAATGTGGCTGGCTCGGGAACAGGCTCTGGCGAGAACGCATAGACAACTGTGCGTGTTCCAAATTGCGGAATCGTCGCCGTGGCGATTCCGGATCCAGTCAAGGTGATATCAAACACCTGTTGGCACAGGAGGATCGACAGCTCAGGGCAGGGAACAAAACCTATCAGTTGTCCTTGCATCGTAAAGGGAACCTGAAATGGCTGGCCCGTTACGAAGTCGGACGGTAATACAGCCGATCCCGTAAACGTCAACTCGCCACCAAAGAAGACATTGGTGAAAGTTACACCGTTAAGGGTGACTGTGCCACTGCTTAATCCAATATTTAACTGCGCGGCCGGCACAGTTCCTCCGACATTCAGTATGGAGCCCGGTGCACATGGAAAAGGGGTGCAGGTCGCGAATGTCAAATTTCCAGCGCTACCTCCCGCGGCGGCTTGAATCGAAATGTTTGGACCGGAAGCATT
>DAIOGT010000371.1:0-3387 GCA_036745095.1 Pyrinomonadaceae bacterium
GCCTCTTTGTGGCTAAAGAACTTTGACGCCAGTCTGAGCTTTGCACCTTGCCCGTAAACGCTCGCAGTGTTAGTCTGCCGTCCACCTTCCATTCCTTCAACAAAGGGGACGCTGATGAAAGTCACTGCGAGAATCCTGATCGCTCTAACCCTCGTTTCTTTACTCTCGCTTACGCTGATCGATCGCTCGCCTGTGGCCAAGGCGGCGCCGCTCGAACTCTCGGGTGAGATTCAAGGTGCGCCGTACCGGATACGAGTGCCCGAAGTCTGGAATGGAACGCTGCTTATCTTTGCTCATGGCTATCGCGACAAGGCCGATCATCCCGGCGAGATCGATAACCGCAATGCCGATGTCGCGCCGAACGCCGCCCTCGAAGCTCCTTTGCTGGCGCAGGGTTTTGCACTCGCCGGAACTGCCTACAAAGACAATGGCTGGGCGATAGAAGACGCCATCCAGGACGTCAAAAACCTCGCCGTCTTCTTTCGCGAGAATGTCGCGCGACCGCAACGCACGATCATCGTCGCTGCTTCACTCGGAACTTTTGTCGGTTACAAGAGCATGGAACAGTTCAACGGCATTTACGACGGCGCACTCTGTCTGTGCAGCGCCGGCGCCGGTGCCACAAAACTCTGGGACAGCGGTGTTCCGCTTTATCTCGGTTACGACGTCGTCTTTGGAATTCCAGCCTCGTGGGGAACAGTCGGCGAGGTGCGAAACGATATCGACTTCGACACTGAAGTGCTCGCGAAGCTCGCTCCCGAGCTCAGCAATATCGCAAACTTTCCGAAGTTTGAATTTCTCCGCCTCGTTGCGAAGAACCCCGGGCGCGGCATCACGCCGCCACCGCCGCCCGCATTTTTTCCAGGCTGGGCCTTGACTGACTTCTTCTTCTTAACTGAAGCGCGCGCAGAGCTACAGCGACGTGCTGGTGGTCCAGTCGTGCAGAACGTCGATCAGACTTACGAGCTGCCGGTCGCTGAGAAAGCCTACCTCGCGAGTATCGGACTGCCCACTCCGGTCGTCGATGCATGGCTGGCGCAGATGAACGCCCGGCCAAAGATCGAAGCAGAGCCTTCCGCACGCAACTACGTGCGTAACAACACGGATTTCAACGGCAAGATCCGCAACCCAATCCTCAGCGTGCACACAATCATCGATCCCTTGCTTGTGGTTGCAAACGAATCAGCGTATGCCGAGTTGAATGCAGCCGCCGGTCGAGAGGAGCTTCTCTTCCAGACTTTCACGACTGGAGTCGGTCACTGCAATCTCACGGGTCTGCAGATACTGACCGCGATTGCGGGAATCGACACGTGGGTCCGCACTGGCGTGCGGCCGACAGCGGCGTCGTTCCCGGCTCCGCTTGGGTTCAATTCCGCCTTCGTGCCGCCGCCGTTCTAGTTCCCGGCGGCGGTTGAGGCCGCCGAAATCCCGGTAATCCTGTAGAATAACGCACGAGTCCTCTTGCTGTGGCTTAGGAGTTTCGAAAAGGGACCCGTGCGGTGAGTTCTTCCATACCATTGAACAACGCCGTTACTTCCGGCGATGAACAAGCCGTATCCGCATTACTGGCCAAGGGCGCGGACGTAAATGAAACTACGAGCGGCGGCCAGACGGCCCTCATCCTTGCCGTCATCTTCGGCCACACAAATGTTGTAAAACTGCTAATGAATGCCGGCGCCGACCCGCATGTCCGCGACAATCTGGGCCTCAACGCGCTCGAGTGGGCTCAGCGCCGAGGCTTGACCGAAGCGCTCGCTATTCTCAAAAACGGTCCGCAACAGAGCACTGCCCCAAGAAAAATACTGATCCCACTCGAACAGCCGGCGCCGGTAGCCGCCGAGAAAGCACCACCCCGGCGCGATGGTGAAGACGACAAAGAAAGTGTTTCTGATGCTGAAAAGAGCCGCCGCTGGATCTCAGGCTTCAAGCAGAGACTGGACGAGCAGGAGCTGCGACGGCTGAATCGAAATGAGTCTCATGCCGAACCGGCGCGAGTACTGGAAACTGAACCGCCGCCGCTGATGAAGGTCGAGACGAGGAGAACCCCGTTAACTGAATTACCGACACCTCGCGTAATCGAAACTCCAAAAGCTCCGGAACCGGAACCGCCAAGACCCGTCACTCCGCCACCGCGGATCTTGACGCCGCCACCAGCGGCCCCATCGAAATCCGGCACACGCAAGCGCTGCCCGCAGTGCAACGCGATCTACAACAGCGATCTGGTTGCCTACTGCGCCCATCACATCGTTCCGCTCGTCGACGCTGACGAGCCAATAATCTCTGACCCGCCACCCTCGAACCGGCCGCTGGTCTGGATCTTGTTGGTCATCGTTCTCACGGGATCGGTTGTCGCGGGCTCATTGATCACTACCTACGTCTACAAGTCGAGGCAGGCTGCTACGCGAATCGCGGCCGAGCAACAGAGGACCGTGCAAAAGGGCACGCCGGAGCTCGCCGCTGATCTGGTTGGAAAGGCCGTATTGTTGCCGGAGGCTGAGTGCCCGGTGAAAGGATCCGAGCCGGTGTCAGGCACGGTGACCGTTCGCATCATGATTGACAAGAACGGTCAGGTTTACTGGGCGCGCGGCTCCGGTGGCGACTGGCTGATGCGTGGCGCCGCCACAGAAGCCGCGATGAAATCAACCTTTGCGCCCGAGAAACTCCGCGGGCGCCAGGTCGAAGGAACGATCACCTACACGTTCAAGCCTGAATAGTCGCAGTTCACTTCTGATCTGCGCTCATCCGCGTGATCCGTTGCTCATCCGCGTTCTTCAGGTGCTTATCAAGAAAATCGAGTATCGCCTTGTACGCACGAATCTCATTCGCTTTCTTAGTAAACCCGTGTCCCTCGTTGTCAAACAGAACGTACTCGACAATACCGTTACGCTTTTTGATGTTCTCTACGATCTCGTCCGACTCGGGTTTGATCACGCGTGGATCGTTAGCACCCTGCAACACGATCAGCGGTTTCACGATCTTGTCGGCGTGAAACAGCGGTGATACCGCGCGCAGGTTTTCAAGCTCCTTACTCGGATCGCCAACCTCCTTGTAAAGCGACTTGCGGAACGATTCCCAGTACGGCGGAATCGACTGCAACGTGCGCACCCAATTCGAAACTCCAAACAGGTCAACTCCCACCGCAAATTCTTCCGGCTTGAACGCGAGTGCAGCGAGGACCATGTAACCGCCGTACGAGCCGCCCATAATCCCGATCTTCTTCTCATCAACATAGCCGAGCGACGCGAGATACTTCTTTGCCTCAACACAATCCCACAACGGCTCACGACCGTGCTTCCCGTCGTCAGCGGCGAAGAACGATTTGCCGTAACCACTCGAACCGCGATTGTTGACGCCGAGAACTACATAACCGTGGTTCACGAGAAACTG
>DAIOGT010000372.1:0-3364 GCA_036745095.1 Pyrinomonadaceae bacterium
GTTTGATGATGTCGCTTTCGATCGAGAGCGGATTGTTGCTTGAGTCTATGCTACAGGAGCGGACCGTTCTGGCAGCGATCGCTGAAGCTCAATTGACCGGCGTATCCCCACGCGTGCCAGTTGTAGTTCGTTTTGAATCTGACCGAGTTTTGTCGCAGCTGCTTGAACGAGCCGATCCCACAATGGCACTGCCCCGCCGTTTGATAGTCGACTACTTCAGTACCGCCGACCCCGCCACACTTCCGCTAACCATCAGCGGCACGTTAGACCGCGCGTCCATACCTCATTTCGCAGAAATAATGACGGACCGCATCGTCGCACGCTTCGGCCGCTATGTGCCCTCAAACACGATTGAAGACGCGCCTGTGGTCCAATTCGAACAACCCTCTTCCAACACTTCGCTCGTTTGGTCGTTGTCGCAGCCGTTCATCACTAACCGGCGCGTCGTATTGCCCGTCGATCTGTTTTCGGCGGCGCAGAACCAGATAGATCGGCTGGGTGTTGACTCGGTGATCACACGTCGTGACCTGAACGCACTCCCGTCATTTGGTCATTCACGAGTCACGGCGCTGTGCAATCTACCGGCCTCGCGCGCCGGCGTTGAGGCGATCGGTGTGACGTTGACGTTTCCACCGTACCCGCCGCATCGACCACAAGCACGAACGGCAACCGCACTTTTCGAGTCCGGCGACGATATCGCTAAAATCGATGTGCGACTTTCACCAGGTGAGCCGCTCCATTATCGCTATTCGACGTTCGTCGTGGTCTCGGATGAGGCCGGCACACGTCAAATCAATATGCCCGAAGCTGCTGGTGAAGGTGCGCTGCTGCGACTATCGCCGGAGCATTTTCCAATCGAGTTCGCCCTCATCGAGGCCACTCCCGCGCTCGCCCAGCTCGCTGTTATTACGGGCATCTGCACGTATGAAAAGGACGGTCAAACCTTCGAGCGTCTATTTAAGATCGACAGCGGTCAGCTCTCGGTCGGTATACCGATTCCACGTGAACGATCCTCAATCCGCATCGACGTGGTTGCTGTCGCTCGTGATGGATCCGGTCAGATTTCGCTTGGTCCATTCGAGACGCCACAGGTCAAGCTCGACTTAACATCATTTCCGACGTATGGCCCACAGCAGATTGAAGTGAAATGCGTGTTCGACGACAGCTCGACATTGCAGGCCGTGAGTCTGCTGCCGGACGGCAGTGCGGAATCCGCAGAAAACATCACAACATTGCCGTTGACACCGGCTGACTCATCGCGAACGTTTGGATGGTTTGCGCGATCTCCATTCGGAACCGGTTTCCGGTATCGTCCTTACCACGCGCACGGCGGCGCGTGGACTGAAGTCCCGCTCGGAACGCCGACTCTCGTGCTCTTCAGCTCGCGTTTGCAGCGGCAGGAAATTATGCGGGAGGTGTTCACCAAATCGGAACGCGGAATCCGCGAGCGCCTGCCGCGACGACCGCGTCGTCAAACAGAGGCTGCGACTACGCCCCTGGCTGAAGCCGTGGTAGTCGCGATCGGAACGAGTCCATCACCCAATCCGACCGACCAACTCTTGTACACGCATGTCGACGATCCCAATAAGAAACTGTACGTGCCTCGATATGTGCTTGACGTCCAGAATGTCTCGGGCCAGACGCGTTATCGAATGAAGATGCTGCAACAAGCAGAGAGTTTGATGCTTGAGGTAAACCTCATTGCGGTGCCTCCGCCCGCGCTGGGTGAAAGCGCACGTGATGCGGAAGAGTATCGACACTTGCTGACTATTCAGCTTGAGTTTTTTGTCTCGGGATCGAGCGGTGCGAAAAAGACACTCGAGTTCACGGATGTTACGCGCAACGGCGAGATTGTGACAGCACGACTGACGTTTGCAACTCTCGCGGAGCGCGACGACGTGTACCGCGTGTTAACGGATCCCGCGCGTGGAGCTCGCCTCGTCGTGCGACGCTTCATCGACGTCTCGGTGCCCCAGCGCCCACCTGCACCCGACGAACCGCGGCCACCGCGGCCACCAATTAGGTTGCCGGTGCGGCCATTTCCGGAGAGGCCACCGAAATGGACCATCCTCCCCAAACATGCGGACCCGCCATCACCGATAGTAAGACCTGAAGCCCCACTGATGAAAGGTGCAAAGCTGATACTGGATGACGGTGTCTTTACGTCAAGAGTGGGAATTATGAAGGCTGGCGCCTTGACCTTGCACAGAGGGATAGAAAGCGCGCCGGCGCGATCTCTTGAAGCAGGTCTATTCAAGACCGCGGTCATGGGCGGTTTAGTAAATGCAAATATCTCGACGACGATAAAAGTCGACACCTTTGTGCCGATCCTGCCAACGCCGCAGTTGGCATTTACAGGCGCTATGGATGTGGGTGGAAGCACAATCTACACGTTTAGCATCGTCAACTGGTCGGAGTTTTCCGATGAATTCTTTGCTGCCGCGCCCGATCTTCCACCCTACGCCGGGACACAAAGTGCATCGCGAACGACGGTCGAGTTACGGGATAACGATACAGGGCAGCGGATTTACGAGTTCGTCTCGCTGGGTTCTGCAAAACACGTATCGTCGCTGACCTTTTATCGCGACGAGCCACTAGCGGTGTTGAACGTCCACGCGGTCATGACAGACCGCCGGACCAAGGTCCAACGTGTTTCTAACGTCGTCTCAACCTCGATCCGGGAGCGTAGCCTTCCGCCGCATTTGTCGATGCGGTTGGAGTTACTACAGACGGTCGAGCCTACGGCGTTCACATTCCCACCCGCGTTGCATGGTTACATCTTTGAAGGTGTGAACCCGGGCAGTGGCAGCAATCAGTTGATCCGGTATCGCTTTCGCTGGCAAGAATCGTTTCAAACATATTACCAGGACGCGTCGCGTCCCTGGGTCGTGTACGTCTTTCCTGATCAGTTTAAGATTGCGCGACAAAGTGATTTTCAGTTCACACCATTTGTCACCGTTCGTGAGGTGACCTCGCATGAAGATGGTAGAGCCACAAATCTTGTGTTCGATTACGTGGTTGCGCCTTACATGGATACGAAGCGCCTCAACGATGCGAGAACGCGACTTCTCGCTGACCCGCGGTTTGGAGCGTCGCGAGTCGAATTTGAACCACTGCTTACCAGCGACGTGCGCTTCCGAATTGATCGGCCGTCGGTGTCAGGCGTTGTGCGTGAACAGCGATCGGACGCCGCGATGATTTTGCAAGGTTCGCTGAACGATACGCTCACGATGTCGTTGGAAGATTTCAAATTGTTGTTTGACGCGATGTGTGAACGGAACGCTTCGATGTTTTCTGGTGAAGTTCAGATCGATGTACCGAATCAGGCGACCGAAGTCATTCGGTTTGTCGCAAAAATGGATGA
>DAIOGT010000373.1:0-3344 GCA_036745095.1 Pyrinomonadaceae bacterium
CCTTGCGGTGTTAACTCGACGCGATCTTCGGAAGTGAGGAATGACAGATCTGCTTGTTGCCCAATGGCCAGGATCACCGAATCCGCTTCAAATGTTTCGCTGAATTCCGGATCGTAAATGGGGTTGAATCGGCCATTTTCGTCGTACGTACGTTTGACGCCCGTAAACTCCACCGCTTTGAGCCGGCCATTGTCACCAATGAACCGTTTAGCTCCTCGTTGCGTCAGGAAGTGCACACCTTCGCGCTCGGCCTCTTCGAATTCTTCGCGTCCCTGCGTGGTCCGCATGACCGGCATCTCTTCGATGGATTCGAGACTCGCGATGTGAACCTCGACCGCTCCCGCCCGGATCGCCGTGCGCGCCGCATCGATTGCCGTATGTAATCCCTCAACGCCGCGCGGGGCGATACTTTCGCCGGAGTCACCACCTTCTAAACCAGCGCGAAGTGCCATGCGGGCTGCGTCGAAGGCGACAAAACCGCCACCGATGACCAGAACCTTGCGTCCCAGATTTACGCGATAGCCGTTGTTGATGTTGAGGAGATAGTCGATTGCTTTTATCACGCCATCGAGGTTTGAACCCTCGATGTTCATGTCGCGGCCCTTCTGCACTCCGACACTTACAAAGACGGATTCAAAGCCTTCGGCTTTCAGTTCTCTGATTCCGAACTTCTCGTTAAGCGGAGTACTCAGTTTGATCTCGACGCCGAGTTGAACGACCTTTTGAATCTCTTTCTCAATGATCGAGCGCGCCAGGCGAAACTCGGGAATGCCGTGATACATCATTCCACCGGCCTGATTAGTCGCTTCAAAGACCGTCACTCGATAACCCATCAAAGCGAGGTCGTGTGCCGCGGCAATGCCTGCTGGACCAGCGCCGATAACTGCCACTTTTTGACCGCGAGCCACATTAGCGCGAGTTTGTTGCAGCACGGGAAGATGGCCTCGCCGCTTGTTTCCTTCATCGCGTACGCCTTCGCGCAACTCATCCTGCGCGTCCGGTTCCATCGATTCGACGCCGTACTTTTCAGTAACAAAACGCTTGAGTGCCCGAATCGTGATCGGCGCATCGATTCGCCCGCGACGACAAGCGTCCTCACACGGCGCCGCGCAGACACGCCCACAAACTGACGCAAAGGGATTGGGAGATCGAGCGGTGAGATAGGATTCTTTGAACTTACCTTCGGCGATAAGTTGGACGTACTTACCCGCGTCCGTTTTGACCGGACAAGCGGCTTGACACGGAATCATGCCCATCCAAAATTCAATATCGGGCACGAGCGTTTTGTATTTGAATACACTCATACTGTGCTCGGTTTGTCCGATCTGCTATTTGTAAAGCAAGAGTTGCTCCAAGAACGGAGGTTCGACGATCAGCAGGTTGACTTTAGCCCCATTGCACCACAAGGGCAGTGACTTAGGTCACGATCAGATGGTCCCAAGGTCTGACAAATGGGCCAGTTTTGGAGTTTTGCGTTCCAGCTTGCGTGAACGACCGCAGACGCGGAGGATGGGAAAAGTTACGCAGGGTGTGCGGAGTTTTAAGCAGCCTTAGTGAAAGTCCAACGCCGGTAAATGACCCCACGAGCTTCACGCATAGCCTATCGTGACAAGAAATATCGTCATCGCGCCGAACACAACTTCCCGCATTCCGATCTTTCTTGCTGTCACTTGCCGGTCAGATTTTGAGAAACCAACACTGGCACGCACGAGCAGGATAAACATCGCGAGAACAGCGGCGTAAGGAGCCAGTTGCGCAATCACTAGAGCAATCACAACAAGCACGGCCAGGACATGGACAAAGATCACTGCGGATGGTGATGCCTGCTTGTCATGCAGCTGCTGAATGCGCGCGCGAACATAAAGGATCGTTGGAGTTGCGCGCGCCGCCAGGATTACCCACAGCCCGTACGCCGCTGGACGCGGCCACCCGCCACTTATCGCAATCGCGGTTGCCACTGCCGCTGTTGAGATCGAACCGGCCAATTCCGGGACCAGCGCTCGACTGCGGCCTGTTGCATCGTAGAACAACTGGAGGATCACGCTCGGGGTCGCCAATAGGAGGGGAAACAGGAAAGCTGTACCGCCAGTATTGATGGCGAAGGCGAGTCCGAATATCGCGATGAAGGCATAGAGTATTGCGAAGCGTTCAGACATCACGGTCCGCGGGGAGTGTAGTTTGCGGCGCCAGTCCCGAACCGCCAACTTAAATGGATGGCGCGCCAAAAAGGCTCCCGTTGCGGCCAAAGACACGAATAGTCCGGAAATTGTCGGAGCTAGCAGCAGGCCGACTACTATCGGTTCAAGCAAAAGGCTCCATCCGCCATGTTCCACGGGCAGAGCGACTGCCCGGATCCGAAATCCACGGCTCACTGGTTTCAGTTGACTAGCTGCTTCCATCTCCCTTGAAACACACTCCGTTTGTAATTCCTCTGCGCAGACTAAGCTGATACTACGCCACCATGTTTCATACGACATCAGATGCCAATGACTTATGTCACATTCACCAATAACGCCCTGCGAGCTTGAACCAAACCACAGAAGCGCGTGATGATGTTATCCGATGGCTCTCGACAAAATAGCGGCGCTAAGGCGGACAAAGCTTTTCCAGGAACTCGATGACGACGCTCTGCGATCGGTTGCTGAACGCGCATTTGAGCGAAGATATCAAAAAGATGAGGTGTTATTTGTAACCGGTGAAGTAGCGCGTGGCATGTATGTAATCGTCGAAGGGGCCGTGCGTGCTTATCGCGTGAGTTCCGACGGTCGCGAACAAGTCATTCATGTCGAACGTACGGGCGCAACGATCGCAGAAGTGCCGATTTTTGACGATGGCGCATATCCGTCAACGGCGGCCGCCGAAGAAGAAACTCTCACGCTTTTCATTGATAAAAACGACGTGCGGCGTCTTTGTCTCCAACATCCCGAGATCATGCTTACGGCATTGAAACTTTTGGCTGGGCGGCTGAGGCGTTGCGCCGAACTTGTTGAAGCACTCTCACTACGCGAGGTCGGTCAGCGATTAGCCCGTTTTCTATTGGCTGAAGCGCGTAGAAGAGGCACGAGAACTGACGATGGAATCAGCGTCAATCTCACTCAAACTAACCAGCAGATTGCGGCACGGGTCGGTTCTGTACGTGAGGTTGTTTCGCGGGCCTTCACACGTCTTCAGCATGACGGCTTAATTGTCTTCGAGGGTCGTCGTCTGATCATCCGGGATGAAGCGGCCCTCGAGTCATTCGCGGAGCAGCGTTGAGCTGACGCCAGCGGCTCGGTTGTCGTCACTGACGAGTGACATAAGTCATTGCCATAAAGGAATTGGGCCATTAAGTTCTAAACGATGAC
>DAIOGT010000374.1:0-3328 GCA_036745095.1 Pyrinomonadaceae bacterium
TGCGAAAAGTTCACCAGTCGAAGCGCGAAAGCGCGCAACCTAACGGGTTGCTGGCGTGGGCGCCGGCGTTGACGTTGAAGTTTTGAGTGCGGCGTCGACGCTCGCCTTCAGTTCTTCATAGCTCTTCGCGTTGACGCGCTTGCCGTTGATGAACAGGCTTGGAGTGCCTTTCAATCCGAGCTTCATGCCATCTTCGAGGTCGGTCTGGACCAGGTCCGCGAACTTTCTCGAACTGAGAGCAGCGTCGAATTTAGCGCGATCGAGACCAAGCTGAGTCGCGAAATCCTTCAATTTATCAACGGTAAGCGACGATTGATTCTGGAGGAGGACATGGACGTACTCCCAGTATTTCCCTTGTTCGCGTGCAGCTTCAGCCGCTTCGGCTGCCTTAAACGCTTCCAAATGCTGGCTGAGTGGGAAATCACGGGCGACCAGCCGTACTTTGTCGCCACTCTCTTTCACCACGCGTTCGAGCGCCGGATGGATCGTGGCACAACTCGGACACTGGTAATCAGTGAATGCCACAATCGTTACTGGCGCATTTACATTCCCTAACGACGGCTGGTCCTTTGTCGAGATCTTAAAGACCGGCGACTCCGGCACATTCAGAAACATCTGGATCGTCGCGGCTGCACGTAGTTTTTCAACAAATGCACGTTCGGCGCTACGCAACTCCGCCTGTTCGAGATATTTGATGATGGAGTCTTTGGTCTGCGCGAAGTCTCCGCTGACGCGCTCTTTGTTCTGTTCAAAAAATGTGCGCGCCTGTTCTTCCGTTACCGGTTTGGCCTTTATTTCAGCCTCCAGCAAACCGTTGGTTGTTATTTTTCGTTTGTGTGCTTCCTGCACGAGCAGCGTGTCGTTAATAGTGACATCAACTTCGTTCTTGCGCAGTTGATATACCTGCTCCTGCACGTCGAAGATCAGCGCCTGGAGTGAATCTTCAACGTCGCCCGCGGTGATGGTTTCGCCGTTTATAGTTGCAAGCACTTGAGCGCGTTCCGACTCGCTGCGGGGCGGCTTCGCATCAGGAACCTTCACCACCGTATTACTCGCGGCGCGCAGTCCGTCTGCATATTTCTTTGCTTCAGCGCGCTGTCGGTCGTCTGTCAGATACCGGACGAGGTCGTCTTTAACAGCGTCAAAGTCGCCGTTGATGCGCGCTTTGTTTTGATCGTAAAAGGCCCGCACCTCAACTGAAGTTGGCGGTATTACTTTGCCGACGACCTCTTTTTCGAGGAGCTTTGTAGTGCTCAGCCCCCGTTTTTTCGCTTCAGCAGCGAGAAGTTTTGAATTGATCATAAGGTCGAGCTCGCGCTTGCGCGCGTCGATGACCTGGCGTTGAAGATCGCGCACCGAATCACCGGTAGCCTTTTCAATGTCGCGTGCGCTGATCGTAACGCCGTTTACGATCGCAAGCGTGGCTGGCAAGACTTGTGACTCACAAGCGCAGTCGTCAGCGACGGTTTGCGTTTGCGATTGGGCCACTGCCGGCACCAAAATCATCGTCATAATAAATGCAGCTAAAACTCTCTTCATGATCAGTCTCCTTTAAGGGTTGAGGTCACGGTTGGGCCAGCATGTAGCAAGTGTCATGCTAGAGATGTTTCATTCGTCACAAAGGCTTTAATCACTTCACTGTGGGGAAAAGCGCGCACTCGTTGTGAAGGTTTCCGCTTTTCATTTCTAAAAATCTACAAAATATCTTCACGTTCTCAAGGCATAGCGTTTGCAGCCGCGGAATCAAACTCATTCGAGTCTTTATCTCGCTCGAGAGTCAGCCCAGGATCAAGCGGTCAATCGAAACAGCGCGAATCCTTCCAAACGCACTGAATCACAGATGGTTGGGCTCGAAGTACGCCCTGGACCTATTCGGTCACCCTCGCTTTGCCGGTTCATACCAGAGCCCATCTGGAGGAATTAACATGAAGGACGAACATCACATACATCGCAAGAGAAAGCTATACTTTCTGCTCGCATTCTCATCTCTTGTGCTCATGTTATCGGGCATCACCGCCCAAGCACAGATCCAACAAATCGAACCAGTGGGGGAAGAACTCCTCGCCCTCCCATCACCAACACCTGCCCCAGTTTGTAGCCGCACAATCAAGGCAGACGTCGTCGCGCTCGATCAGGCGATCATGTTCAACCGCCTCGGTGCGGTGAATCCAAACGCCATGATCTACGCACTCAAGAAAGACGTCGTGGCGGTAGATCCTCTCAAAGGACTTGTCGCCGGCAACGTGCGGCTGCGGTCTGACAAACGACCACGGCCAATCGTGCTGCGTATGAACAGCGGCGACTGCCTGCGAATTACTTTCACCAACCTTCTCTCAGCCAGCCCACGCAGCAACCAACCTGCGACGCGCTCGGCTGGAGTGCATGTCATAGGCATGGAACTGGTGGGAAGCATCGCTTCAGATGGATCGAACGTCGGCGTTAATCCACCGAGTTTGGTGGGACCCGGCGGTTCGGCTATCTATACGTTCACAGCCACGCGTGAAGGTAACAACCTCATGTACAGCACTGGCGCCACGACCAGCGGCGAAGCCGATGGCGGCACGCTCGCAGAAGGATTGTTCGGCAGCGTTAACGTCGAACCGAAAGGCGCCGAATGGTATCGCTCACAGCTAACTGCTGCCGACATGGCGTTGGCAAAAGTTGGTACCACTCCCAATGGTCAGCCCATTCTTAATTACGACGCTGTGTACCCGGTAGGTCATGCTCGTGCCGGCCAGCCGATCATCAAAATGCTCAATGGCGACACGATCGTGAATACAGACCTCAACGCGATCATCACCGGTCCAAACAAGGGACGATTCCCAGCCGGTACCTTCCGGCCGAATGCGACCGAAAAAGACCGTGAGCGGCCTTTCCGCGAATTCACGGTGATCTATCACGATGAAATTCGCAACATCCAGGCGTTTCCGCAGTTTCGCGATCCAGTTCTGAGTCACACGCTCCACGGTGTTCAGGACAAGTTTGCGATTAATTATGGAATCGCAGGCGCGGGCGCTGAGATTCTCGCGAATCGACTCGGCGTCGGGCCAATGTTCAATTGCACTGAGTGCAAATTTGAAGAGTTCTTCCTTTCTTCATGGACCATTGGCGACCCCGCGCAAATCGTGGACGTTCCCGCGAACACGGTTGACAGTACTGGCAAGCTGATCACGGGCCGCAAGGCGACCAAAGTCTTGTATCCCGACGATCCATCGAATGTGCATCACAGCTATATCGGTGATGCAGTGAAGATGAGAGTTGTACACGCGGGACCGAAAGAGCATCACATTCACCACTTGCACGCGCATCAGTGGCTGCAAACACCTGA
>DAIOGT010000375.1:0-1442 GCA_036745095.1 Pyrinomonadaceae bacterium
ACAAACGGTGCAATGCGAGAGGGGATAGCCCAATAACATTGCACCGTTGTTTTAACCCTAAGTCTCACGCCGGTACCGACGCGCAACCGTCGAGTCTATGACGGGCAGTCTAAGCGCCAGCGCAACGCACGTCAACAAATTGACCAAACATAAAACACGGGCCGCGATATCAGCGTCCACAAACCGCGCTCTAAACGGGATTGACAAGGCGAGGGAAGTCTAATAAGTTGCGGGCGCTTCCATTCTCTCAACCCAAGGAGCCGGATCATGCATGCCCACAAAATAGTCTGTCGTGTAGCGATAGCGTTATTGCTTACTGTTCAGGTCTGCCTGGCGCAACAGGGCTATAAAAAGCCGCCAAAGGAAGTGCTCGACATCCTAAACGCGCCCGTCACGCCCGGCATTTCAGTAAGCCCAACGCGCGACAACATCATCCTTACAACCGGTCTGCGCTATCCGCCACTCGCTGACCTGGCCCAACCCATGCTCCGACTCGCCGGCCGTCGCATCAATCCCGCGGCAAACTCGCCACACCGTTATCAGTATGCAGTCGCACTAACGTTGAAGCGCGTGGCGGATGGCTCCGAAGTCAAAATCGAAGTGCCGCCAGGCGCGAAGATCAGCGGTGTCGAATGGAGTGACGACGGAAAGTACTTCGCATTTCTAAATGGAGCACCTAATCGTGTCGAGCTTTGGATAGGCGACGCAGCAACCGGCAAAATCCGGAACCTCAAAAGTTTGAGCATCAATTCAATCATGCCCAGTGCGTTGAACTGGATGCCCGACAATCGCACGCTGCTGGTCCAACTGATTCCTGCCAATCGCGGGGCCGCGCCCGCGACACCGGCGGTCCCGACCGAACCGAATACACAGGAGAGCTCCGGCAGGCCTGGACCAGTAAGAACGTATGAGGACTTGCTGAAGAGTCCGCACGACGAAAAGCTGTATGAGTATTACGCGACTGCGCAGTTGGCCCTGGTTGACGCTGCTACAGAACGCGTCACGCCCTTAGGCCAGCCCGGGATTTTTCAAACCGTAAATCCAGCGCCTGACGGTCAACACTTGTTAGTGACACGACTACACCGGCCGTTTTCGTATCTCTTTCCTGACAACGCGTTTCCGAAGGACATCGAAGTATGGGACGCCAAAGGCAAGGTTGTTTATAAAGTTGCGAGCTTGCCGCTAGCGGATCAGGTCCCCATCGATGGCGTCATCACTGGCCCACGCTCCGTTCGCTGGCGGCCAGACGAGCCCGCGACACTTCTCTGGGTGAGGGCGCTGGACGATGGCAATCCGAAAAAGAAGGTTCCACATCGCGACAGTGTCTTCATGCTGAAGGCGCCTTTTACAAGTCAGCCCGCTGAGTTTTTCAAGACCGAGCAGCGCTTCAGCAACATGATCTGGGGCGAGAAGGATGGAGTTGTTTTAATTTCCGATTACGA
>DAIOGT010000375.1:1542-3281 GCA_036745095.1 Pyrinomonadaceae bacterium
AAGAAGCAGCTCGTCACCTACAAACGTGCCGATGGTGTGCAGTGTTCGTTTACGCTTTACCTGCCACCCGACTACAAAGAAGGCACGCGGCTGCCGACTGTCGTTTGGGCGTACCCACTCGAGTTTACCGACGCCACCACCGCGGGACAGATCACCGGCTCGACGCAAAAAGCAACCTCGATCGTTGGCACGTCACACCTGTTTTTCCTGCTGGAAGGTTACGCGATACTCGACAACGCGACGATGCCGGTCGTTGGTAGCCCCGAAACTGTCAACAACACTTACGTCGAACAGATCGTGATGAGCGCGAAAGCCGCGATTGATAAAGCGACGGAGATGGGCGTTACGGATCCGGATCGTGTGGGTGTGGGCGGTCACAGTTATGGTGCTTTCATGACGGCGAACCTGTTGGCCCATAGTGATCTCTTCCGTGCCGGCATCGCGCGGAGCGGCGCATATAATCGCACGTTGACGCCGTTTGGTTTTCAGAGTGAACGCCGCACGATCTGGGAGGCTCCCGAACTTTATCTGAAAGTGTCGCCGTTTATGTACGCGTCGAAGATCAACGAGCCGATGCTGATGATTCACGGCGAGGCTGACGACAATACGGGCACGTTCCCGATCCAGTCGGAACGAATGTACCAGGCGATGAAGGGTCACGGTGCAACAGTGAGGCTTGTGATGTTGCCGCACGAGGCGCACGGCTATGCGGGGCGCGAGAGTATCGAGCACGTGTTGTACGAGATGATCAATTGGTTCGACAAGTACGTGAAGAACGCGCCGTTACGATCGAAAGAAACGACCTCAGCGCAAGTCCGCTAGCTGATGTGCCCTTAGTGGCTAATAAAACGGATCGAAATGCCAGCGTCGTTTGCGGAGGGACTCTTCGGTCCAGAAGTTACGCAGCAGTTCGACGTGAGGTGTGGAGCCGTCATTGAGAACGACGGTGACGACGTCGTAGCGATGCGCTTCGCTCTCGATGCCGAGCATCTGTCGATAGACGCGAGCGGCGCGAGTGATCTGTCGACGTTTTCGCAAATCGACGTTGACCTGTGGCGGCGCGAACCACTCAGAGGCGCGAGTCTTAACTTCGATGAAGCACAAGGTGTCGCCGTCGTAAGCGACGAGATCGATCTCCGCATTGATGATCGCGCCGCGCATGTTGCGGCCGACAGGTAAGGTAAAGTTTGCGGCAACGAGCCGGTAGCCGAGCTGCTCGAGGTATGCAGCCGCGTAAGCTTCTCCAAGCTGGCCTAGTGAGGATGGCATAGCAGGACGATTGTTTATGCGTCGCGATCATACGCGACTTTGAGCCAGTGTCTCACCTCGTCGTCGATGTCTTCCATTGACGTGATCGGAATCCGGTGCGTGATCCGATCCTTCTTTGCGTAGCCGCCAGTGTCGATCAATCGACTTGTCGGTTTCGTATCACCGAGAGCAAATCCCAAATCGATGCGTGTTTGCGTGGTGGGTTTGATTTGCGCGAAGACGTGGTTGCGATAGAGCGGAACAATCGTCTGGCAAGGACACGCTTTAGCTTCCTTGCCGGTCTTGAGTCCGAGTTTCAAGAGCGCATCGTAAAGCGGACGCAGTTTGGCCTTACCGCCTGAGAACATCTTCTCCACGTCACGTTCGGCCGCCTCCAGATATCGATCCGGGTCACTGGCTTCTTCGCCTTTTCCTTCCGCGCGTTCCGCAAGCCACGAGGCGGTGTTAGTGCCGAGTCCGTGTTTTTCCTT
>DAIOGT010000376.1:0-3270 GCA_036745095.1 Pyrinomonadaceae bacterium
GATTTGATTAATAGAACTTTTCAGTTGCGCACGTGCGATATCGAGATTGACGGTAAAGCGCCGCGACCGTGTCTTGAGTATCACATCAAACGCTGCCTTGGCCCGTGCGTCAAGGGACTGTGCACGCCGGAACAGTATCAGGAAGCAGTGCGAGACGTAAGACTGCTGCTCGAAGGACGCAATAAAGAACTCGCCGACGCACTCGAGTCGCGCATGTTTGAAGCTTCGGACACGATGCACTACGAGCTGGCGGCGAAGTACCGCGATCTGCGCAAGACCGTGATCAGGCTTTCAGAACAACAAAAGATGGCGACGACTTCCGAAAGCGACGTCGACATCTTCGGCTACTATCGCGAAGGACAACGCCTCGCCCTGCAACTCTTCACGATGCGCGAAGGAAACATCGTCGGGCGCAGAGAGTTTTTCTGGGAAGACTTGCCTGAAGACAGTTTCGATCCGGCTGAATTCCTGAGCGACGTGCTCTCGCAGTATTACGCGTCTGACTACGTGCCGCGTGAGATCTATGTGCCGGTTGATTTCTCCGATCGCGAGTTGCTCGAGAAAGCACTGACAAAGCGTAAGGGCCGGCGCGTCAAAATATACGATCCGCAACGCGGCGAGAAGCGCGACATGATCGACCTTGTCGATAAAAACGCAAAGCTCGCGTTCGAGCAGCGTTTCCGGATCCTTAAACCCGACATGAAGCGTGTGCTCGAAGAGTTACAGGAGACCCTCGAGCTGCCGCACTTTCCTGCACGCATCGAGTCGTTTGATATCTCCCACATTCAGGGCGCCGAGAATGTCGCGGGCATGGTCGTGTGTGACAACGGCAAGATGAATCGTGCCGAGTACCGGAAGTTTAGAATTCGAAGTGTTGAAGGAGCGAACGACGTCGCCTCGATGCACGAGGTCGTGACCCGACGTTATCGTCGATTGCTCGAAGAAGGAAAGCCGCTGCCGGATTTGATCATGATCGACGGCGGCAAGGCACAGTTAAACGCCGCAGCGAACGCGATGAGCGAGCTCGGTCTCGAAGCGATTCCGATGGTCGCCATCGTCAAACCGCCACAACGACATAATGATGTTGCTTACCTGTTGATGAAGGATCGTGAGGATGAACCGATCTATCTCGATTCACACTCGTTAATACTGCGGCTGTTGCAGATGGTGCGCGATGAGACGCACCGGTTTGCAGTCACTTATCATCGCAAACGCCGCGAGCTGCGCGACTTCACTTCCGAGCTCACGGCGATTCCGGGTGTTGGAGATAAGCGCAAAGGGAGATTGCTGCGTCACTTCGGATCGATTCAGAGAATTTCACGCGCGGGTGTTTCGGAGCTGACGCCCTTTGTTGGACGCAAGACAGCGGAAGAGATCGCGGAACACTTTGAACGTCAGCGAATGCTGGCCACTAAACCAGCCACGGATTCTACGTCCCCTGATCCTTCACACCCGTGAATTCGTAAGTCAAAAACAGCTTCAACGAACCATCGAGGACCTCGGCGCGCACATCTTTCGCGCGTGCTTTGACTGCTCCATTGCTCGCTTTCACCGGAATCAGCGGCGATAGCTGTGCCTCGTTAACCAGTACCAATGGATTTACCTTCTGATTGATCGCGCCCTGGACAAACACAGTCACAAAGCTGTTCGCGAGTGGGTTAACGCCTTCGAGGTTCATGCCTTCAACATCAACGTAGCCGAAAACCGTCTGCTTTTCCTGATCGAACGACAATCTGATCTTGTTCTGAGCCCAACCCTTGAACTGCATACAGCTCCCGGCGAGGTTATAACTGCCGGTGAAGGCCATCGGCGCGTACACTTCGCCATTGCGAAACTCGACGCCTGTCTTTACACCACTGACTTCGGGCAGCAACGTGATCGTGTTCGCGCAGCCACCCTGAAACAGTGCCTGTTCCATTCGTTCAGAACCATCGCGATTCTCACCGAGTTGAAACGTTGGTGTGCCGAGGCCGCTGAAGGTCGTCGACATAACAGCGTCGATGAAACTCTGCTCCAATGCGATTACGACAGCGCCCGGCTGATTTCCACTTTGATCAGGCGGCTTGATAGCCACGCCTGGTGCGGACTTCGCCGGCGGCGTGCCGAGAAAAAACACCGCAGCACCGCCGCCTAGCAAAATTCCGACAAGGAGAATTACAACATATTTCATTTCTTCACCTTTAACGTGTTGGACTCGGACTGGCCGCCGGTGACACCGTTGGCGACACAGTCGGTGACGCAGTCGACGATGGTGGCGGCGCTGTATTCATGTTGGTCAACAGCGTTCTGAGCACTGCCGCAATCGTGTTTGTCACTGCGTTCACTTGCGCGCGCACTTGCGCTTCCGAGACCTTGTTCATGCCCGTTGGTATTTCGAAAAGACTGGGATCGACATTCGTTGTGATGTCGCGCATCTCCGCCACGACCGTCGCGCCTTTGACTCCCTGTACATTACCAGTCGCTTCGCTGAAAAGTTCCGCGCGCAACGGCAATCCGGTGTCTTTATCGACGTAGACGAAGGATTCCGTCCTGACTTCGCCAGCTGATGTCTGCGTTTGGGCAGTTCGTGCGTAGCGATATTTCAGCGCCGTTCGCCCTAACATCTGTTCTTCGCCGACGAATTCGATGCCGCGGAGTCGATCGAGGTACGCCACCACTTGTCCGGGAGTCATCAGCTTCTGAATTTGAAAACCGGTGGCTTCGGGTGTCAGCTCGGCATATTGCTTTCGCGCGGGGGCGATTCCGTATTGCACGCCTGCACGTTCGAGGTAAACGAGATCCGATCCGTCTGGGAGTTTGAACGAGAGCCGGCGGTCATTTCCGTTCTTCGCGACTTCAGCGGACAGCGTTGGAATACCGATGGCTTTGTCTCCGCCTTCGGTCTCTGCGGTGAAGACGAGGGTGGCCTTGTAGGTTTCTGGTTCGCGCGCCGCGATTGTTGAGGGTGCGGTGGTTGCGTTGATGTTTGCGCCCGTAGCATTAGCGTTAACGTTTGTGTTGATGTTGGTGTTTACATTGGCATTCGCCACTGGACCACGCGCACAACCACTTGCTGCAATAACGATTACTGAAATAGCTAACACAAGCATAAAGACCGGCGGTCTGACGTCGGTATTTTTCATATGGCATTCTCCGAGAATCCGCGCTCACGCGCGCCGTTGTTAACAGGGGGTTGAAGAAGGGAAGGGGTCATAGGATAGCACGAGATGGGCCGTGGCTTGAAGTATTGAGATTACTGTGGGTTTTGGAGTGTACGGCTTTGGAGTATTC
>DAIOGT010000377.1:0-3235 GCA_036745095.1 Pyrinomonadaceae bacterium
GGCGTGAATGCGAGTGTCGGCGACTACGTGCTGGCGATCGATGGTGAAGAGTTGAAGGCGAACGATGATCCGTATCGTCTGCTGAGAAACAAAGCCGACCATCCGGTCCAGCTCACGCTCAACAAGACTCCGTCGCTGCAGGGCGCGCGGACGGTCTCTTACAGGCCGATCACGGATGAACAGAACCTGATCTATCTTGATTGGGTCGATTACAATCGCGAAAAAGTCGCGAAAGCAACGAATGGACGGGTTGGCTACCTGCACGTTCCCGACATGGGCGCCAACGGTATCCGCGAGTTTATCAAGTGGTACTATCCGCAACTGAGAAGGGAAGCGCTGATCGTCGACGTGCGTGCCAACGGTGGCGGAAACGTTTCGCGCATGCTCATCGAGCGTCTGCGACGAAAAGTGTTGGCTTTGAATTATTCAAGGACCAACGACGATGCCAACACGTATCCAGACGGCGTCTTCCTCGGACCGATGGTCGCGATGCTTGACGAAAACTCAGCGTCAGATGGCGACATCTTCCCGGCGATGTTCCGCGAAGCCGGACTTGGACCATTGATTGGCAAGCGTTCGTGGGGTGGTGTAGTTGGCATCACGAACCGTGGTCAACTAATCGACGGCGGAGTCGTAAATGTTCCTGAGTCGGGTCTTGCGAGTAAGAACGGCGAATGGATCATCGAGGGTTACGGCGTGGATCCGGACATCGAGGTTGATAACGATCCGCAGTCGGTTATCGCCGGAAAAGATCCGCAGCTTGAGCGTGCGATTGCCGAGGTGATGGCGAAGTTGAAAACCCCGGTGAAGCTTCCGCCCAAACCCGCTGGGCCAGTCAAGACGATCAACAACCGGCACACCTCCAAGGCCACGGAGCAGCGGAATAAATAAATGCAATATCGGGATGATCAGGATGACCAATCCTGATCATCCCGCGAACTCCAAACCTCTGAAGATTTCGTCCACTGAAACTTCCCAGCCTTCGAGTACGCGCGATTTCGCACTGTATCCACGCGGATATCGCCATACTTCCCATACCAATGATTCTTCGTGTGTAGTTGCGTGTCGCACTTCGATTGTGGTGGTCAACGGATCGACGAGCCATAGCTCCCGGACACCTAGAGCGAGGTACGTGTCGGCTTTGGTGGTGCGATCGTAGACGCTTGTGGTGCGAGACAGAAACTCAAAGACGATGTCGGCTGAAGTGCGCTTCGTACCCATCTTTTGCCGCAGCTCTGTCGACACGTACATCATATCGGGTTCGAGATACGTTGACCCTTCGGCGCGGACGTAGATCGGTTCGGGCGGGAAATGCACATCGCCTGGGATCTTGCTTGCATCCAGGAACCTTACTAACGATCTGTTCATTCGTGAGGCCACGTCCCCGTGAGGCGGGTTTGGTGGTGGAACCATAAAAAGATATCCTCCGATGAGGTTGTAGCGCGCATGGTCCTCGCGTTCGGGCAGTGCCCAAAACTCTTCGAGAGTGTAGCGACGCGTGAGTGGTGAGAAATTGATCTCGACTGGTTTTTGCGTTTCTAAAGCTTGCATCGCGGCCTCCAATCGACGGTTATCGTAACACGTTGCATTTATTCCTTAATAACTAACTTCTCCAGCGGCAACATTGCCTTCGCGCCTTTGTGCTGCCAGCAGCGGACTGGACCATGCACACGACGTGAGCAGGGCGTGCCCTTTTTTGTTCGTGCTCCGCAAGTGTAGGTTTGTTCGATTGTGAGCGGGAGCTGCGTGCTTGTTTCAGTTTGTGCGGGAACACTGGCGGCGCGCTGTATCACGAGCGGCGCGCGTTCGTGTTTGAAACCTCGTCCGATCAGGATTCCGAAAACGAAGAGACCCACGACCATCAAAACACGTTGCAGCCTCAGCGTTCTACCTGCTCGCGTAAAACACTTGTCGCAAAACCTCCTGCTGGTCCACACACGCCATCGCAGACGCAGGATCTTCTCGCCGCATTCCGAACAAAAATTTGGACGATAATCTGTGAGGAACGACAAAGTCCCGGCATTATAAACAATCCGCGGCAAAAGCAACCGATTTACGGGCAAATGCGTCGGAAATCAGCACGTTTGAAAAACTTTGGACGGGCGGGCATACTTGCAGGCCCATTTTCATATGCATTACGCAAAACCCTGTTTTCAACTATTTATTTTGGCACTTTTTGTGTTGGTTGGGCTTGTTCCGGCGCGGTCGCAGGAGGTTGACGATGTCATTACCACTGACACCTCACTCATACAACTGAATATCGGCGTAGTCGACAAGCAGGGCCGCGCTATCACTTCGTTAACACGCAACGATTTCACTGTTTACGAAGACGGCGTGAAGCAGTCGATTCAACATTTCGAACCCGTTGATGCGCCTTTCAGCCTCGTGTTGATGCTCGACATGTCAGGCTCGACGATCAACTTCCGGCAGCAGTTGAAGCTCGCGAGCCAACGCTTTCTCGACGCGCTGACGCCCGAGGATCGCGTCTCCGTGATCCAGTTTAATAAAGACGTTAAGTCGTTGACAGGTTTCACAACCGACCGCAAGAAAACGGCGTATGCAATCGAGATTGCGACGGGCGCAGGTGAAACGCATTTTTACGACGCTTTGAAATACGCGTTAAAAGAGTTGGAGAAGGAAGGACCGCGCCGGCGCAAGGCGATCGTTGTTTTGACTGATGGGTTAGACACGCGGCTTCGCAACTTCGATCGCACGACGTTGTCGAAGGCGCAAACAAACGAAGAAGCGCTGGCGGCGATCCAGCCGAACGCGAGTGCGGATCTGAATTTTGTATTGTCATCTGCAGATCGTCAGGGCGTGACGATTTACCCGCTCGCGCTCCCGTCGGGTGATCCGCGCCGGCTGCCGTTGCAGACGCCGAACATCGTCGGCATCTACGCGGCCGCGCGCGCGCGTTTGCAATCGCTTGCGGATCGCACGGGTGGGCGTTTGAACGAGATCAATCGTTTGGAATACATGGCGCAGCTTTATCGCGAGGTCGCCGCGAGTCTTCGCACGCTGTACACCGTTGCTTACCAGGCAAAGAGCGACCGGCCGCGCGGAAAGTGGCACGAGATCAAGGTCGAAGTTGCGAATTCCGACCTCACGGCGCGCACGAAGCCGGGATATTTCGCGCGGTGAGCGTTTTACAACTCGGCGCGCATTATTTACTATTACGCTCTTCGCACCCGTAGCTCAGTTGGATAGAGTACCTGACTACGAATCAGGGGGTCGC
>DAIOGT010000378.1:0-3204 GCA_036745095.1 Pyrinomonadaceae bacterium
CGCCCTTCGCACCTCAGCATCCTACCACGCTCGTTAAACTCTTGCCAAGATTGTTGAACACGCGATTTCCCCGGTTCTTGACAAGGGATGTATGATAGCGGCGCTTTTTCGGACCGGTAGCCTCACGGTTAAACCATAAACCGCGCGCTTCAGCGCGCCTCACAAAGGAAGAACAACATGAAGAACATCCTTACTGTTTGTCTACTACTGCTCTGTGTCTTCACCAACGGAGTGCTGGCCCAGAGTTCATCGTCAACTACAACCAAAACAGCGTCGAAACAGGGGTCCAAACGCGGCCCCATCTTTCGCGCCACAAAGGAACAGATCAACCAGGCTCAGGCGATCTTGAAGGAGCGGGGGTTTTACGGCGGAGAGCAGCTCGGGAAGCTTGATGATGCGACGCGGGATGGGTTGCGAAAGTATCAGCAGGCGGAAGGACTCAAGGTGACGGGCACGCTCAACAAGGTCACGCTCGAGAAGATGAGAATCACGCTGACTGAAAAACAGAAGAGCATGTAGCAACGGGCCGTTTAAGTGAGCATACGCTCCACGACCTCATAGCTCTTCTGGAGCGCGGCGGCAAGGTTCTCTGGTTGATTGCCACCACCTTCAGCCATGTCGGCTTTGCCGCCGCCTTTGCCTCCAATGATTGGCGCGAGCTCTTTAATCACCTGTCCCGCCGGAACTTTCCCGGTCAGGTCCGAAGACGTGCGCACGATGAGCGAAACCTTTCCATCACTGCTGCGTCCGAGCACGACGACGCCCGACTTGATCCGCGCGAGGAGCGTGTCTGAAAGTTGTCGCATCGCGCCAGCATCAAGCCCACTCGCCTCACGCACCAGAACTTTGATACCGGCGACTTCGCGCGACTCGTCGCCGTTCGACGAAGCGCCGGCGGTACCAGTCGCGATCTTCAACCGCAGCTCTTCCGCTTCGCGCCGCGCTTTTCTCAACTCTTCCTGCAACCGGGTTACAGTCACGGGCAGATCATTTCGCGACGTTCTCAAACCGCTGCTCAGGCCATCGACCAAAACTTCAGCTTCGCGAAAACGCTCGTACGCATCCATACCCGTGATGGCGCGAATACGCCGCACACCGGACGCGATCGACTCGTCACTCGTGATCTTGAACAGACCGATATCGCCGGTCGCGCGTACGTGTGTGCCGCCACACAGCTCTCTCGAAAAGATATTCTCGACGCCTTTGATTGATAGCACGCGCACTCGCTCACCGTATTTCTCGCCAAACAACGCCATTGCGCCTGAGCGCATTGCTTCATCGACCGCCATCTCGTCGGTTTGCACGGGCTCGTTACGGAGGATGTGATAGTTGACGAGTCGTTCGATCTCTTCTTTTTCAGCGGCCGTTAACGGCTGGTAATGCGTGAAGTCGAAACGCAGGTAAGTTGGCGCGACCACCGAGCCGGCCTGCTTCACGTGTGTCCCCAAAACCTCGCGCAGCGCTGCATGCATCAGGTGCGTCGCGGTATGGTTGCGTCTCGTTGCGTCGCGCTTCTCGACGTCGACTTCAGCCGACACCGTATCGCCGACTTTGAAACTGCCCTTCTCGACTCTGATCTTGTGGACGACTAAACCCTGAGCCGGCGAATAAGTGTCGAGAACGACAGCCAACTCGTTTGTTGAGCCAACAAACATGCCGACGTCGCCGACCTGCCCACCAGCCTCAGAGTAAAAAGGCGTACGGTCAAGTACGATCTCTCCCTCTTCTCCTTCGCTCAACGCCTCAACCTCTTCGCCCTTAATTAAGGCCAGGACTGTTGAATCACCTACACGCGTGGTTTCGTAGCCCTTGAAGATCGATCTCGGCAGCCGTCCGGCCAGGGTTGCATAAACAGGTCTGGTTTTGAGTTTCGTCTCCCCCTTCTCAGCCGTCGTCGTTGTCTGCTGGAGCTCTTGAAGTGCGGTTTTGAATGATTTATTGAACTCTTCTTCTTCGACTGCGAAACCCCGTTCTTCCAGACCAATTCGTATCAGGTCGCTTGGTGTGCCAAAAGTATCGTAGAGTCGGGCGAGAATTTTGTAATCCGGCATCGCGCCTTTCGCGGCAGTGAATACTTCATCAAGCTTGTTCAACCCCACAGTCAGGGTTGAAGCAAATCGCTCTTCTTCCAGCCGCACCATCTTCGTAATGAACTCGCGATGGATCTCGAGTTCCGGATAGGCGTCGTTCATTAGATCGACGACGCAGTTCGTCACCTGATTAAAAAAGGGACCCTCCAAACCAAGCGTGTGCCGCCCCTGATAGATGCCACGCCTCATGATTTTTCGGAGAACTGAGTTACGTCCTTCGTTACCGGGTAAAATCCCGTCTGAAATAGAAAACGCAGCGGTGCGCGCGTGGTCTGCAATCACGCGCATGGCAAACCCTTCCTGAGTTTCCGGTTCGTAATTCCGATCGGCAAGCTTCGCGGTAAAGTCGATGATCGGGCGGATCAGGTCCGTATCGTAGTTTGACTTAACGCCCTGCAACACGACCGCAAGACGCTCGAGTCCGGCGCCGGTATCGACCGACGGCGCCGGCAAAGGATCGAGTTTATATTTACCTTTCTCGATCTCACTTCGATCAAACTGCATGAAGACGAGGTTCCAGATCTCCATGATCGTGTCGCCCGGACCGTTAACGTTCTCAGCTGAATTCTCGGGATCGTCCGGACTCGCGCCCATGTAGTAATGAATCTCGCTGCATGGTCCACACGGGCCCGTGTCGCCCATCTGCCAGAAATTGTCTTTATGACCGAAGCGCAGGATCCGCTCGGCGGGTGCGCCCACTTGTTGCCAGAAACGTTCAGCGTCTTCATCAGGCGGCACTTCCGCGTCGCCCTCGTAAACCGTGAACCACAGTCGCTTTGGATCGAGTTTCAGAACATCAACCAGCAGCTCCCAGGCAAACTTGATCGCGTCTTCTTTGAAATAGTCGCCAAACGAAAAATTACCCAGCATCTCGAAAAACGTGTGATGCCGCGCGGTCTTTCCTACCTCGTCAAGATCGTTGTGCTTGCCGCCTGCACGCACACACTTCTGCGATGAAGCGGCGCGCACATACTCACGCTTTTCCGAGCCCAAAAACGTATCCTTAAACTGATTCATGCCCGCATTTGTGAACAGTAACGTCGGATCGTTGGCGGGCAAGAGCGGCGACGAACGAACGCGGTGGTGTCCGTGCTCCTCAAAATACTTCAAAAAA
>DAIOGT010000379.1:0-3198 GCA_036745095.1 Pyrinomonadaceae bacterium
AAAATCCTCCTGAAGGGAGCCCGCAGGCATATGCCAGAGAAACGGGGCGTTCAAGCCACCGACGAAGTAAAAGCAGAATGGTCCACCGCCTACAAGTTTTACCTCAGAGCGCCGGGGGACCGGTTTGATAAGAAAAAGGACCGCACCGCACGGATCGATTATGTAGCTCAGGAAATGAAGCTGACTCGCAAACAGGCTAAACGCCGGATCAGGAATTACGAAGCGTGGCAGCGAAATATCAAGAAGGGTATCGTCCGTCCGTAAGCAGTTGCAATACTGAAGTTAAAGCTTTTTTGGCTGGACCTCACGCCAGCAGCAATACCGGTTCGTCTCTCTGCCCCTTGAAATAAAGTTCTTCACGCCGGGCGCCTCCGTACAGCACGGCGGGTGGCGCCCGCTTGCAATCCCCGCTATATTGATTCGCAAATCCCCTTCGTTTGTCGAAAATAGAATGACTCCTCGGGAGGTTAATGGTGAGCTTCATCTTTCAACGCCGCCAACTCTGGCTTGGCGTCTTCTTTGTTCTCAGTGTGGGACTGGCGCTTATGTCGTGTACTAACGATCCGAATCTCGTTGCAAATCCCGGCTCGGGCACGAAAGAGGATGCCGAGAGATTTATTGCCGACGCCGAAAAACGTCTGCTGGACCTCAGTATCAAATCTGCTCGGGCAGACTGGATAAAGAGCACTTTCATCACAGACGACACGGAAGCACTCGCTGCCGACGCGAATGAAAACCTGATCGCTGCAACTACCGAACTCGCCGAACAGGCACGTCGCTACGAGAACGTGGACCTCTCGCCTGAAGCCAGGCGCAAACTGAAACTCCTGAAACTTCTTCTCACGCTGCCGGCGCCGAAAGATCCGGCCGAACGCACGGAGCTCACAAAGATTGCCGCGTCAATGGAAGGTGATTACGGCAAAGGCAAGTATTGTCCGGACGGCGAAAAAGGAAAGTGTCTCTCGCTCACCGAGCTCGAAGAGATCATGGGCAACAGTCGTGATCCTGAGGAACTTAAGCGAGCGTGGCTGGGTTGGCACCAGATCGCGATTCCGATTCGCAAAGACTATGTGCGCTTTGTCGAGCTCAGCAACAAGGGCGCGAAGGAGATGGGCTTTGCTGACACGGGCGCGATGTGGCGTTCGAAGTACGACATGGAGCCCGATGCTTTTGCCGCCGAGATGGAACGGCTGTGGCAACAAGTCAAGCCACTCTACGAGTCGCTTTACACATACACGCGGCGCAAGTTGAGCGAGAAGTACGGCAAGGAGATCGTTTCTGAAGACAAACCGATACCGGCGCACCTGCTCGGCAACATGTGGGCGCAAACGTGGGGAAATATCTATCCGTTGCTCGCCCCGGAGAATGCGGACCGCGGTTATGACCTGACGCAGATACTCAAATCGCGAAACACCGATGAGCTACAGATGGTGCGTTACGGCGAGCAGTTCTTTACTTCCGTCGGGTTCGATCCGTTGCCGAAAACTTTCTGGGAGCGATCGTTGTTTAAGAAACCTACCGATCGTGAAGTGGTCTGTCACGCGAGTGCGTGGGACATCGACTACGAGAAGGATGTTCGGCTGAAGCAGTGCATACAGATCAACGAGGAAGATTTCTCGGTGGTCCATCACGAGCTGGGCCATAACTATTATCAGATGGCTTACTCGACGCAGCCTTTTCTCTTCCGCGAGAGTGCGAACGACGCGTTTCACGAAGCCATAGGCGACACGATCGCGTTGTCGGTTACGCCGCCGTATCTCAAACAACTCGGTTTGATCAACGCGGTGCCGGATCAAAGGGCGGACATGGGTTTTCTACTGAATCGCGCGCTCGACAAGGTCGCGTTCCTGCCGTTTGGGTATCTGGTGGACCAGTGGCGGTGGAAGGTTTTCTCGGGCCAGGTTGGGCCAAATGATTACAACAAGGCGTGGTGGGAGTTGCGTGAGAAGTACCAGGGAATTGCAGCGCCGGCGCCGCGGACGGAACAGGATTTCGATCCGGGCGCGAAGTATCACGTACCGGCGAACACGCCGTACGCGCGTTACTTTCTGGCGGCGATCCTGCAGTTTCAATTTCACCGGGCGTTGTGTCGAGAGGCTGGGTTTACTGGTCCGCTTTACCAGTGCTCGATTTACGGAAATAAAAAAGCGGGGGAGAAACTGAAAGCGATGCTGGCGATGGGATCGAGTGAACCGTGGCCGGCCGCGTTGAAGGCGATGACGGGCGAAGACAAGATGGATGCGACGGCGATCATCGATTACTTCGCACCGCTCAAGGCGTGGCTCGACGAGCAAAACAGAACCACGGATGACACAGACTAAAATCGGATTTAAATCTGTGTCACCCGTGGTTACTTGTTCTAACTGAGATCAGCGCGCGACTGGCGAAATGCTACGATCGCGCAAAATGTAGTGCTGCGTTTGCGGTTCGGTAACGATCTCGGCCGTCTGAAACTTGCGCAAAACTTCAGGCGGCCAAACGCGATGCGACTTGCCTTCGCGCACGGTCGCGTTGTTCACGCGCATGAAATCCTCGGTCGAGGGCACGGAAGTTCTCGGACTAAGTAACCTAAACGGCCGGCGGAGCAACGACAATGTATTCCGGCGGTTTTGCGTGAGCGGAAATTCCATCGAGAGGGTTTGATTTTGTTGAGCTAATACTTTCATGAGCACCTTGTTGAACTAGGATTAACGCCTGTCCACCCATAAGGCAGTGCCAATCGACCGGAGTTTCCAGGTTTTTATTTCCCCGAAACTTTAAACGACTGAAGGGCGCCGGTTTGGCGCCCTTCAGGGTTTTAGTAAGTGAGCGGCTTAGTACCGCGGCCAGCGGTTGTCCCGGCGGCCTCGACGACCGTTGTAGGCGTAACGCTGGTAGCCCTCGCGATATCCCTGCTCGAACGCGTTACGGAAAACCTGGCGATAGTGTCCCTTGTTTCCAAAGTCGTTATCGTAACCTTCCGTACCTTTTCTCCAGTAACGTGAACGTTGCGGGTTGTAACTCTGGCGACGCTGTGCGTCGGCAGCGCCAACGCTCATTCCGTAGCTGTAGCCACGCTCACGCGCGACCTGAAGGCCGTAGCGACGTTCGTATCTATCTTCGCGTCTGTCCTGCCGGCGTTCCCATCGATCCCGATCGCGTTGCCACTGCGCCTGAGCACTTGAGCTGGCAACTGTTATGATTCCAAACAGTAGGAAG
>DAIOGT010000380.1:0-3176 GCA_036745095.1 Pyrinomonadaceae bacterium
GAAGAACGCGAGCGCGCTGCGAGAGCCGACAAGCTGCGTGCCCTCGGCCAGCTCGCGTCGGGCGTGGCCCACGACTTCAACAACTCCCTGGCCGCGATTCTCGGACGCGCCCAATTGCTGCGACGTCAAGTCAATGATCCGGCACTGGTTCGTAATCTCGACATCATTCAAACGGCCGCTGAAGACGCCGCGGCCACAGTACGACGGATTCAGACATTTGCGCGCAAGTCGGCCGTGAAAGAGTTTGAGCTCGTGGATGTTACCAGCCTGCTGAACGATGCGGTTGAGATAACGCGAACACGTTGGCAAAACGAGGCGCGCATTCGAGCGCTTGAGTACGACGTCCAGCTCAGTGCGGATAAAGAACAGTACACCTATGGCAGCGCGTCGGAGCTGCGTGAAGTTTTTGTCAATCTGATCGTTAATGCCGTGGACGCGATGCCGCGGGGCGGTCGTTTGTTAATCACGTGCCGTCGTATTGACGGTAGGCTGCAATTGCACTTTATTGACAATGGAATGGGAATGCCGGAGGACGTGAAGCAGAAGATATTCGAGCCATTCTTTTCAACGAAAGGCGCGCACGGCACCGGCCTCGGATTGTCAGTTAGTTACAGCATTATCGAACGGCATTCGGGATCGATCAGCGTTCTTTCTGAGCCTGGCAGCGGCACAACTTTCATGATCGACTTGCCTGCTATCGCGGCGAAAACATCGTCAGCAGAGTCGCAGATCAGCGCGAGTGAAACGCGAAGCCTGAAGATTCTTGTCGTCGATGATGAGCAGCCGGTGAGAGAAACGCTTGCAGAGATGCTGGTGGCTGTCAGGCATCACGTCGAACTGGCGGAAAGCGGCCAGGAGGCGGTGACGAAACTGCGCGCCGGTGACTTCGATTTCGTGTTCACTGATCTTGCGATGCCTGAGATGGACGGCTGGGAAACAGCGCGCCTGGTTCGTAAAAATTGGCCCAGTGTGAAGATCGTGCTCGTGACTGGCTATGGCCCAACTACGGCGCCACCTTCAGGTGAGGAAAACCTGGTGGACGCGATCATCGGTAAGCCGTTTGACTTCGCGCAGGTTGGATCAACCATCGATGCGCTGATGAAAATGAATGAGCCCGTCGGCGCTCATTCGTAACTCCGCGGCCGGCATTAATTGAAATTCATAATGCCCGCGCTGGCAGTAAATCCCACTCCAAAACCCACAACAATTGCCGGACCCGACCATTCGTTCTTCTCAGCCAGCATAAAACCGGTGGACGCGCTCGAAAGATTGCCGTAACGCTCGAGCACCTGGTACGAGCCGTGCACTTTCGCAGATGAGGGCTGCAGATCGAGCTGAGAACAAACACCGTCGAGAATCTTTTTGCTGCCGGTGTGGATGAGACAGTCGTCAACCTCGGTCAGGTTCGACACTGGCGAATCGGGATGCTTCAGCACGTCTTTGACGGTCTTCACAGCGTAATGCGCTCCGCGGTTGGGAACGTTCGGCTGCATGAAATACTGCGGGCGTCCTTTCAGGAACGGATGGGAGCTATTATTCACCATCGTGAGAAGGTTCATGTCCGCCGGCTGATCGTTGGTGAGATGGGAGATTGGTCCGAACGCGGGCTTTCCTTCTTCACTGCCCACCAGCAACGCTACGGCGCCATCACCAAAAAGCATCGACTGAATTACGAAGGTCGTATTCAACCTCTGCTGCTCGAACTCTTCGGTATCGATTCTTCCTTCCTTCCGCATTCTGATCAGTTCGCGATAGCCCGAATACTCCTGGGCGAGTAGCGGCGCCACGTAAGGCGTGTGCGCCTCAGCCATCACTACGATTGCGAGCTTGCCGGGATTCGCCGCGAGGTACCACTGCGCCACCTCGATCGACTTAAGCAAAACAGAACAACCCTGGGCCTGCATGTTAACGGTTCGCATATACCTTGAGAGGAGGCCGTGCGTCTTGCCCATGATCTCCGACGCCAAACACGGCAGCATCTGGTCCGGCGTGTTGGTTGCCGCGACGAGTAGACCAATCCGGTTTGGATCACCTCCCCATTCGGAAATGCAGCGTTTGGTCGCAGCCACGCCGAGCTCAGTCGTTGAGTTGGTGGCTGCTTTGGGTTTGCCGCACAGAAACTCTGGATAGTTTTCGAGTGCAGAATATCGCTGATCTACGCCGAGAGTGCTGATTGTGTTGATAAGTTCCGGGGAGAGCTTATGCATGAGGCTCCCGACGAGTTCTGTTGTCTTAAAAGCATTTTGAGGCACCGAGGTCGCTGCCGATAACAAATTGATCATTGTCGTTTTTCTGCTCCAGAGAGGGGGTTCTGCCGCGTCAGATTGGTCTACCCGACCGAGTCCAACGCTGTTCTGTGTAACAACCCCCGTGCCGTGATTTTGCTGCGATGGAAATTCTGCTTGAAGTGTTTTATTTAGAGGATTTAGTGGATATCTACCGGGCCGCTACTACTCGCTTCAGCGAGAAGGATCTGGATACGTCGTAACCACATCCCAAACAGGGACGAATTCCTCAGTGTTTTTACCGGGTCAAACTATCTCCCTGTGACACAACAATATACAGTTGGCTATAACGTACACGGCGGTTTTTGTGGTTTTTATCACTTACTTCAGCGGGAAACGGCCGACTGAGTCTTCGCGGATGCTGCCAAAGTAGAGGGAGCCGTTGTGTTCAACGACGTTCGCGATCTCGGCGTAGCAGTCCTCGGAGCCGTTCTGGAGGTTTTCGACGACGCGACCTTGCGGATCCAGGCCGACGACGAAGGAGTAGCGCGCAGGCGCGGGTTGGAGGAATTTTGGGAGACGGGCGACTATCTTCCGCACGAACGGATAAGGAAGCATCCGGTCGAAAAGCGCGTTGCGCGGCGCCACGAGCGCCAGCCAAAATCGATCGCGACCATTCCATGAGAGGCCGTCAGGAAAGCCCGGAAGATTGTCGATGAAGATATCGTTCTGCCCCATCTTCGGTTCCTTTAGCCAAACGCGTCTGATTCGATACTTCCCGGTTTCAGCCACGAGCACAAACATCTGGTCGGGACTGACAGCGACGCCATTGGCGAAATAAACGTCTCGTAAGAGGGTTCGTGGCCGGGGTGACTTCGGGTCGAGCGCCAGTAGACGTCCGTTGGGCTGGTGCTCGAGCAAGTCATTTGTAAACTGCGACATCGGAAACTT
>DAIOGT010000381.1:0-3122 GCA_036745095.1 Pyrinomonadaceae bacterium
TCGGATTCATCTATTCCGACGAATATCGCCACCGCTTCGGCCCCTAGCCGAACGAGCGTCCACGGGACACGCCCATGGCATCCCGGAAGGCCGCGATCTAGATCTTCGGCACTGTGATCCAATCCATGGCGCTGCCGAGACGGCTGCTCTTTAGATCGCGAATGCCGACTCTGATCTGGTAGAGGCCGCCGGGCACGATCGTGCTGAAACTGTAGATCGATCGTTTCGGCCCGGCCGCCGTAGTTGACGCGTTCGAGCTCCGCGGGAAGATTCGGAGGCGTCCTACAAAGCTGTCGATGGGCTTGCCTTTGTCGTCGTAACAAATGCCACCGATGTCCACATCCGCCGCGAGTTTTCCTTCAGCGAGATCAAACGTTAGAGCGGCATCATCTATCGTGATAGTCGCTATCACGCGCGTTCCGAAGCCTGGCATTTGAACGAAGCGCAAATCTACTTCCGTCGGTATCTCACGTTGCGAAACAGGTGCATCGATCACCACGCGCATGTCGTTGTCGCGCGCCTTCGCCGGATCCTTGTCGGGCTTCTTCTTTGTCGTCAGTAATGGCAGGGCCGCTGATTTGAAGTAGCTGGTACGCGCGCGCACTTTGAGATCGGGGCGACCCACGATGCTAACCTCGATATTCTTGAACTTACCCCGCTTCTGCTCTTCGTTGTCCGGCTTCCACGCAAGCAAATAGTAATGCGACGTTTCCTCCATTACTTTTTCAACCCACTTCGACATGGGCTGATTCGTATTACGGAAAGCCTGGCCACCGGTGTCAGCGGCGAGCGCATTGAGGCCGTCCTGGGAAGCCGAGATTTCTCCGATCGAGGCGCCGGTCAACAAGCCGCCGGGCTCGATCGGCTTATTGTTGGTGACGTCGATCGAGTCGCTAACGATGCCGCGTGCATCAAGCGTATAAATCACGACGCCGGCGCGTCCGGCTGCGTCAGTTACTTTCTTGATCCTATCGATCGCTCCCGTTTTGCGATCGTTCAAATAGAAACCGTCAGAAATCACGAACACCAGTTTGCGTCCGGGTAACTGAGCCGCCGTACGCATCAGTCCCTCGAGCAACCGGAGCGTGTCGTCTGTTGCCGGCGCCGACTGCACCACCATCTGCTGTGCGCGCTGCCTTACCAGTTGTTTCGCAGCTTGAGGAGAGATTGTACAGATCGGCGCGCTACCGCCGCCCGGTCGAAAACAGTTCTGCTTGTGAAGCTCCTGAATGTAGTAGCTCATTGCCTGTTCATCGCCTTCGCGGATCTTCAGCGCGATGTATTCAGACATCGGAGGTTTTTCCATGTCGAATTTGGTATTAGTGCGGTAATTCAAACGCGCGACGGCGGAACGCAGGGCTGCTTTATCGGCGGTGAACTGTTGCAGGAATCCGATTTGTCCGCTGGGCGAAGTGATCGCGACTAAATCATTTTCGGCAATGCCGCGATCGATGAAATCGAGTAACGCCTGTCGTGTCCGCACCAAACTGTCTGGCGCAAGATGCAAATCGTCAACGAAAAATATGACGGCCCGCCGCTGCGCGACGGGTTTGATTGTCATTGGTTGCGGTGCATCCGCTGAGTTTGGCGGGACAGACTTTACTTCCTGAATTTCCCGGACGGAAACATTGGATCTGATCATTTCGAAGAAGGATATTTCACGCGGCGTCTTGTTGATCTTTAGCTGGAATTGCTCAGGCTTGAGCCCTTCGACGAACCGTCCATTCTTGTCGAATACCATCACATCAGTTTGCACCAGCGATGTATCGAATTTAATGACGTCCTGGGCCTCCGTGGCCGGCTGCGGTTTCGTCTGGCTAAAGACGTTCGGGGCGAGAAAAAGACACGTCGCTACCGCGAATAAAAAAAGTTTGATGCTCGACATAATCGTCGCCTCAGTAGGTCCGGTTGGCGCTTATCGTGCTGGAAAAATTCGCGATCAGATAGTAAAGCGTTCGCGCCGAGTTGTCGAAGATTCCTGTTTAATCCGTAACATTTGTGGGGGTGGTTGGCTGTTTTCTCTTTGATTCTTTATTATCTGCCTTTGGTCCACATCCCGATCGGTGAGGTTTTCAATGGAGCTTCTTTCGGATCCACAGGCTTGGATCGCATTTGCGACCCTGACATTGCTCGAGTTGGTGCTCGGCATCGACAATATCGTCTTCATATCAATTCTGGCCGGCAAACTCGAGGCTTCGAAGCAGGCAAAGGCGCGCTACATCGGCCTTGCTCTGGCGCTTGTGATGCGCGTGATTTTGCTTTTCTCACTCACCTGGGTGATTGGGTTAACTGCTCCGTTGTTTAGTGTTTTCGGGGAAGAGATTTCCGGTCGCGATCTCGTGTTGATGGTCGGCGGTTTGTTCCTCATTGGCAAGTCGACGCACGAAATCCACGGCTCACTCGAGGGCGATGAAGGGCACACTGCGTCGAAAGTTTACTCGTCATTTGCGAGCGTTATTGTTCAGATAATGCTGCTCGACATCGTATTCTCGCTGGATTCGGTGATCACTGCCGTGGGAATGGTTAGCGATATTCGAATCATGATCGGCGCCGTCATTATTGCCATTCTCTTCATGATGGCGTTCTCGGGTTCGATTGGACGATTCGTCCAAAGGCATCCAACCGTGAAAATGCTGGCGCTCTCCTTCTTACTGCTGATCGGCGTCACTTTGATCGCGGAAAGTCTGGACCAACACATTCCCAAGGGTTATGTCTATTTCGCGATGGCGTTTTCCGTGTTCGTAGAGATGCTGAATCTGCGCCTACGGAAATCGAAGACAGAACCGGTCCATCTGCGCCACGCTTTTGGAGAAGTGTCCGAGACGCCTGGTCCTTGAGCTGCCACGATGACACTTGCAGACGGATCGATACGGGCTGAAAAATGACTTAGACAGGTTATCAAAAATGACTCAAATCGATTATTGACGGGCTCCGATGTTTGGACCAAGATGCAGCGTCTTAAACCCCCAAACAGTTTACCTCGCAAACAGTTTAGACGCAGGCTTGGTGTGAGAGAACACCCTCCTCAAGCAGATTCTAGTAAGGGCTAATCCGCGCTACCGAATGATGGATGGAATTCCATCGCCGGTAAGTTCCCGACATACAAATGCTCCGCTCTTGGT
>DAIOGT010000382.1:0-3089 GCA_036745095.1 Pyrinomonadaceae bacterium
TTTCTCGATCGCGAACGCGTGCTTCGCATCGAACATCCGAAACCTGAAGGCGAAGCGACGACTTCCGCACCAGCAACGACCAAATGGAGCCTTGCGGAGGCGACGAAAGTCGAGAAGTTCTTCACTTCGAAGTTCAAGCGGCCGCTCCCACTGACGGCCTTCGGACAATCAGATTTACACACACGCTGGGGATTGGACCATCGCAACGGCATGGACGTGGGCCTGCATCCCGACAGCGTTGAAGGTCGCGCATTGGTTGAGTTTTTGCGCGCCGAGTCGATTCCGTTTTTGGTTTTTCGCGGCCCGGTTCCGGGCGTGGCCACTGGACCTCACATCCACATCGGAAACAGATCCTCGAGATCCTACGGGCGTTAGCCGTTTCGAATGTTGTCCAATTTTTTCTGAGGCATTGATGCGATGAAATACATCGAGTTTCCCCATCCTGAGGGCGGCCGAATGCTCGTTCACGTCGATCACATCACGAGTGCGATCTATCGTAAGGGCGAAGGCGACGTCAAGACGCGTTTGGGTCTTGATCTCGACGAACGCCAGAACGACGTCGTGATCTTCGGCGAGGACGCCGAACAAGCCTGGCGGGAGCTGCAAAGGCTTAAGACCGAGAGTTGAATCAGGATTCGCCGAAAAAAACCCCGACACCCAACGACCCACTCTCCGAGCAGTGGATCGATCTCCGACTGATTGCCGGCATGCGTGTGGTGCTGGGTACGTCCGCACTGCTCGTTGTCGTGATCGGGCTGCGCCCACTTACCTGGGACACACCGGTTTACACCACGCTCGTTCTTTATTCTCTGTACGGGCTGTTGATTTATCACCTGTCGGTTCGTCGCAATCCCCTCGCGGCTCATAAGGTTCTTCCCTGGCTCGACCTGCTGTGGTACGTGCCGCTGATCGCCTTTACCAGCACCACCAACAGTCTCTTTTATTACTTCTTCTTCTTTTCGATCGTCGTGGCTTCGTTTAGCTGGGGACTGACTTACGGCTTGAGACTGACACTCGCATCCGCCGTGATCTACACAAGCGTTGCACTGATCGCAGCAGCTCGGGAGCAGGACCAGCCGTTCGCTATCGATCGCCTGCTGCTGGCGCCAATCGGATTGTTGATCTTTGGTTACATCATCGCGCGTTGGGGCGGTTATCACACCGAGCTCAAAAACCGGCTGAAACTTTTGAAGGAAGTCACCGTCTTTTCAAATCCTCGCTTCGGCATCGACCGCACCATCAAGGCGATTCTCGAGAGTATTCGCGCTTTTTACGACGCGGAGACTTGTTTGCTGGTCGTTCCCGGCAAACCGGGAGACGCAGAGAGTTACCAGATGTACCGCGTTGCCCGTGGAACTCATGCGAGCAGATCCGCGCCACCCGAGATCGGCTACGAAGCCGCGGCGCAGTTTCTCTCCCCTTCCCTGGATTTCGCCGTCATCTACCGGAAGAAGGGGTCGGCTTACACACGGCTGTTTGACGTAAAGACGCGCCTGTTTTCTGACACGAGCCCGACAAGCAGTGAGAAACTCGCCGGCATGCTCGAAGCGCAAAGGTACTTGTCCGTGCCGGTTTACTATCGTCACCAGGCAGTCGGCCGTCTCTACATAATCGATGGTCCAAACCGCATCGATGGCGCCGACATGGATTTCATGTTGCAGTTGATGGACCATGTGACGCCGGTGATGGAGAACATCCGTTTGATCGACAATCTCGCTTCCGATGCCGCGGAGCAGGAGCGCCAGCGCATCGCTCACGATATTCACGATAGCGTTATTCAACCGTATCTCGGTTTGCAGTTTGGTCTCTCAGCACTCGATCAGAAGCTCGCGGATGGTCACACGGAAATTCGCGAGAACGTGCAGGAGTTACTCGAGCTGACCAATCACGAGCTCGCCGAACTGCGACGCTTTGTCTGGGGTTTGCGTGCGACTGAAGAAAGAACAGACGTTCTGCTGCCTGCGATTGAGCGATACGCTGAGCGTTTTTCGATGGTCACCGGGATCAAAGTTGACGTCGCCGCGCATGGCAAAGTGAAGGTCAATGATCGTCTTGCCGCAGAGTTGTTTCAGATCGTCGCGGAGGGATTGAGTAACGTCAGGCGTCATGCGTTTTGTCGCGATGCGCGCGTTGAGATATCGTGTAAAGAAAGTTCACTGCTGTTGCAGATCAAAAACAGCAGGCCACGCACCGGTGCGAATGTTGATGGTGAACGTGGCGATGGCCAGGACGGCGTCAAGTCGTTTCGGCCCCATTCGATCGCCGAGCGCGCTGCGTTGCTTGGCGGCGACACGCAAGTGTTTGTTGATGACAAGGACTATACTGTCGTCAGTGTTGGAATACCTCTGTAGTTATCATGACTGCTCGCCCCATCACCATCATGATAATTGACGATCACGTCGTGATCCGTAGCGGGTTGCGTATGTTGATTGAACACGATCAGCGCATGGAGGTTGTGGCCCAAGCCGGAAACAGGGCTGAAGCAATCGAGCGAGCTGCTGAGTCGCGTCCCGACGTCATCATTTTGGATCTGCTGCTCGGGGATGAGGATGGACTATCGTTTCTGCCCGAGTTGTGCGAAGCAAGTCCGAACTCTCGCGTGCTCGTGTTGACCGGAGTGCAAAATCCGGATGCGCATCGACGCGCGATCCGCCGCGGCGCGATGGGAATCGTGTTGAAAGAACACGCAGCCGATAAGCTTCTGAAAGCGATCCTGAAGGTGAACGAAGGAGAGGTATGGATTGAGCGCTCGATGATGGGCAGCATGATCCAGGAGTTCAATAAACCTGCTTTAGTGGATCCTGAAGTGTCGAAGATTGAGTCGCTCACCGATCGCGAGCGTGAAGTGATTGCGCTGATTGGAGAAGGATTGAAGAACAAGCAGGTTGGCGAGCGATTGTTTATCAGTGAAACGACTGTGACTCACCATCTCAGCTCGGTATTCTCGAAGCTCGAGGTCTCCGACCGTCTCGAACTGATCATCTACGCCTTCCGCCACGGCCTCGCCAAAATGCCGAAGTAACGCGCGCGCCTCGATGCCGCATCAGATGCCACGGGCTTGTCCCGTGGAGTCTCACGTTCGTTCCTAC
>DAIOGT010000383.1:0-3074 GCA_036745095.1 Pyrinomonadaceae bacterium
TCGACGTCATAGACTACGGCTCTCACCGGATGGTGCCTCTGCTTTACCGAAACTTGCAGCGCCATGGAGTCAAAGACCCGTTGATGGATCGGCTCAAGGGCGTTTATCGCTATTACCTCTACAAGAATGAAATCCTGATGCACCGGATTGGCAGCCTCCTCGCGGCGTTTGATGAGGCAGGGATTGAGACGATGGTGCTCAAAGGCGCGGCCCTGATCCAGCTCTACTATCGTGAAAGCGGTCTTCGACCGATGCTCGACGCTGATGTGCTGGTCCACGCGCACGAGGCTAAGCGGGCAATGGAAGTTTTGACGAAGCTGCAATGGAAGCCGCATTACAACCAACCGCAGATGCGCATCCCCATTATCCACTCAACCCCTTTCGAGGATGATGGCGGACGCCAGGTTGATCTGCACTGGCACTTGTTCTGGGAGTGTTTCAAAGCGGGCGATGACGACGACTACTGGAAGAACGCGATCCCGATAGAAATCGGCGGAGTAAAAACGTTGGCGTTGAATCCCACGTATCAACTGCTGCACACGTGCTGGCACGGCGCCAGGTGGAACGAAGTGCCGCCGATTCGGTGGGTTGCAGACGCGATGGCTATTCTCGGTGCGTCGGGTGGGGAAATTGATTGGACAAGTTTGTTGAAGAAGGCGCAAAAACACCGCATCGTGATGCCGGTTAAGGATTCTCTCGAGTACCTGGAGAAGAAGTTTGACGCGCCAGTTCCCAAAAGTTTGCTTGACTCCCTGTCGGCTATTCGCATTTCGAAAATGGAACGTGAGAATTATGAGGTGACGTTGAATCCAGTGGCTCCACCCACGACTGCAAAGATTCTGCGGATGCTTTATTACGACTATCGCTGGCTTTCGAGCAGTACGAGCTCGCGCTTCAAGCCACTTGCCTTTGCCAAATACCTGCAAGCAAAATGGAACATAGACCACCTCTGGAATGTTCCGTTCTACATGTCACTCAGAATGTTCAGACGCCTCCGCACCGCAAAATCTTAGCCACCAAAAGTACAAACACAGAACGCGAATCATCGAGGTTCAAGCTGAATTATGTGCTTTTCTATGGTCTCTTCTCCTGGTGATACGTAGCCGCCTTGCGCCTCCCAAAGCCTTCGGTAGGTAAGACAATTACCCAGCAGCTCCTTGTGTGTTCCCAAACCGACGACACGTCCTTGTTCCAGTACGAGGATGCGTGTGGCGTTCCTGAGTGTTGAAAGACGATGGGCCACCGAGATCGCCAGCCGGCCCACGGCCAACTGATCCACGGCGCGTTGCACTCGCGACTCAGAATAAGAATCAAGACTGGATGTTGCTTCGTCGAGCAGGAGAATCGGAGCATTCTTGAGAATCGCTCTGGCAACGTTGACACGTTGCGCCTCACCACGCGATAAAGCCCGACCGCCTTGTCCGACTACAGTTTCATAGCCATCGGGCATGGCCATGATCTCGTTGTGAATCTCTGCCGCGCGGGCCGCAGCTTCAATCTCTTCCTGCGTCGCGTCGGGCCGTCCGGTCAATATGTTTTCGCGAATGGAAGTCGAGAAAAGAAACGGATCCTGGGTAACAATCGCGACCTTTTTATAAATATCCGCGAGGCGAAGGTCGCGCACGTCCTCTCCGTTCAGCAGCACGCGTCCATCTGTTGGATCGTAGAAACGAGCGACGAGGCTGAGTAAGGTAGTCTTTCCTGCGCCGGATGGACCAACAATTCCGAGCGTCTCACCGGCCCGCACTGTAAACGATACATTCTGCAACACCGGTTTCTGATTGAAGGTGAAGTCAACCCGATCGGCCGTTATCGAGGTAGGCGAGGAACTAAGAGAGCGAGCATCCTTTCGATCCTGGATCTCCGGTTTTTCGTTTAGCAGTTGTTCGATATGGAAGACGCTGGCGGCATAGCGTTGGACATCGAGATAGGCGCTGTTGAGATTGTTCAACGGGCCCTGGGCCGCGCGCATTGCCAGTAGAAAAGCCAGCAGCTCGGGCCAGCCGAGTTGACCCGACATGACGTTTAGACCACCTACTATGATCACCACCACGACGTTGAGTGCGGCCAGCGATTCCAGCACGCTGCGCGCGAACGCCTGCACTCGTTCCATCTCAATGAGTTCGTCAAAATAGACGCGCGCACGTCCAACTGTTCGTTCTCCTTCAGCGCGCTCGCCCTGGTAAATCTTGATGACGCGAACGCCGTGCAGGAGCTGGAGCAACGCGTCGAAAACCGCGACTCCCTTTTCTCTGACGCCAAACGAGCGCGCGAGTGTGCGCCGGGCCAGCATGTAGATCGGTAGCGCGCCTACAGGGACGAGGAAAAAAGCCCAGAGCGACAGCCACGGACTGAAACTCACGGCGGCAGCGACCAGACCTGCTGTCTGAAGTACCTCGAGCACAATCCTCGCGGTTGACAGAACCACCATCCGCATTTGGATAACATCCTGGCGGATGCTTTCCAGTAACTCGCCGTGAGTCCTGCGATCGAGAAATCCGACTGATAAGCTGAGCAGGTGGCGAATCATTCGTTCCATCGTGCCCAGCTCGATCGCCTTGACGATTTTTTGTTGCGTTACTTGCGAATCGTAGTTGAAAACGGCTGCGCTCAAACTCACCAGCAAGAGCAGGGCAACAGTTATCCAGAGCGCCGAGTCAGCGTCGACGCTAACTCCGAAAGCCCGGCCCTGGCCGAGTACCCCCGCAAGAAACTCTCGAATCAGCAGAATTGAAGCAGCGGTCATGGCCGCGCGTCCGAGCGAGCCGACGGTGAAACGGACCACGAGCCCGGGATGCGGCCGAAGGAGGCGGATTACCATCGACAACTGCTGTTTCAGATTCACGTGGATGTAAAGTCGTTTATGGAGTGTCTGTTTGCTGCGGCGTGCGCCGATCGATGTGCAGCTTTTTTAACTCGGCTCAGGCAGGGCCTGCCCCGAGATAATAACATGCCTTTGTATGGCCTTGTTTATTTCACTGCAAAAACTTTGCTGTCAAATCCTAATTTACCCAGCAACTCGTTCCAACGCTCGATTGGCAAACTGCCGCCTGACGCTTGATCGTGACCGTGCC
>DAIOGT010000384.1:0-3029 GCA_036745095.1 Pyrinomonadaceae bacterium
CAGCGCGAGAGTTGATTCAAACTCACCTTCACGCAGCAGGCCATTGTCAACAAAGATACAAGTCTGTCGATCGCCAACAGCCCGATGAACGAGCGCCGCAGCTACAGTGGAATCCACTCCACCCGACAACCCTGACACCACTCGCCCGTCATCGCCTAGTTGCTTGCGAATACGTTGGACCTGATCGTCGATAACTGCTTCCGGCGACCAATCACCACGACAGCCACATACGGAAAACAAAAAATTTCGCAACACTTGCGCGCCAAGCGGCGTATGGGCAACCTCCGGATGAAACTGCACACCGTAAATACCGCGCGATTGGTCTTCCATCGCGTTCAGCGCGTCGTCAGTAAGCGCGGTCACATGAAAACCGGGTGGCACTTCAGTGACATGATCGCCATGGCTCATCCAAACGTCGAGCTCCTGCGGCAGGTCTTTAAACAGACGACTGGTAACGTCGAGCACCTTCAATCGTGCGTAACCAAACTCACGATTCGGAGACGCAGCGACAGCGCCGCCAAGCTCGCGTGCAAAGACCTGGAACCCGTAGCAGATCCCGAGCGTGGGACAGTCGATCGATTCGAGCAGTTGTGGATGCGGTTTGGGCGCGCCGTTGTCGTAAACGGACGAAGGTCCGCCGGAAAAGATCAGACCTTTGGGAGACTTGGCGTTGATCGTTGCAATCGGCGTGTTGAAAGGAAGAATCTCGCAGTAAACGCCCGCTTCTCTGACGCGACGGGCGATCAGTTGCGTGTACTGAGATCCGAAGTCAAGTATTATTACGGTTTCATGATTCTGGACGCTCATGGATAGGAAGAAGAGAGCGATTATAGCCGCGGATTACGCGGAATGAAAACGGATCGATTACTCGAAACAAAATGCTGGGTCAAATTCTAACGCTTTTCCTCCTCACGAGTTTTGTAAGTGACGCGCTGCTATCTCAACCGCTGACGATTCGTTGGCGCTACGAATCAGCGGTCACACTCAATCTCACGCCGGCTTTCGATAGCGAGCGTGTTTACCTCCCACTCGCGGGCGGCACGATCGTCGCGCTCAAAGCGAAAGACGGTCAGCTTTACTGGCGTTCAGACATGGGAGGCGAACTCTCCGCTTCGCCGGTCGCTGATGAGACGTCAATCTATGTCGCTTCTGAGACGAAGGTCCAACCGAACGAAACACAAAAACCAGCCGGTGCTTTGCGTGCACTCGGTCGTGAAGGTGGGGTTACGCAGTGGATGACTCCCCTTGTTCGGCCACTGCGCGGTTCGCTGACTTTGAGCGGTGGAAAAATATTTGCCGGCGGCAGTGATGGCAGGGCTTACGCGTTTGATAAGCGAACTGGTGGCGCGTTGTGGTCGATACCGTTCGCGCTCGTGTTTAGCGGGCAGCCTGTTGTTAAGGGCAACAAAGTTTATCTCGGCAGTGAAGACGGGACGCTGCTCGCTCTCGATGAAGCGACGGGCCAACTGTTGTGGCGGTATCGAACAAAGGGCGCGATTCATGGTCCAGTCGCCGTCAATGACGAAAATGTATTCTTCGGTTCAGGCGATGGTTACGTCTATGCTCTCAGTGCTGATAAAGGAAAGATGAAATGGCGGAAGCGCACGGGCGGCGGTGTCGAGGCTGTCGTGCTCGCGGGCGATGCGTTGCTGGCCGCGTCTCTCGACAACTTTGCTTATCTTCTCAACCTGCACGGCAAGATGATTTGGAAGAAACTGCTCCCCGGCCGCATCTCGGCCCAGCCACTGACGGTCGCAGAAACCGCACTCTTCACTCCGTTATCAAGTTCCGAAGGTGTCGTGCTTGGGTTGAAAGACGGGAAACAGGTCAACACTCTTGCGGCTGGTGAGGAGTTGACCAGTTCGGCAGCGCCCATCCTTGTGGGCGACGCCGTGATTCTCACGACTGAACACGGCCTCCTCGCCTTCGCGCGGCCAGCGGACGCCGCCTCAAAGCTAGTTCAAGCTTTAGCTTGCCGGCCGTGAAGCCCGAGGCGTCGCCTAAAGGCTGAACTCTAACTCTGAAACGCCTTAATCGTCACAAAAAGGCACAAGAAGCCACAAAACTCTTTTGAGTTTTTTGTGCCTTTTGTGGCTAACGGCCGGGTGAGCGTGCTTCGATTTTTGCTTCGCTTGTTGAGTCGCTGCGGCGCCAGAAAATTCCCACCATGCGTGACAGCAGTCCGTGCAGGATGTAACTGACCACGATCGCGAGCAGAACGTACTGCGAGTACAGGAAGATCAACATGCCGATCGACAGGGCGAGGATGACGACGCGCATGCTGCGAACGCGCGTGCCCACTGTCTTGAAGCTTGAAAAGCGCCAGGTACTAATCATCAACACACTCAGGAACCCGACGAGCGTCATCAATAGCGCGGAATACAATCTCGCTCGATCTGGACCATAGTAGACAATCGGCGACGGCGCGAAGTGAACCAATGCCGCGATCAATCCACCGGCAACAGGTATCGGCAAACCGACGAAGCTTTTCTTATCGACTTTTGGTGTGCCTTCAGCGAGGATGCGCGGGCGTGATGCCTGCACGTTGAAACGCGCAAGACGAAACGCACCGCATATCAAATACATAAACGAGAGAAACCACGCAAGACGATGCAGCTCGCTGCCTTCGGTAAGATTCGCTCCATAGCCCCAGACGTAAGCGAGCACGGCGGGCGCGAGTCCAAATGTGACTACATCCGCAATCGAATCAAGTTGAATACCGATCTCGGTCGTTGTTTTCGTGAGTCGCGCGATACGGCCGTCAAGCATGTCAAACAACAATGCCCAGCCGATCGCTATTGCCGCACTGTCGAAATGAGCGGCTGCAGAAGCAAAATCCGGAGTCTCATTGCCGAGCAGTTGAAAACCGCGCAGCGACGCCATTACCGAAAAAAAACCCATGCCGATGTTGGCGGCCGTAAATGCCGAAGGTATGAGATACAGCCCTTTCTTCACGCCTCTGCGTGGCGGGTTAGGGCGTTCTGATTCTTCTGCCAGACTCATGAGATTCTCCCGATCACGGTCGTGCC
>DAIOGT010000385.1:0-3004 GCA_036745095.1 Pyrinomonadaceae bacterium
CCTTTATGCAACTCGCTGTACACGTTGATAAAGCCGCCATGACTCTTCACGATCGTCAACGCAGTTGAAAGACCCAGGCCGGTCCCCTTGGTCATCTCTTTCGTCGTGAAAAACGGTTCAAAGATCCTGCTTTGAATTTCCGGCGTCATTCCCGGACCCGTGTCAGAGACGCTGATCACAACAAAGCGTCCAGCCTTGGCCTCGATATGCATACGCGCATAGTTTTGGTCGAGAAAAGTATTCTGAGCCTCGATGGAGATGGAGCCGCCTTCCGGCATTGCGTCGCGCGCATTCACACACAGATTCATGAGCACCTGGTGCATCTGGGTCGCGTCGGCAGAGATGATCCAGAGATCGTTTGGCACCTGGAAGTTGATCTCGATCGATTTCGGCAGCGTTTCACGCAGAATCTTTACGATCTCTTTTATGAGGTGCTTGGGCTGCAATGCGACGCGCTCACCTTCAACGCCCCGCGCGAACGACAACACCTGTCGCACCATGTTTGCGCCGCGCTCAGCATTCGCGCGCAAAACCTCGAACCACTTCTTGCTGTTCTCGTCAGTAACCTTCAGCCGCAACATATCGATCGCCATCAGGATTGGCGACAGAACGTTGTTTAGATCGTGAGCAATGCCGCCGGCGAGTGTGCCGATAGACTCCATTCGTTGAGCGCGAAGAAACTGCGACTCCATCCGTTTTCGCTCGGTAATATCTGTATTGATGACCAGGATTGACTTCGGCTGTCCCCGGTCGTCACGTACCAGCGTCCAGCGACTCTCAACTATGATGTCACTGCCATCGCGCCGTTGCTGATGCATTTCGCCTTTCCACTCACCATTCTGAATAATCGCCTGACACGCGGCATCGAACTGCCCGGAGCGATCTTTAAAAAGGAGCGCGCCCGCGTTTTTGCCGAGCACTTCTTCAGCCGACCAGCCGTAGATCTTTTCGGCGCCTTTGTTCCAAAACAAAATATTCTGTTTTAGATCGCGTACGAGGATGGCATCCTGCGCCTGGTCCAACAGCGCGGCCTGCTCGCGAATCTGTTCCTCAGCGCGTTTGCGCTCGGTGATATCGCTGCGGATGGCAACGTACTGATACGGTTTTCCTTCGCCGTTGAGAAAAGGAACGATCGTAGTATCCACCCAATAGTAGCTTCCATCTTTGGCCCGATTCCTGATCTCTCCGCGCCAAACCTTTCCGCTGGCTATCGTGGTCCAAAGATCTCTGATGAATTCCTTCGGATGGTAACCCGAGTTGATGATGCGGTGATCCTGGCCCAGCAGCTCTTCACGTGAGTATTTCGAGATTTCGCAGAACTTGTCGTTGGCGTAATTGATGATGCCGCGCTGGTCAGTGATCGCGACGATCGCCGATTCATCAAGCGCAAACTTGATGTCCGCCAACTCCTTCTCTGAACGCTCGAGAGCTTCTTTGTGATTCAGATCACGATTAATGGTTGTTGCGTCAATGGCACTCATTTTGGATTACGCATCGGGGCTGGCGACTTGCGCCTCTTCGAGTTTCTTTAGACGGTATCTAAGCTGATCACGCGAGATGCCTAAAAGTTCGGCCGCACGTGTTTGGTTGCCGCCACTACGCTGGATTGCCTGTTTTACAAAAGAGAGCTCAGCCTCGTCGAGTGAAATACCTTGTTCCGGCAAAACAAATCGGGAAGACACCTCGGTGTTTGCGTCTGCGGCGGAAGATTGCATGAGCCGCGCGGGGGCGAGCAATCCGACTGGCAGATACTCGGGGGTGATTTTGTCGCCGTCCTCGAGGATCAGGGCACGTTCGATCACGTTGCGCAGCTCGCGAACATTGCCCGGCCAATCGTACCTCCGGAACACTTCTTCCGCTTCACGCCCCAACCCGGTAACTTTATTTCGTTTCAGTCGCGCACCGATCGAATCGATATAGTGTTGAGACAACAGCAAAACATCGTCGCCTCTTTCACGAAGCGGCGGGATATCGATCTGAATGATCGACAAACGATAATACAGGTCCAAACGAAATCGTCCCGCTTCGCTTTCGGTTTTTAGATCGCGATTCGACGCTGCCAGCACCCGCACATCGAGTGGAATGTCTTTCAGACCGCCCACTCGCCTGAACGCTCCTTCCTCCAGAACGCGCAAGAGCTTGGCCTGGAGTGAGAGTTCAAGTTCGCCAATCTCATCGAGCAAGAGCGTTCCGCCCTCGGCCTGCTCGAACAGTCCTTCCTTGCGCGCCTTCGCGTCGGTGAACGCGCCTTTTTCGTAACCGAAAAGCTCCGATTCTATAAGCGTTGCCGGAAGCGCAGCGCAATTGACTGCTACGAAAGGCTTCTCGGCTCGTTGTGAGCCGTAATGGATGGCTTTTGCAACAAGGTCCTTACCTGTTCCCGATTCACCTTGAAGCAGAACCGATGACACTTCGCTCTCAGCGACTTTTGCCGCAAGGGCCAGCATCTTTTTCATTGTCGGCGACTCGCCCACGATCTGCTTGAAATTAAATTCGCGCGCCCGTTCTTTTCTGACTTGTTCGACTTCGCGGCGCAACTGACGCGCTTCGATCGCGTTTCGCAGCGTCACACGGAGCTCTTCGAGGTTAATGGGTTTGGCGATGAAGTCGTATGCTCCGCCGCGCAGAGCTGAGATCGTGTTATCTATCTGAACATTCCCCGTGATCATGATCGCGATCGCCTCGGGATGTTCGCGTTTGATCTCGCGCAAGACATCGAGACCGGATCCATCAGGAAGATCGATGTCGAGTAATACGGCGGGAGGCAATTCGGCCTGAAACTGCTTTACAGCTTCTGCCGCGGTGCTTGCTTCAATTGGAGCAAATCCCCAACTCTGTAAAGCTTCCCGAAGGGTCCAGCGTATTGCCTGGTCATCATCGACTACGAGTATTTGTTCGTTTGTATTTTTAAGGGGCATCAATCTCCGTCCGATTCAGCTTCCGGAAGGATTTGATTATATTCGCTGCAATCGGGAATGAGAAAGACTGATTGAGGACAAAATAC
>DAIOGT010000386.1:0-2972 GCA_036745095.1 Pyrinomonadaceae bacterium
GATCGGTGGTCGCGCGGTAATCGACGCGCAGCTCGTTGTCGAGCAGAGTGTAATCAACGGAGGCGCTGAGATTTCCGGGATAGTTCTCTTCGCCGTCTTTGCTCAGATATGTGAGATGAACCCCGTTAAGACTTTGACGTGCCATCCAGTCGCGTTTGTCAAAGCCCTTGAAACCGCCATGAAGATGATTGGCGCCGTTGTTTTTTGGGAGTTGATAAGTGACGCCGTTGAGGGAGAACTTACCGCCGGCGATGCGATTTGCGTGACGACCAATCAACGCGCCGAAATAGCGCGGGTTCTTGACGTACTCGTCGAGCGTCGCGTAACCGAGGACGATTTCGCCGAAATTGCCGTGGCGATCCGGTGTTTTGAGCGACGTGATGGCGCCACCATACGACGTGATCGAGACTTCAAAACCGCGATCGTTGGTGATTGTGTACACAGAGGGCACGAATTTTAGTCTTTGCTGAAGACGCGATTTGCTTCTTCCAGTGTCTCGAGCGAGCCGACATCGTACCAGATGCCCGGCACCTTCCACACGTAAAACGGCACGCGCGGGTAGAGCCATTGGACCAGGCGGCCCGGCTGATCGGGGTTGTTACCCTCGTCGATGTACTGGTGAATCAACGGCAACACCCATTGCGGGTAATAATAGAGCGCGATGCCCGTTAACGTGCTCTTTGGCTCTTTCGGCTTCTCTTCGAAATAGGTGATGCGGTTGTGCTCGTCGATATCGATCGCGTTGTATTTTTTTATCTGTTCGAGATCACCGACGTCGTAAACGCCCGTCACCGGAGCGTGCTTCTGTTTGCAATAGTGACCAAACTCTTCGAGGTCGTCGCTGAATAAATTGTCACCGCCCACGACGATGATGTCGTCTTTGATCTGATTCTGCGTGAGCACGAGATGCATGTCGCCGATTGCGCCGAGCTTGTTTGAATCGTCGGTGCTCTGATCGTTGACGATGGTGAACCCGAAGTGCAGGTGTGGCCGGCGGTAGCTTTCAGCCCAGTTTTGGAAGTGGGTCGCGAACTTCGCGTTCGTGACGATATAAGCATGATCGATGTGGCTGATGGTTGAGATGTTGTCGAGTACGTGCTCGAGCATCGGCTTGCCCGCCACTGGCAGCAACGGCTTGGGCTGGTTGAGTGTTAGTGGATAAAGACGCGTGGCGTAGCCTGCCGCCAGAATTATTAGCTTCATAATTTTTAATTGTGGAACTCTTTAAAACTACCTTTCGCCTCGGTGCAAAGCTAAAGCTTGGATTCTGAACTTACTTCCTCTGCTCCATTCGCAGCGATGCAAATATAGATCTCGGGTTTTAGCTTAGTCACTTGCTCGTATCCCGCCGCGACTCGCGTGCGAAACTCATCGGCCATCTCTTCCTTGACCAGATTGACAGTTGACCCACCAAACCCGCCACCAGTCATTCGTGAGCCGTAAACTCCGTCAACTTTTTGCGCGAGCTTAACCATCAGATCGAGCTCGTCAGAACTGACTTCATAGTCGTCACGCAAGCTCAGATGCGACTCGCCCATCAGCGTCCCGAAATACGGCAAGTCATGCTGCTCGAGAGCGTCGCCGGCCGCGAGTACACGCGCGTTCTCAGTGATCACGTGTCTGCAACGTCGATAGACAACTTCCGACAGACCGCTGCGGTGTTGTTCGAGCTGCTCGAGCGTCACGTCGCGCAGCGCCCTGACGTTCGCATAAAACTGTGCGAGATGCCGGACGCCCTCTTCACATTGGGCACGCCGCTCATTGTAAGCGCTCGACGCCAGCTCGTGCTTCACCATCGTGTTGCAAATTATCAACCGAACGTTGTCGGGCAAAGGCAACAGCTTGAATTCGAGTGAGCGACAGTCGAGCAGGAGCGCCTTTTGCGCCTGGCCGAAGAGCGAAATGAATTGGTCCATGATGCCGACGCGCGCGCCGACAAACTCGTTTTCCGCGCGCTGGCAGAGGAGTGCGAGCTCACGATTGTCGATTTTCAAGCCGGAATTTGCCGCCAGTGCGCAGGCAGTGCCGACTTCGATCGCAGCCGAAGAGCTTAATCCGGAACCGATTGGCACCTCACCACGAATCTGCAGCCGGGCTCCGCGCAAACGGTGACCCGCACGCTGCATTTCGACGGCGACACCGACCGGGTAGTCGCTCCAGTGACTGCGTGCGACGAGATTCAGATTGTCGAGATCGACCTCGACCTCGTCGTTGAAGTTTTCTGAAAAGATTTGGAGGCTACGTTGTTCGAGCGGCGAGACGCGGACCCATGTTGAGAAGTCGAGCGCGGCGGGCATGACGAAGCCGTCGTTGTAATCGGTGTGTTCACCGATGAGATTCACCCGCCCCGGTGCTCGAAACGTACGCATCTCCGTCTTCATCCGCTAATCCGCGGCCCCGATTGCTGTTTGCAACACGGACTCAGGCGTCCATTGATCAATCGCTCGCACGGGGGATAAGTATCCGCGACTCATCACTGCCAGTCGATCGCACATCCCAAACAATTCCGGCAAATAGGAGCTCACCATCAACACCGCTTTGTTCCGCGCCGCACATTCAGCGATCGTTTCGTAAACCTGTGCCTTGCTGCCGATATCGATACCGCGTGTCGGCTCATCAAGGAGGAGCACATCCGCGTCCTGATGCAGGAGGCGCGCAACGATGACCTTCTGTTGATTGCCGCCCGACAGCGATCCGACATTCTGCCGCACGCCTTGAAGCCTGATCTTCAATGCGTTGACGAGCTTCTCAGTCTGTTTGCGTTGTGCGCTCAAATCGAGCCAGCCCAAACGCGAGCACGAATCGAACCGCGTGACTGTGACATTGTCTGCAATCGACTGGTTCAAGGTCAGGCCCTCGCCTTTCCGGTCTTCGCTGAGATATCCGAGGCCATCAATCAAACGCATTGCGGGCGTGCTGCGTCCGCTCGGCAGGCTCTTCTTGTTTACTTTGATCGTTCCACTTGCAGGACG
>DAIOGT010000387.1:0-2887 GCA_036745095.1 Pyrinomonadaceae bacterium
GCGGCGAGCACCATCGCGAGCGCCGCAAACAGCCCGAGCAGCGTCGTGCGATAACGCTGCGCGGAAACCGACGCGTCAACCCAATCACTCATCTTTTTCACACCCGCGAGTGGCTGGTCAGGATCCAGGGCATGCACTTCTTTGCGCACCGCACCAACGAGGCTTAAGGGTTCTCCCTTTGTACGAATAACCAAATTCATCCCGCGGGGATTCAAATTGGGGAAGTACATTGTGGGGAACGGTGGGGTTTGCAGGGCTGAATGACGAATATCTCCAACGACACCAACGATCTCTTGTGGGTAGCCAAACATTGTGATAATCCGTTTGCCCAGCGGATCTTCATTCGGGAACGCCATGTCGACGAGGGTTTGACTGACGACGATTACGTTGTCGCCTTGCCTAACTTCTTGTTCACTGAAGTTTCGCCCGCGTAGCAGTGGAATACGGAGCGCACGGAAATAGTTTTGGTTAACACTACGAAAATCAGTGGGGAAAGCTTGATCCCGATTTACCGGCGGGCGTCCTTCGACGGTGAAAGTAAAATCCTGGAGTTGGCCACTGAGTGGAAGTTCCGTAATAAGACCTACGGCTTCAACGCCGGGTAGTGACGCGACGCGGGTCTCAAGCTGCTGGAGGAAATTCGCACCCTTTTCCGGTGCGTCATACTTCTGCGGCGGCAAGTTAAATCGCATTGTCAAAACGTTGTTTGCGTCAAACCCGGGATCGACGTTTTGCAGTGCAATCAAACTTCGGACGAGCAGTCCTGCGCCAATCAACAACATCACGGCTACGGCACTTTCAAAAACGACGAGGAAACTACGCGTTCTATTTCGCAGTGTGCCTTCAGCACCACGAGCTCCGTCTTTCAACGAATCTGTGAGATTCACTTTTGAAGTGCGCAAGGCTGGCGCCAGGCCAAATAACACTCCGGTTACGATTGAAACAAGAAGCGTAAACGCGAGCACCGTAGCATCGATCTTTATTGTCACCGTGGAAGGCAGGTTGTTCGCGCTCAACGCTACCAACAGTTCAACTCCCCAGACCGCCAGCAGTGCTCCAAGCGCACCGCCGGTGATCGCCAGCAACAAACTCTCGGTGATCATCTGGCGAATGATTCGCAATCGACTTGCGCCGAGCGCAGTGCGTAACGCGATCTCTTTCTGCCTCGCAGCGGCGCGCACGAGTAACAGGTTGGCCACATTCGCACAGGCAATGAGCAGTACTAATCCGACGGCTCCGAAAAGAATAAAAACAATCGTGCTGCTGCCGCCGACAAGTTGTTCACGCAACGAAACGAGACGAAGACTCCGGCCGGTGTTCGTATCGCGATATTGTTGTTCGAGTTGAGCTGCTATTACATCAGTATCAGCTTGCGCCTGAGCGACGCTGATTCCAGCTTTCAATTTTCCGATGGGCCGGAGAAAGGCCAGCTGGCGCATCTTCAGTTCCGGGTTAGCCTCAAAGTTCATTGGCACCCACAACTCAGCCTCTTGTGGCAGTTTCACCTCGGCCGCCATCACACCCATTACTTGATAGGGCTTGCTATCGAGAATGATCGTCTTGTTAATGATTGCCGGATCACCGGCAAAGCGTCTGTGCCACAGTGCGTCGCTGAGTACAGTTACTTGATTCTGAGCGCTTTTCTCATTCTCGAGTGAAAATCCACGACCGAGGGCGGGACGCACACCGAAGACATCGAAATAATTTCCCGTTACGGCTGAGGCACTGAGACGTTCAGGCTCGCCACTACCCGAGATGTTGACGAATAGAGGCATCGTGCCTGAGGCTGCGAAGATTTCGAATGTTTTGTTTTGGCTGCGATAGTCGAGGTAGTCGACCGGCGAGACACTCCCACGGCTGCCGATATTGCGAAGGTTTCCCCACGCCCAAACTAGTCGATCAGGATCCTGGTAAGGAAGAGGCTGAAGCACGACGGCATTAACGAGACTGAAGATGGCAGTGTTGGCGCCGATGCCGAGTGCGAGCGCGATGAGGGCGATCACGGTGAATCCGGGCCGCTTCAACAAACTGCGAATGCCAAAGCGAATGTCTTTGATTAGTGAGTCCATTTTGTTTTTGTTTAGAGTTCAGCCTTATGCTGCTCTTCCCTGAAACAAGCTAAAGCTTGAACTCTGAACATCCTTCATTCATAGCGCAGCGCGTTCAGCGGATTGATGCGTGATGCACGTCGCGCAGGCAGGTAGCCTGCGAGCATCGCCACCATCGCCAGAACTATCGCTGCTCCAATAAGTGTCAAAGGATCGGTCGGGCTTAAACCAAACAGTTGCGTCGAAATTAAACGAGCTCCGATCAGTGCTGCCGGCACACCTAAAACAAGTCCGGCCAATACGAGATACAACGTCTCACGCAGGATCATCCACGCGATGTTTCCACCGCGCGCGCCGAGTGCCATGCGTATGCCGATCTCGCTGGTGCGGCGCGCTACGCCGTGGGCCATCACGCCATACAAACCGATGCACGCGAGCATCAGCGCGAGCGCACCGAAGAAACTGACGAGTTGCGCAATCAATCGTTCCTGGTTCAGGTTGTCTCGCAGTTGTTCATTAAGCGTAGTGACGCCGAAGATCGGGAGCTTGTCGTCGATCTGGTTAATCATCTGTCGCACTTGCGGCGTCAGTGGTGTTGGATCGGAGAGCGTGCGAATGTGGATTGTGCACGAGAAAGCACCCTGTTCCGGGATCTGAAGAATCGGGCGGTAGACGGTGGCCTCGGGTTTCTCACGCGCATCGTCAGACTTGATGTCGCCGACTACGCCCACGATCTCGATCGTGGCGCCGCCGTCAGTATCATCGTCAAAGGTGAACGTGCGGCCAATCGGGTTTTGATCTTTGAAGTAACGTTCGGCGAATGTGGAGTTGACGACAGC
>DAIOGT010000388.1:0-2879 GCA_036745095.1 Pyrinomonadaceae bacterium
TGACGAAAGAGATACAACTGAATCGGCAAGGACACGATAAGTTCAGCGACTGTTCCAGCGAGGACCATGAGGGCGGCTGCCAACGCGGGCATGCCACAGCCACTACGGTTTAAAGTCTCTGTTCCTGCCGGAAAAAAGAACAGCGGCGCGAGGTAAAGAAACAACCCTGCCGGAACTAAAATTCCAAAAGCGAATGCAAGCCACCTCGATCGTCTCACCAGCCTGAAGAAAAGCAAAACGCCGATCAGTTGGGGAAGCACAAACGTGCTCGCCAACAGAAGGAATCTCCAGAATATAAACAGTGCTTCCATAGGGTTACTGCGGCTCCCACGTATTATCGATCAAAGTCGCGCCGGCACGGAAGCGTTCAAATCTCTTCACGCGGAATTCGCGGAAACTTTTTAGACGTCTCTGGAAAAATCATAGAAGACACGGAATCGATTGCCGTCCAGGTCGGACACTGAGAACTCATGCAACTTCCACGGCTGCGACGCCGGAGGTGCGATGATTCCTGCTTCCGCGGCCTTCCAGATCTCGTACAGTTCATCGACCTCTTCCTTGCTGTCGAGATTGAGCCAGACCACCACTGGTCCAACGTTGCCACGAGGCTCGCGAAACTCACGGCTCGTAAGGAACATTCGGCAGTGCCCCTTTGAGATCCCCGCGATGCCGCCGTCGGCCCCGCCCCAATCGATATTGAAGCCCAGTTTGCCCTCATAGTAATTCAGCGCCGCGTTCATGTCGGTCACAGGTATCTCGGGCACTGCGGCGGGAAATTCATGCTTCATTGGACCATCTCCCTCTTTCGAATCTGGAAACAACAAGTTTGGCTACCCGAATTAACAAGCAATAAACTCACAGATTCGTGACTGGATCATAACTACTTCCGTTCTATTCTTAGAAGCGCCCCAAATCGCTCGGAGGCAAGGGGAGATTGAGACGCATGGCTGAGCGAAAATTCAAGGTCGGCGACCGCGTGAACTGGGACAGTTCCGGCGGTAAGGCCGAGGGTAAAATCGTGAAGGTTGCGCGCACGAGCGGCAGCATTAAAGGTTTTAAGTATAAGGCTTCGGCGGACGACCCGCGCTACATCGTCGAGACGGACGAAGGTAAACGCGCGGCGCACAAAGCTGAAGAGTTACGCAGGGTCTGACACGTCAGGCCATTAACCAAGTGGCAGGAATGCCATCAACAGCGAGCAAGGGGAAAACTATTATGGCAAACGCATCACAGATCAGAGAACACATGGACGTCGTCGGCTCTGACGGACAACACGTCGGGACGGTCGACAAGGTCGAAGGAGAACGCATCAAACTGACGAAGAATGATCCGCAGGCAGGTGGTCAACATCGCTACCTCCCACTCGATATGGTGGAATCGGTCGATCAAAACGCGGTTCGGCTCAACCTGAGCGCCGAGCAGGCGCGCCAACAGGCGATGGGCGGCGGCGGCACGATGGGACAGGCTGGTGGCTCACGGTGAGTCATTGATTTTTAGCCGCGCTTTTTGCCCAAAGTTTCCGCGTGGATAAACTGTCTCGAGCAGTTGTTTAAACCGCGGCACAATGACAAAAGGCGCGGCTATTTGCCTCATAAACCGGCTCGTGGTCGTATTCAGAATCCTCCAACCTGCACGTCCTCATACATCGCGGCGGATCATACGTCGTGTATTCGCCCACCCGCACAAAGAAGTCTTGACAGCGAACACCGCTTCAGGGATAAGCTGAATTAGCCAACGCCACCGGCGTTATTTCACCTGAACCCCTGCAAACTCCCTTGAGGTGATTCATGACCCACTGCGCCCGCTTGATACTAATCATTTTGCTCGTCACATGTAGCCTAAACCCTCAGACGGTAGCGGCGTCTGTTCCGCTCGACGAGCAGTGGCTCTTCGATGCGTATGGTTATGGTCGTGCACTCGAGTTGCAGCGGCAGCTGAAAGTTCCCCTCGTCGTTTATTTCTACACAGACTGGTGCCCCTATTGCCACGAGCTTGACGCCAACTATTTTCCGAATCCGGCAGTGCAAAAGTATCTGCGAGGTGTGGTTAAAGTTCGAATAAATCCCGAGCATGGTCCAGCCGAACGCGAGATAGCGGATCGGTTTGACGTCAGAGGCTATCCGCGGTTTTATGTGATTCGTAATCCATCGTCGGTGCCCAGGAACCTTCAGCCATTTAGAGCAAATGGGGCCAACCTCACGCCGGAGCAGTTCGCTTTCGCTTGTCAACAAGTCGCTCCATCGTCTGCGCAGAACAGTGCGACCTCTCAAGCCGCTGTTAACGCGACGATACTGACTGCCCCGAACGCAGCGCGCGGAGCAAAAGGAGAACTCAGGCGTGGACCAGCGGCTCAGCCGTCAGTTGTTACTGATGCCACGCTTCCTTCGGTCGATACTGTTCTTCAGAAATATGTTGATGCCATCGGAGGAAAAGAGGCGCTGGCGAAACTTACAACACGCGTGATAAAGGGGAAAGTGGATCTCATTGGCGTAAGCCGTGGTGGCCGGATGGAAAGTTACACGATGGCGCCGAACAAATCTTTAACCGTCATGGACGTTCATTCACTAGGGATTATCAAACAGGGGTTTGATGGACGTTCCGGTTGGTACTCTTCGAACAAGGTTGGCACGCGCAACTTAAAGGGACCTGAGCTCGCAGCCCTCGCAGCAGATGCTGACTTCTATCGCGATCTCAGAATGAGAGAGTTGTATCCAACCATCAAACTGCAGGGTAAAACAAAGTCGGGCTTTCGTGAACTATATGTCGTCCACGCCACTCCCCGCGAGGGCGGCGCGGAGTATTTTTATTTCGATGTTGAGACCGCATTACTGTTTCGGCGAGATACTACGCGGCAAACACCCGCAGGAATGATGCACGCT
>DAIOGT010000389.1:0-2807 GCA_036745095.1 Pyrinomonadaceae bacterium
GCACGAGCGTCACCGAGGTGTGAGTTGTGCTCCCAAACGACGATCTTTGGCCGCGGTTTTTGAGTGGCAAGAAAAGTCTGCAATGACTCGAGTGTCTCGACCATATGGGCGTCACGCAGATTCCACGACGAAATGCCTCCGCGAAACATCGAGCGGTAATACCGTTCAGCGTTCATCACCAGCCGAGCGTTTTGCGTTGCGTAGAAATGTTCGTCAGGACTAATCCGACCGTCGCGCCAGGCGTATTCTGCTGAGTTTTGATACAACTCAAGTAGTTGACTGACGACTTCGTCTTCACATGATTCGGAAAGACCTAAACCGGTGGCATATCCATAGGCATGCTCGTTCTTCCCAAAATGATCGAAGCAAGCGTAACGAGCGCGAGCACGTTGAGCGGCCTCCGGATCAATTCGATCGAGATAATCAAGGACGGCAGCGATGGAAGTGTGGAGACTGTACAGGTCCAGTCCGTAAAAGGCGACCTTAGTCGCCGACGCAGGAAGATCTTCGTTGTAGGTTCGCAGCGAACCAACAAAATCCAGCACGTCAGCGTTGCGCCACATCCAGGCAGGAAAACGTTTGAAGCCCCCAAGCGCCTCAACCGCATCCGCGTCACTGCCTATGCCTTGAACATATCGATTAACACGATAAGCATCCGGCCAATCAGCTTCCACCGCGACCGCGGTAAAACCTTTCTCCTTTATTAGCCTCTTTGTGATTTGAGCGCGCTCACGATAGAACTCGTGCGTTCCGTGCGAAGCTTCACCGATTAACACGAGCGAAGCATCGCCGATCAGCTCCATCAGTGGGCTGTAGTCATCGATGTCGCCGCTAAGCGGATGGGCCGCTTCGTGCACAACGTCAGTTAGAAGAACAGCGGTTTCGGCTTGCATAGCGAACTCCTCCAATTGCACTTGCCAATCTACGCGGCGTGCTTGCGTGGATGTTGAGCGAGCTTCAGCAGTTCGCAGACCTCACTATCGGTGGTCTGTGGAAAATGCCTGTACCAACGGCCAACTGCTACGAATGGCTCCGGGCTCATGAAGCACACACAAGTTGAGTCAACCAAAGCATTAAAGAAGGCGCAGGCATCGTGTGAAGCTACTGGAGCAGCCACAACAATCTCAGACGGTTTCATGCGCTTGATCGCGTCTACGGCCGCAGTCATTGTTGACCCCGTCGCGAGACCATCGTCTACAACAATCACGATGCGTCCGGTAAGGTCCAAGGGCTTTTCCGAGCCACGATAAAGGCGTTCGCGCCGCTCCAACTCGCGTTGTTCCTGCGCCGCAACTTTATCAATGAACTGATCGGATATACCCAGACTTTGCACCACGGATTTGTTCATCACGCGCACCCCGCCAGTGGCAATAGCACCCATCGCGAACTCCTCATGGCCGGGCACACCGAGCTTACGCACCAGGAACACATCCAGCGGCGCATTGAGCGCGTGGGCCACTTCATAAGCGACGGGCACACCACCTCGCGGCAAAGCGAGCACAATTACATCCGAACGGTTGGCATATTCATCGAGCTTTTCCGCTAGTAAGCGTCCAGCGTGCGTTCTGTTTATGAATTCCATGATCTCCTCCTTGCCACTCGTAACGCCCCCACATCATGCCGTTGCCCTACATTCCGGATGTCCACAACCACAGTCAGTTTCAGAACGTCCCCTTTCACATTCTTCGCTGCAATAGTCGCTGCCCTCACTAGCGGGACACCCACAGGGAACATGTGCGCATTCTTTCATAACCTTCGATGGGTCCTCCTCAACCGAGACTTATAGAGAACGATCAGTCTTCTCGCTGCCAGTTCACGCGAGCCAGTTTGTTCTCGTGCGAAAAATCGTAATGCGTGTGGCCGGCAAATGCTTTTTCAAGAGCGTCACCTAAGCGCTGGGCCAGATGTTCTGTCGTCGTAGTAACAGTGAGTTTGTGGCCGTCTCCACGTTTCCATTCCATAATGCGAGCCAACGGATTGTCTTCAGCAGCCCGTTCTGCTTCGTTTCGCAGAAGATGTTCAATCTCCTCATGGTGCGCAACAAAAAAGGCGCCATCAAGAAAGACAAATCCGCGCGGTTCGCCCGTGCGCTGCTGTGCGCATGCGGGACAAACCGTGGTCTGTGGCGGCCGCCAGTGTTCGTGCCGCTTAGTTTCCGCGGCTGAATTTGCCGCAGTCCAACGTCGGTTGACATACACGGCGCCACACTCTTTACAGACTGCGGGCTCGCTTAAGGCGCGCGAAGGCCGATGACGACCGGCCTCGTGATCGACTCGTTTGGTAAACGTCTCGTTTGTATATGGTTTCTTGCTGCGCATGACTCACCTATCGGACCGCAATTAATTTTTCTCAAATGCTATTAGGCAACGCATGTGCCCGCGAATTGCTTAAATAATTCGCAAACAGATGAGAAAAGGCACGGAAATCCGCTCCTCGATTCCTAAGCTGATGGTTCTAAGTTACCGGTAATCTGGCAGTCGCGAGCTTTCACGCAATATCTGTGTAAGATTGCTCAGCATGATTGCAATCAACTGTAGCGAAGTACTTATGCGTGGAGAAATCAGCTGTCATCGACGGAACGAGCTTTGCGAGTTATTCAAGCACTAGTAGGGGCAGGAGTCTGTGGTGTTTATACACGAGATGACTGATTTCGAATGTTACCAGGCCTTACAGCAGGCAACAGTGGGCAGGCTGGCATGCGCACGTGACAATCAACCTTATGTGGTCCCGATCTATTTCGTATGTCATCGAGATCACATCTACGCTTTCACCACACTTGGGCAAAAGGTCGAGTGGATGCGCACCAA
>DAIOGT010000390.1:0-1329 GCA_036745095.1 Pyrinomonadaceae bacterium
GGTGAGCGCGGCAGCACGATCAGCGGCATCGTAAATGGATTGCCCGACGACAACAGAGGAATCAGAGTAGCTTTGACCTCTATCGTGGAGGGTGGACCGCGATGGGATAAACCATCTCAGGCAGGTAGTCGCGAGTTTACTTTGGACGGAATCCCAGACGGTGACTATCACCTGGCCGCTACAGCATATTGGGGCGATGGCACCCGCAGACAATCCGAATCGATATTACTAAATGTTCGGGGAGCTGATATTGAAGGACTTGAGCTCACGGCTGTTCCCTTGGCTGCGATTAGCGGTCGCGTGGTGCTGGAGCCATTAAAGGCGCTCCCGCCTGAGTGCACCGAGAAGCGTCAACCACAGTTTCCAGAAACGTCCACTACTGCCTGGCACCGGGTAACTGAAGGTAAAGGAAAAAGACCGCAATTCGTTTGGAGGGTAGGCTCGGAAACTCCCAACGCGGAGGGAAACTTCAAGTTCTCAGGTGTCGCGGCGAATGAGTATTACTTTGCAATCCGGTTCTCAGCCCAACAATGGTTTCTGCGGTCCATTACTTTCGCGCCACCGACCTCAAACGGTAAACCGATCGACGCCACGCGCACATGGACCACGGTCAAGCCTGGAGATCAACTTTCAGGCTTAACGTTTACACTTGCGCAAGGTGCGGGGTTAATTCGCGGTGAGATCGCGCTGGCAGAAACACAAACGCTTCCTGAGAAAACAGTTGCGTTTCTTGTTCCGGCGGAACCTGACAGTGCGGACGAGGTGTTACGTTACTTCGCGGCTCCAGTGAATGCGGAGGGACGATTCTGGCTGAATAATGTGGCGCCGGGGCGATATTGGATGTTGGCCCAACACGGGACCGATGATACTCGCAATCAGGCGAGCAAAGTACGATTGCCTGACGGAGCCGCACTTCGATCTTCGTTACGTCATGCAGCTGAAAAAGCGAAAACAGAAATCGAAATAAAACCCTGCCAGGAAGTTACTTTCCGGCTCGCTCTTTGATGTCTCTGCACCTAAATTTGTAATGATTTTTTGGCCGAGATTAGTCCACCTCCGATGCACGGAGCCGCTTTGATCGAAACCACCGCAAAGCCCCGCGTGGCTCGAATCCTAACGTTTTCCCACCCTTTTCCAGCACATAAGTATTTTTCCATTACGTTTCTTTTTTCTTGGGCGGACTTCGGCTGAGGTGCACAGTTGTTGCCGTCATTATAAGAGGCTGGATGTTTGCGCCATTTCCGTACGCGCAAACCGCCGATACGGTTCTTTCTGAGTTCGGTAGAAACGAAGGATAAGCTCATGAGAAAAGTAATACTGCAAGAGTTC
>DAIOGT010000390.1:1429-2785 GCA_036745095.1 Pyrinomonadaceae bacterium
CGTTTGGAATGAAGTTACTGGAAATGAAATCTTTTGACCTGGGCGCAGCGCAGCTCAAGTACAAGATGGCTGCGAAAAAGAAGATCGCCACTAAACGTGGGAAGGCGGCTGGCGCCTAGGAGTTTGCAGTGCCCGGCGAAACACCCGACGAGATCTGGCCCACAGTTTGTCTGGTTGGCTCAGATCTTCATTTGGAAATGTTAAGGAGAATCAAGATGGCAGAAACGAATAAAGCGATCGTAGAACGGATCAACGCAAGCCTGGCCAAAGGTGACTATGAAACGTTCCTGGCGGCTTGTGCTGACGACATGCAATGGACCATTGTTGGTGAACCGCCAATCAAAGGTAAAGAAGCGATTCGCCAGTTTATTGCGTCGATGACTAAAGAGAATCCCGAGCCGCCCCAGTTCACGGTTGACACCGTGTTTGGCGAGGGTGAGTTTGTGGCGTCGCATGGTCCTATGAAGATGAAGGACAAGGAAGGAAAGCTCGGCTCATATCGTTATTGCGATATCTTCCGCTTCAGCGGTGGAAAAGTCGTTGAGCAAACTTCTTACGTCGTTAAAACGGAGGCTCAAGCAAAGGCAACTGGCGCGTAGCGGCGCGTTTTAAGTCAGCTGGCCGTACCACGGGCGAACAATTGTCTCACTTAGACGACTATTGGTCCGTGGTCACGGACCAGCTGGCTTTTTTACAGCAGGTTCTTCCGCGAGGAACGCATTAAGAATCATGATCTTCTGCCATATCTTCCGTGACAGACTCGTCGTTAACTCTTCCACCTCATTGACTGCGACGAGAGCCACTGGGTCGTCGAACTTCTGCACGTATAGCGCCGCAAGCTTACCGATGAGCGAGAGCATTTCGCTGCAGTAGTCGAGGTACCGAATCAGTTCGGACGCGCGCAGAGTCCGCTTCGGTGATGAAGCCGTCTCCTTCTCGCGGGCGAGCAGTTGGTCGGGGTCCTTGGTCAGCTGATGCATGTCGATGACGTGGGCCAGAGCGCGCAGTTCGTGAATTGCTTTCAGCGCGCGCTTCCGCTTCATACGCACCTCGACGGTGGCGAGGAACAGCGCTGCCGCACCGAGAAGGATGGTGACATTAAGTCCCGCCTCCGAAACCTGTACGAGCCCGACCAGATCGAAACCATTGCGCGGCCATGCGGCATTAGCCAGGACGACGACCAGCCCGCAAGCCATAATGATCAGCAACAGCCAGCTGATAATTCGAAGCGACCTGTGCGGCTTAGCGATCCATGCAGAGCGCTCCTGTGACTCTCGGGCGACCGTCAACAACTCCCGGCAGACCCTGCCGAGGCCGGAGTCGGGGAACCGCTCGTCGATCCTGCGACAGAGCGTC
>DAIOGT010000391.1:0-2779 GCA_036745095.1 Pyrinomonadaceae bacterium
TGCAAAGCACCCCGCTGTCGATGGCGGTGGCGCAGGCGGATGACGAAAGCCGCGCCGCGCTGGAGCGCGACGTCGTCGCGAAGTGGCAGAAGTTTGTTGAAAATGGCCAATTGATGAGTGAGCAGGGCATGGTCGTTGCGACCGCGCGCAAGTAAGCGGTTGATTTGTTTTGTCGGTGGATGGTCAGTGAGGTGTGGCTACGTGCAAGATCTCGAAATTCGGGCTCGCGCGTCGCGGCAACATCAATGATCTGGTTCATGGTAACAACCTGGTACTGAGTGTAACGATCGAGGGTTTCAACTAGCCCGCCGCCTGACGCCGCGATAGAGCGCCCGAGAATTCTTCGTCATCTCTTACACCTGCGCAAGTTTCGTTCGTTACACAATACGCTACGTAATTTTTTAAGGTGACTTACGGAAGCGCAGTACGCGCTCCGAGCATATTGGCGCGGGCTGGATTAGTCAGCGCGGTTGGCGTGGAAATTAGCCCCAACTCGCTCGCTTGCGGTCTTGTCTTTTTCCGCGACGATGTTAGAATCTGCGCGCTTTTCCTCAACCTGCCAGCAACGGAGTTTGACAAATGAATGCTCTCTCGCCCGGTTTTTGTCCAAATTGCGGAAAAAAGACCGATACGAATTTCAAGTATTGCGAACATTGTGCTACGGATTTGAGTCAGTTCCGACCTCGGTCCCAACCCATCGTGCAGGCACCAACCACGGCCGATGAGTCTTCAGAAGCAAAGTCTATAAAGAAGCGATATAAGAATGCTTACCTCGTTGCTCGTACTACTACCGGCGCCGGTTCTACGATCAAAGGTGTCGGAGCGTTCTTTGGCATTCTGATTTTTTTCGGTGCCTTTGCCTTAGCGGCCGCTCAACGGAGTGTTTTCGGAATCAGAGGCGGCGACATTCAAGTAATAACAATAATTGTCGGCGCTATCTTCGGCGCCACTGTGTGGTTGGTATTCTACATCTGGGGAGTGCTGGTCTCGGCGCAAGGACAGATACTCAAAGCTTCTTTGGATGGAGCCGTAAACGGTTCTCCTTTTCTCACCAACGAACAGCGAGCTACGATAATGTCGCTGTAGAAGGCGCACACGAATGTCCACGACAAATCCGATCGGTTGTCCAGAATGCGGTACATCCGTCAACCCTACAGCCCGATTCTGTAAAAACTGCGCTTTTGATTTTGGGAATGTTCCGTCCAGCCCAGAAGCGGTGATCGATCCGGTTGCAGTTACGCCAAAATCTAAATCGTCACTGGCGCTCGTCATCACCGGGGTGATTGCCGGCAGCATACTATTGATACTGGCGATCGGCATTTTGGGCGGTTGGCTGTACAAGTGGAAATCGTCGGTCGCCGTCACTCCGGCGGCGGCGGCGCCGGTCAAGTCAGCTACATTAGTCAGCAGTCGGTGCTTACAAGCGGAAGACAAAATACTTCGAAACGAGGTACTAAACGACGTGGATGTGTCGGGGCTTTCTTTGACTGAATTGCGAATACTGCGCAATGTGCATTTCGCACGTTATGGCCGCAAATATGAAAGACCTGGACTCGGTGATTATTTTTCGACGCGCCCCTGGTATCAACCTCGTGACGATTTCAATGAAAACATGTTGACTGACCTGGATAAAGCCAACATCAAGATCGTCCAGGCCGAGGAGGATCGCAGCGTTGCCGCGCAAAGTCACAACTGGGATACATTTTGGACCATACTGCGTGAAGCAGCGGATCGAAAGGATCGCGCAACGTTAACAAAGCTGATGCCTTCCGACTTCAGTTTCAATTGCTGCGACTCCTACGATGAGAACAAGAATGGGGACACGCGCGATGAAGCATTCCGTTTTTGGGCCAAACCGGAAGTTAACGGCTGGGTAGCACTGAACCAAGCGCTAGCCAACGGTGTTGTCGATTCAACCGTCTGGAGAACTCCGGACAACAAGCACCACCAAAAAGTCGCGCCTGCCGCAGCGAATCGCACTGGCTACAGCGATTGGATCGCAGCGTTTGAATTACGTGATGACGGTCGGTGGTACTTCGTGAGCTTCGTGGTTCCTGAAGGCGACGGATAATCTGACTCACCTGACGGAGCTCAAACGGACGAGGCGCAAGAGGGGAAGAACAACCGGACCGCGAATAGTTCGCCGCCTCCTGCGTGTGCACCTTATGAAGGTTGTAGCTCCAGTAAAACTCTATTGCTGGTGTGACCGCCAGCTTTGATGCTGACCCATAAACGCCTTGACCCACTTAATTCATCCGGGAGCTTGATATTCAACTGGACCATCCAGATTGGCCCGTCTAAGGGAATGACGGCTTCTAATTCCGAAGCGAAAATGTTGCCATTCTCATCCTCTGCGGTAACCTCTACGGCACTGGTCTCTGCCGCGGCAACGTTTATAGCAAAGAGTGCTATGCGCGGTTTTCCATCCGCGATGAGCGACGGACGCGTAGTGTTGAAGAAAGGTGCACGCGTCAAGTTAACGGAATTCAGAGCCACCGCGCGTTCAGAACCCTCCTCGGTCAAAATTACGGGCGGCTTACTCGGATCCAGGTCCGGTCGTTTAAGAACTACCCAACCGTCCCTGTCGAAGATTTTGACGTATCCCTTCGCCTGCTGGTCCGTCAGAAAATTTTCTATCAGTGCGTAACTGTCGAAAGGATATGGTGTCAGGTGACTGCTCGCTATCACGTAACCGATTGGGCTCGGCGGCGTATTTATACCTGTCGGGTGAATGATATAGATGTGACGCCGGTGCGTTAAATGTGGGGCCACCGGAATC
>DAIOGT010000392.1:0-2714 GCA_036745095.1 Pyrinomonadaceae bacterium
GATTTTTAAAACGGTTTCGCCCCACCGGGTGCCCTGCTAGCGGCCCTGTGGGGCGACGAACCCGCCGGAAAGCTCCGGCTTTACTTGTCTTCGGAAGCGGTGCGTACGTTCACCGGAGTACTGTTGGGGGTCGAGTAATTGACCCCACGCTCCTCTTAAGCCCCAAGTGTCAGGAGCTGAGGAGTACAGCCTTCCACACACTGTTTTTTCAAGTCCGATCAGTCTAGATGTACGTTGCCGAACTGTCAAGCTTCAGCTTGACCGAACGTGAACCATACAAGCGTCCGAGTTGCTAGAATGCCCCTCCGATGGAACTAAAAATACCAACACCCAAGAACTTCAGCTTCCGCCGCACAGTCGCCAGTCACGGCTGGTATCAACTGCCGCCGTTCGCCCTCGACACGGGAAAATGGGAGCTCACCCGTGTCATCGATGTTGGCCGGAAACCTCCAGTCACGATCTTCCTCACCGCGCGCAAAACGCATGTTCGTGTAAACACGTCCCGTCCCCTTTCGAAATCCGAGGTGGCCATCGTTCTGCGCGACGCGCGCCACATCCTCCGGCTCGACGACGATCTCGGCGCGTTCTATCTCGTCACTGATAACGATCCGGACTTTGCCTGGGTCGGCCAACAGGGCGCGGGACGGTTACTGCGTTCTCCGACCGTTTATGAAGATCTCGTGAAGATGATCTGCACGACAAACTGCTCGTGGGCGCTGACGTTGAAGATGGTGCATGGGCTGGTAGATAACCTCGGCCGCGCCACCGACGATGGTCGCAAGTCATTTCCAACCGCCGCGGACATGGCGTCGATGCCGCTGAAGTTTTTCGTCGACGAAGTGCGAGCCGGTTATCGTGCTCCGTATTTGAAGGAGCTTGGGGAGCGTGTGGCTTCAGGTGAGTTGAATGTCGAGGAGTGGCTCTCCAGCGAGTTGCCGACGCGCGACCTCCTAAAGCAAATGAAGGGTGTAAAAGGCGTGGGAGACTATGCCGCAGAAAATCTTTTGAAACTCCTCGGGCGTTACGATGGGCTGGCGCTTGATTCATGGACGCGCGCGAAGTTTTTTGAGATCCGGAACAAAGGCAGGAAGGCAAACGACAAGAAGATCGCGCGCTATTACGCCAGATTCAATGAGTGGCGCGGCCTCGCGCTCTGGTGCGACGTGACCCGGGACTGGCTCTAAAAGCAGGCCACGGATAACACGGAAATAATCGGATTTCTGTCCATGTTATCCGTGGCTAATTTTCTTACTTGTTAAAGACGAGTGTCGAATCCTGCACGCCGCGCGGTGTTTCCGCGTGACGAACCACCGTTAACGATTTGCCGTCAGCTGAAAGCGTCAGCTTGTCGTTCGACGTGGTCGTCATCTCGTTTCCATCCGGTCCCTGAAAACTGACCTTCGATACAAGCTCCAGCGTCTTGCCGTCGCTCGAAAGCGTCGCCTTGCGGACGAACTTTCCACGGCCTGCCTCTCCGGTCGTCTCGCTGCCGTCGAGATTAAATGTTCTGGGACCGCCGCCCATCATTCCACCGCGCCCGGGACCAGCACCGGGGGCACCGCCCGTCGGAGGACCACCTGCTGCCGCCGCACCGCCAGGACCACCACCGCCCGTCACCTTCTCTTCGATCGTGATCTCTTTTTCGGTTTGCGTGATATTCCAGCTCACGCTCTCGGCGTTTTGTAAACGTTGATTGAGACCCTGGCTCTTGCTCTTATCAAGCGTCCAGGTTCCGGCGAAATTTGGCGCCGCAGCATGCGCAGCCAAAGCAAACACAAGCGCGCTCGTCAGGCCAAAAGCATAAAGCATCTTTCTCATTCAAGATCTCCTTCGGATGTTCGTAATTTCGTATTAGGCGGGGGGAGTCTACCAAAACAACCATCAGAAAACTGTCAGCGAATGTAAAGATTTGTATAGAGAAGGTAAAGAGGGAACCTTTCGTGTTTCGAGGACGTAACAAGCCCGATGCTGCGCAACACTCGACGAAACGCGAGCAAAAATTTGGATGTTAATGATTATTGTGACGCAGCGTTTATTGAGTAGAAGTTTTTGTCATAAGACGACCACGAGTGGTGTTTAGTGGCAGAGAGAGCAATCAAACGATACCGAATCTAAAAGACAGCAAGGAGAGCAGTGATGAAGTCAATCGTAAGCAGGATGGTGGCAATTGTAATGGTCGGCGCGCTAACAGGCGTTGTGGCGTTGGCCAAAGTGCATAAGCATAAAGTGACTTTCGACAGCGACATCAAGGTGAATGGCACGCTTGTAAAGAAGGGCACGTACGACGTCAAATTTGATGACGAATCCGGTCAGCTTTCGATCGTGAAGAACGGTAAGACTGTGGCCCAGGCAATGGCCCGTCTCGAATCGCGCGACAAGAAAGCCAACGATTTTCAGTTGAGATCGACGACCACCGGTGATGAGACCGAGATGATCGGCGTCACCTTTGGTGGATCCGACAAGAACGTCGTGCTCACCAGCGGCGGTGCTTCAACAACCGGCAGCAACTAAGAACCCGCGTTATTTCCCCCTTAAAGACGCAAAGAGATGATGTTTCTCTTTGCGTCTTTTCTTTGCGCCTTTGCACCTCTGCGTGAAAAGTTCTTAATATCACTTCAAACATAATCGCGGGGACACAACAAAATGAAATACAGGCGCTTCGGCCGCACTGGCTGGGATGTCAGTGAGATCGGCTACGGAATGTGGGGGATGGC
>DAIOGT010000393.1:0-2666 GCA_036745095.1 Pyrinomonadaceae bacterium
TTATTTAACCGGGTCGTATCCGCCCGGATTGAACGGGTGACAACGGAGCACTCGCCGTACGGCCATGCCACTTCCGCGTAAGGCGCCGTAGCGAGAAATGGCATCAACGGCATATTCCGAACATGTAGGAATGAATCTGCACGAAGGGGGTAGAAGCGGTGAAATCGCTATCTTATAAAACCGTAGTAATGAGATCAGAACGCTCTTCACAGCCAGCGCTTATTTAACAGGATCGCGCGTTTCCAACCTTCCAACCTTTTCGATGATTCCCTTCAACTCCTCGCGCGGTGCGTCAAGCTTTTGATGCAGCACCGCTGCCTTCGCGTTCAAGACCCAATCGTAATTCCTTGCGAGTTCGCGCATGAACGTTTCATTTGAACGGAACGTCTCTCGAAGCAAACGCTTGGCGCGATTTCGTTGCACCGCCTTGCCGAGTGCCTTTCTTGAAGCCGTCACTCCGAGGCGATGATTCGGTTCCTGGTTTTCAATAACAAAGGCAGTGATGAATACGCCTTCATACCGCTTGCCGTTCCGGTAGACGTGCTGGAATTCTGAAGTATCCCGCAAATACCTCCGCATGCGGCAGCGACTCAGTAATGTGCAGGAGTCAGCCGTTTTCTTCCTTTGGCGCGACGTCTCTTCAACACCAGGCGTCCGTTCTTGGTCGCCATGCGGGCGCGGAAGCCATGCGTCTTTGCGCGTCGTCTGTTGTTCGGCTGAAAAGTGCGCTTCGACATAGAAATGAATTCTCCTTAAAAACGAAAACCCTAAGACTAGCCGCGTGTTGTGTTTATGTCAAGGAAACGAGCCTTCAAACCGGACCACGTTGAACTGCGTTTACCGGGACTAGGTTAAACAATGTCGTGTACCGCATCGATGCTTTTTTGATTGAGTTCCTGCATTCGTCAAAAGGGCGATCATTGGGTGTTGTTTTATTCACTTACTTTCCTTGATCGATTTCAATCTTCTATGTTAGTCTCCGCTCGCCTCAAGGGTCGGTGTCCCGTAAACAATTGATAGAAAAAGACTTTAAAGCATCACTTTAACACGACGGAAGGATTTCCACTTGCTGTGGAAAAGGCTGTGGAAATTCCTCCGGCGGTCGGCTTTTGGGTATTTGCAGCAGGAAAGTGGGTAGGAACTGGTTAGAGTTCCGCGTGTGGAGCGATAAAACTGGCGTACGGTTCTATTGCGCGGCCTTTAGTCAAATTGACGGCCTTCCCTCCGATGAATTTCAATGAGCGCTATTGTAGAGACGAATGTTTGGGGCAGGATTCTTCACTCGTTAAAGGGCCGACTAAATCAGCAAACTCTGGACACATGGTTTAAGCCGATCCAATTCGAAAGCCTGGATAGCTCGCAGCACGTTCTCCGTTTACGTGCGCCTAATCAGGATGTGAAGGATTGGATTGTCAGCAACTACGGCAAGGTGCTCGCCGAGTCGCTCAATGAGCAGCGGCTGTCAGGCTACTCAGTCGGTTGGGTAGTTGGAAAACTTCCCGATTGGGTTGTTGACACGCTGCCACTGCCACCTGTCGATCCCGCAACCGTCATTACAGATGAGAAGGAAGTCACTTCTTCTGTCTCGGGCAACACGCCTGCTTCCATCACCGCGAGTGAGAATTCTTCGTCGTCACTCGCCGAGCCTTCACTCAGCGCAAAATATACCTACGAAAGTTTCGTTGTTGGGTCATGCAATCAGTTCGCGCATGCTGCGTCGCTCGCGGTGGCGGAAGCACCTGGTCGTACCTACAACCCGCTTTACCTGTACGGCGGTGTCGGACTCGGCAAGACACACTTGATGCATGCATGTGGACACGCCATCAGATCTCGGAATCAACATCTCAAGCTCTGCTACATCTCTTCCGAGAAATTCATGAACGACCTAATCAACGCGATTCGCTACGATAAGACGCAGAGCTTTCGCGAGAAGTATCGATCGGTCGACGTGCTATTGATCGACGATGTCCAGTTTATGGCCGGCAAGGAACGTACGCAGGAGGAATTCTTTCACACGTTCAATGCTCTGTACGATCAGCAAAAACAGATCGTGATCAGCTCCGATTGCCCTCCTCGTGAAATACCAACGCTCGAAGAACGTCTTCACTCTCGTTTCGAATGGGGCTTGATAGCAGACATCGAGCCGCCCGATCTCGAGACTAAGATCGCGATCTTAAAACGAAAGGGCGATCTAATCGGTGTGCCGATTCCAGACGACGTCGCGATGTTTATTGCGGGTCGAGTGAAGAGCAACATTCGTGAACTCGAGGGTTCGCTCGTGCGTTTGATCGCGATTGCGTCGCTTAGAGGCGAACCGATCTCGAAGAGTCTGGCGCAAGACGCGATTAGAAATATCGCGAAGGAAGAGGAATCCGGCGTCGTTACGATTCAACAGATTCAGAAGGCAGTGGCCTCAACTTACAAACTGACCAGCGAAGAGTTGATCTCCAAAAACAACGCCCGGCAAATCTCACATCCGCGACAGGTGGCAATGTATCTTTGCAAGCACCTGACTAAACACAGTTATCCGGAAATCGGTCGTGCGTTTGGCGGAAAACACCACACGACAGTGATGCACTCTGTGGAAAAAATTGAAACCCTCGTCGCGACCGACGAAACTCTGCAACGACTCATCAGTGAACTCTCAGAGTCTCTACAAAATTAGA
>DAIOGT010000394.1:0-2488 GCA_036745095.1 Pyrinomonadaceae bacterium
TCCCGATGCCACGGGCTCGCCCCGTGGTACTTCACGTTGGTCGCTAAAGGAGCCGAGTTCTCAGAAATTATTTGCTAAAAGCTGTCGATCCGGGCAGTCTTCGTTCGACTTACAAGCGAAGGAGATGAGACATGTCCAGTAACGATTCGCAATCAACATCAAAGCTACTTATGGCGGGCTACATCGCGGGGCCGTTCTTTATCGTGGTCTCCTTGTTGCAGGCCTTCACTCGTGAAGGGTTTGATTGGGTCAGGCACCCGGCAAGCTTGCTGTCGCTTGGCGATTTGGGATTCATACAGATTGCCAACTTTGTTATCACGGGCGCGCTTTTTATTGCCTGTGGGATTGGACTTAAGCGCATTGTTACGGCTGGAGTCGGCCGGAAGTGGCTATCACGCTTGTTTGTTGTGGTTGGCATCGCCTTTATTCTTGGCGGTGTTTTCGTCGCCGACCCTGCTTTCAGTTTCCCGCCGGGCACGCCGGAAGGAATGCCGAAGACCATGAGCTGGCATTCGATAATTCATGGTATCGCTCCAGTGATAGGTTCTTTCGCAATCTCCGCCGCGCTTATAATTTTTGCAAGACGGTTGTGGAAGCAGGGCCAACGCGGAGCGAGCATTGTGCCGGTTGTGGTGGTGATAGTTTCTTTTGTGCTTAGCGCACTACCTCAGATTACGGGTGACTGGCAGAAGGGTGAGTTTAACTTTCTACCGTTGTGGCTCGGGGTCGCGCTGGTCTACTGCTATGCGGGTATGGTTGTGGCAACCCTGAAGTCGGAATGGGTTTCCGGCGCGCTCCACCAGGAACAACGTGTGCGAACAACTGAAGCGGCATGACGGGATGGATTTGTCGACGCCACTGTTTTCGTTAATCTACAATGGTCCATTATTCATCCTGGCCGCCTTCTGGCTATTCTTTCGCGCACACGAATACAGACGATTGCAGATAATACGGCCGCTGCTGGATATCGCCGTATTATCAATTGCGATCGCGCGCTTCTTTGGTTCCTCAATCCCACCTTCCGGGCACGCTATTCTGCTGACGCACACACTGATTAGTGTCAGCAATCGATATTTCAGATTAGCGGCACTGATCATGTTGATAGGGACAGCAGGCTTGAAAATAAGTTGGCATGATTACACGTCGCTGGGATACGGAATTGTGCTGGGGACGATAAGCGGAGTGGCCTGGGTCTGGGCACGACGTGATCAGATTTTGCAGTCTCGAGAAGGATAGGAAATCGCCGCTCACATTGTGAGGACGACTTGCCGAAAGTTTCATAGACTCCACGAAAACATTTTGTTGTGCTGAACTGCCGCGGACTTCCGACCCGTACACTCCGCAACAGAAAACAGAGCCGGCTCGAAAGCGAAGTGAAGTTTTCATGGACCAAAATACCTGCCTCTGCGGCCGGCGAGATACGTTTCCGCAAGCAACCCGCGCCGCAGGACCATCTGGGGCAAGCGGAGTGCTGCAATTTGGGCAGGTTCAATCGGGAAAGCAGCCGCAGAGTCCATTTAAACAGGTGGGATATAAGTCACCGCGCCCCGAAAGCCACTTCGATCTACGATTTTCCAATGTTCACGTCTGATTTTCCTCGCGAACGAAACCAATCTCTTTGCGACGTCGAACGGGCGTTGCCATTAAGTGTCGAATCGCGTCGAACACGATTTTGAACTGTTTATCGTATTTGCTTTCGAGCTCCTCCAGCCGGCGAGAGAGTTCTGCGTTGGAGACGAAAATCTGGCGGAGCTTTACAAAGGCGCGCATGATTTCGATATTTACGATTATCGCTCGCTTGCTCCGGAGTACAGTAGACAGCATGGCCACGCCCTGTTCAGTGAATGCATACGGCCGAAGACGAGGATCACGATGCTTCTGTGAACCGGTCACAAATTGTGACCGGTTTAGCTCGCCAACTTCTTTCTCTGAAAGTTGGAACATGAAATCAGAGGGAAATCGATCGTAATTGCGGCGCACGGCTTGATTGAGCGCTTTTGTCTGGACCTGGTAAAGCTCGGCCAGATCGCGATCCAGCATCACCTTTTCGCCGCGAATAAGGTAAATGGTTTCTTGAAGTCTTTGAACGGAAATGAGGTTTGTTTTTGTCATGTGAGTCCTTTCGTGAGATTTAGCGGCGCATTATATTACTGTCTGCGCTGCGTCTGAAATTATGTAGCCGGTGGTGGGTCGACCGGCTAATTGGATTGACGGCGATCAAGAGATCAGCGTGTTGCCCGTCAACAACTCGCGCTCGACCTCGGCGATCTGAGCGTCGACGATGCCGTAAAGATTGAGTTCACCGCAGCGAGTAAAGGCAAGGTGTTTCGCCGTGTTCGCGAGTGCTTTCGGGTGCGAGGAATTTTCAACTGTCGCCATGAGCACGAGCAAGGCGGCCGCTTTAGTATCCGGCTCATCCCCGGTGCGACAGATCATCTCGGTCAACGCTTCGATCTTTTCCTCGTTGGCGTCATCTTCGTTCGGCTCT
>DAIOGT010000395.1:0-2398 GCA_036745095.1 Pyrinomonadaceae bacterium
CGGAAAATCCAACCCTGTACGCGCCACACTCCCATCAGCTTCACCATCAACCCGCTTCCCACAAACAACGCGAGGGCGTTAACACCAAACACTTCAAATGGCCAAGCCCAGCGGCGATAGCCGTGAATGTCGATTATCCAGTAGCACAACGCGAGAAACTGTAGCGCGAGCCCGCCCGTGAAGAGCACGTACGAGCTGGTCCACAAAGCCTTATTAATCGGAAAGTACGAGTGCCAGGCCCAACCGAGGAAGACGCAGATCGCGCCTGCAACAAACATCCCGACGACCTTTTCGTAACGTGTGCGTTCACTGCGTAGCCAGTGACCGGTCAGTACACCTAAAAGCGTTGTCGCTACCGCGGGAATCGTGCTGAGTATTCCTTCCGGATCGTAGACCCTGCCCTGTCTCCAGATGTGCTGGCGCAGGACCACACGATCTATAAAGGACGCGATACTTCCTTCCTTGCTGAGATCGCCGGGAGCGTATCCGGGCGCGGCGAAGTTCGTCATCACCAGACAGTAACCAATGAGCAGCCCCACTATGATCAGCAGTTGTGTCCGCGCTTTCGTCGTGAGAAAGATGAGTGATGCGATGAGATAACAGATGGCGATGCGCTGTAGCACACCGGCAATACGGATCGTGCCGAGTTGAAAATAAGGAAAGCCGTTGAGGAAAAGGCCGAGGCCGAAAATGATCGCGCTGCGTTTGATCACTTTGAGGTATAGATCGCGTTTGACGCCGCCCTCTTCGACGCGCCGGGCAAACGCGAGCGTGATCGATACGCCGACGATGAATAGAAAGAACGGAAAGACGAGATCGGTTGGCGTCCAGCCATGCCATTCGGCGTGTTGCAGCGGCCAGTAGATGCTGGACCACGTGCCCGGATTGTTTACCAGCACCATTCCGGCGATCGTGATGCCACGAAAAACGTCGAGCGAGACTAATCGACCGGCAGGATTTGCGGCAAACAGCTTGGGGGACATCCGGCACAGATTACCACGGATGAATCGGAATTCGTGTTAAAGTATCAGCCCGTACATGTCCCTAATGCTTGCGGAGATCGCCGAGCAGCCGGCCGCACTCGAGCGCACGATTGCGGCAGAGCGCGCCAAGATTGCAAAGCTCGGAAACACGCTCAAAACGCGCGACATCGATCTAATCGTCCTTGTCGCTCGCGGCAGCTCTGACAACGCCGCACTCTTCGGTCGCTACCTGCTCGAAATCACGACCGGTATTCCCGTCTCGCTTTCAGCTCCATCAGTTCACACGATCTACAACGCCGAGCTGCGACTGGACCATGCGCTCGTAGTCGGTGTCTCGCAGTCAGGCGAAGGCGAAGACATCAATCGTGTTCTCGAAAGCGCGCGACGTTCCGGAGCGCACACCGTAGGCATCACAAACGAGCCGAACTCGTCGATGACTCACCTCGTCGACGAAATACTGCTGACGCACGGCGGACGCGAGCGTTCTGTTGCGGCGACGAAAACCTTCACGGGTCAGATGCTCCTTTTTTACATGCTCGCGGCGGAGCTAGCCCAACGCGCGCTGCCGTTTTCTTACGAGGCGATCCCGGAGTTCGTTGCCGGGGCGCTCGACCAGAAGCCGGCGATCGTCGACCTCGTACAGCGTTACGTCTTTATGGAAAACTGCGTTGTCGTGGGCCGCGGCCTCGCTTACGCGAATGCGTACGAGTTGGCTTTGAAGCTGATGGAGACTTGCTACGTCGTCGCCGAGCGGTTTTCGTCGGCAGACTTCCTGCATGGTCCACTCGCGATGGTAGAACGACATTTTCCGGTATTACTTTTTGCACCGCCGGGAGTCATGTTGCCGGGGGTCAAGAGCCTGATCGAGCGGCTGCAAGAGTTACATGCTGACACACTCGCGATCACGAGTGATCCTGATGCGGCCCGTATGTGCACGCGATCGATCGTGATGTCGCGCGAGATCGATGAATTTCTCGCGCCGATCCCGTACATCGTTCCGGGTCAACTCTTCGCGGCGCTCCTGGCGGAAGCGAAAGGACTCAACCCGGACGCGCCACGCTCTTTATCGAAAGTGACGCGAACTCTCTGAGCTGTTTGTGCGTTTGTGCTTTTGTGGCTGAGTGAGGCTTATGAATATTGAACTGAAAGATCTTTCGCACAATCCCGTCTACGCGCAAATTCGCGAACAGATCGAAACCCAGATTAAGAACAACACGCTGCCCGCTGGCGAATTACTTCCCTCTCCGGCCGCCCTCGCTCAAAAACTGTCCGTCGATAAAGGCGAGATCCAGCGTGCGTATTACGAGCTCGAACAACTCGGCCTCATCACGAAGCAAACCGGCAAAGACTTTCTCGGCAAGCCACGCATCGACTACCGCGTGGCTACAAGATAGCGCAGCGCCTGACCGCTTGAA
>DAIOGT010000396.1:0-2380 GCA_036745095.1 Pyrinomonadaceae bacterium
GAAAAGATATTTTTGGGATAAACGTGACAAGCGACAAAGAATAAGTAAACTGAGTTCTCGGAGCTAGTCCCGCCCGCCCGCGAGTGTTATCCATTCGGTATTGGCGTGCGCACATCGAAAGTCTTGTTCCCCCGCCTAAATTAGAAGGAAATCCGAGTAAGGGTTTGCCGGACTCACCAGATCAAATTCCTGGATGCACAAAGTAACCAAGGTGCAGAAAAAAGATCGAGAGCTTACCGAAGGGGACTTCAATCGCCTACTCGTCTGGCTGGATGAAGGCTCGGATTCTCAGGGACAGAAGTATCTGGAGATGAGAGCGCGTCTCGTTGCTTACTTCGACCGAAAAAACTGTTCTGCCCCAGATGAGCTTGCTGATGAAACTTTCAACCGTATAGCTCGCAGGCTTGAGGAAGAAGGGATCACTGAAGACGATGCCCCGGCTCGCTATTGTTACATCGTTGCTCGGTTTGTATTTCTGGAGTTTTTGCGTACGAAACAGAAGGAGCAAGCGATGATCACCGATCTCGGTAAACTGGGCCACGCAAATTCATCTTCGAGTATCGATGAAGAGGGAGCGCAGAGACAAAGATTGTTAAGTTGCCTTGAACGATGCCTTGAAACACTCGACTCGACTCAACGTGAGATCATTGCCCGGTACTATCGCGGGCAGGAACGACAAAAAATCAATAATCGTCGCGAATTGGCTCAGCAGTTGGGAATCAGTCCAAACGCCTTGACGATTCGGGCGTGCCGGATCCGCGACAAACTCGAAACCTGTGTCAGCCAGTGTCTCAATGCGGATTGAAATACTTTTCATGAAACGCCTAATAGATTTAAAGGAGCTAATACTCTTGCACGCCAACCAATGAGTAAACAAAGTTATAATCCTCAATTGTTAAGGGATTATCTACTTGGCGTTTTGCGCGAGGAGGACGTAGAACGCTTAGATGAACGCAGTTTTACAGACGATGCATTCGTAGAGGCTCTCGCTGCTGCGGAAAAGGATCTGGTAGATGCGTATGTTCAAAATGAACTTACGAATGACGAGCTCAAGAACTTCAGATCTCACTACCTTAGTTCGCATACCAGAAGTCAGAGAGCAAAGTTTGCTGAAGCTCTCAACACCATATTGGAAAAAGCGTCGAGACCTTTTCAAGACACTCCAAAGCAAACCGTCGCAGATATGCCGACGCGCCGAGCGAGTTCGATCGGGCGCTGGGCACTAGTCGCCGCTGTGGTAGCTTTCATGGTTATCGGTGTTTGGCTGGGAATCCAAAACGCCCGCCTGCGACAGCAGGTCGCTACCACGCAGTCCCAACTTGAAGAAATTCAAGAACGCCAACATGAGATAGAGAAGGCGATTCGAGACCAGGGCTCCGCCAATTCACAAGACCTGGTTGAAAAGAACGAAAATCAGTCGAGTTCGAATGAGACGAAGAAGGAAGACGATCAACAACAACGCAACCTTCCCGTTAAGCCCGGGCAGGCAACAATTGCATCGTTCACACTTACGCCCCAGTTGCGCGGTGCCGGCGCAATACCCGTTGTGTCATTGTCACCTGATGCTTTGAACGTATTATTGAACTTGAAACTTGAACCTAATGATTATCAATCTTACCGAGTTGCGTTGGTTGACGCGGATACCAATCAGGTATTGTGGCGAAGCGGTAAGCTCAACAGGCCAAAAGGTGTCGCGGATACTATCGGAGTTAATCTCAGAGCTGCTCTGCTAAAACCAAACATCTACCTATTGCAGCTTTCTGGCACTTCCGCGGATGGTGCATCAGAATTTATTACTCAGTATCCGTTCAAGGTTGTGCAACAATGAGGTGCGAACCCGGCCACAGAAACTCCGCCATTAAGCTGTCGAAATTAGTTCTGATGTTCAAGAAAATATTTAGTTATGTCGCACCAAAGGTTTTGGTTCGCCGGATCGCGCGCGTGGCTTTAATTTCGAGTATTTGGTTTGCCGTTCAATTCTCAGTGGTCCCGGTGACGTCTAGCAGTGTCCAGCAGTCGCTCATCACACCCTCGAACGCAACAGCGCAGAACCCACCGGAGGCTTTAAAACTTGAGCTCGCAAAATCCGTTGAGCGGGAACTCGCTGGGGGCCAGAAGCATAGCTATGCGATTCCCTTGGTCTCTGGTGATTACTTCAAAGTTGTTTTCAAGCAGCACGGAATAAGCATTGGGGCCACACTCGAACTGCCTGACGGGACGGTGCTTCCATTGTTCGATCCGATTCTAAAAAAGGGGGACTCGTCAATTGAGCGTGTAGTCGACGCCAGCGGCACCTACAAGTTAAATGTGTTTCCCACGACCAAGGCTCCGCTTGGCCGCTACGAAATCCGTCTCGCAGAGCTGCGGCCTGCAAATGAGA
>DAIOGT010000397.1:0-2369 GCA_036745095.1 Pyrinomonadaceae bacterium
CTGGCTCTGATTTTATAAACATCGCCTTTAATCAAACTACGCCAACGAACTCGTCTGTTGTTTACTACCGCGCCTGGAGAGTCACAACCTTAGACTCGGATAAGAGGCTGCGCCGAATAACGCTCGCAATTCTTCCCGTCGAGCCTGATCAAGACGTCAATAGCCCAATCGAACCACTCGCGTTGCGACAAACCGATGTGGTCCAACGCCAGTAAGTCCGCACTGCTAATCGCTATAGGTCAATCGCTGAAAAGGTAAAAGCAATGAGCGCAACCGCAACTTCCCGACAACTCGCTACTGATGTCTCTTTCATTCCTGGTGCGACCGCAGAAAAACAACACGTAGTGCTTGTCGTGGACGATGAGCCTACCGTGCTTACTATGGCAACCAACGCACTAAATAGCGCTGGCTACCAATGCCTCACTGCACGCTCTGCAAGTCAAGCACTCATTACCCTCAACAATCCTAACTACATCTTCGATTTGATGATTTGTGACGTCCTCATGAGCGGCATGAATGGAATTGATTTGATGAAACACGCTTCGCAAATCTTCACGAATCTGCCGGTGATCGTAATGAGTGGCACTTCCGAAATACAGATAGCCGTGGAAGCCCACCGCGCTGGTGCTGCTGACTACTTAATCAAACCCTTCGGCCAAGCGGATCTAATTCAGGCTGTCTCGCGCACAATTACCCGACAAGCTACAGTCAACCGCACAGAATCAAATGCTCACGATTGGGATACTGCGGCTCGAGCGTTCGCGCTCGCACTCGATGCCAGGGACAAGGAAACTGAAGGTCACGCCGAACGCGTAGTAGCTTTCAGCGTTCGCCTCGGTCGAGAACTTGGCATGTCCGGCTCTGATCTTATTGCCCTCGAACTCGGCGCTCGTCTCCACGACATCGGCAAGATAGCCGTACCAGATCATGTCCTAAAGAAACCCGCTCCATTGACTGAGGACGAGTGGGCCATAATGCGTATCCATCCAGCCAAAGGGCAGGAGATGGTGCGTGCTATGAAAGAGCGCTTGCCAGAAGGCGCCGCGCTCATTGTCGGACAGCACCATGAACAATGGAATGGTAGTGGCTACCCACTTGGTTTGAAAGAAGATCAGATCTGCCTCGGCGCACGCATCTTCGCTGTTGCCGACACCTTCGACGCGATTACCTCAGATCGTGTCTATCGACGCGGTCGACGTTACCAGGACGCCCTCGAAGAAATACTTGCATTCAGTGGTATTCAGTTCGATCCCGCTGTTGTTGATGCCTTCGCGCGGATAGACGCGAGCGACTGGGAACAACTCCGTAACCAGTGGTCCAACCATACATAATTTTTGATCCGCAAATTCACACTATGCAAACAAACGATTTTCGCGAACCCGCTCCGAAACTTACTGAGCTGCTACAGTTGCTGATCAATCTTGAGGGCTCAGACCTACATATAACTACCAACTCACCGCCTCGCGTCCGAGTTAATGGCGACCTATCCGAACTCGCTGACTACCCGAGTCTAACCGCCGAAGACACAAAGAACTACGCCTACAGTTTCATGAGTCCACCACAAAAAGCCGACTTCGAAGACCGGCACCAAATAGATCTCGCTTTCGGCGTCCAAGGAGTTTCCCGCTTTCGCGTAAATGTCTTTGATCAACGTAACGGTATCGCCATTGTATTTCGAGCCATACCCTTTGATGTCGTTCCCGCCGATAAACTCAACCTTCCCGGCCCACTCGTCGAACTTTGCGATAAACCCCACGGTCTGGTGCTCGTTACCGGCCCTACCGGTTCTGGCAAGTCCACCACACTCGCCGCCCTTTTAGACAAGATTAATCGCGAGCGTCCAGGACATATTCTCACGGTTGAGGACCCCATCGAATTTATTCACAGTCATAAGAGATGTCTGGTTAATCAACGTGAAGTAGGAGCTAACACTCTAAGCTTCCCCGATGCACTTCACGCCGGATTACGAGAAGATCCCGACTTCGTACTCATCGGCGAACTGCGGGACCTGGAGACTATAGAATCCGCCCTCCGCATCGCCGAAACCGGCCATCTAACCTTCGCCACTCTTCACACCAATACGGCGGCGTCCACCATCACCAGAATCATCGATGTGTTCCCAGCTAATCAACAGGCTCAAATTCGGACTCAACTGAGCAATGTTTTGGAGGGTGTCTGCTGCCAACAACTCTTGCCGCGAGCTGACGGATCCGGCCGCGTGATGGCTATGGAACTAATGCTTCCCAACTCTGCGGTCAGAAACAACATCCGGGAAGACAAAATCCACCTTATCCAAAACGTCATGTCCTCGGGACAGGACCAACACGGAATGATGATTCTAAATCAATCGTTGGCCCACCTGGTTGCTG
>DAIOGT010000398.1:0-2363 GCA_036745095.1 Pyrinomonadaceae bacterium
AGCAGGCTGTAGAGAAACTTCTCGTCAACCTTCAACATCTCGACAAATTCCATCAGGCCGCGGTTTGCGATGTTCAACTCACCATCGAAACGGTAAGCGCGTGGATCTGACTCAACCCCAACATCGCCGATCGTCGAGAGGTCGATCGAGCCGGTGAGCTCGGTGATGTCCTGCGACTTCGGATCGCTCGGCGAAAAAGTTCCGATGCCGACGCGTTCCTTTTCAGAAAACGCGACGCGATGCACTTTTACGTCTTCGTGACGGCCACCGTAAGTGTGCTCGAGTGCATAACGACACTGCGGGCACAGATCACCTTCGATGTAGATGCCGTAATGTTTCTCCACTTCGCCGCGCAATTGATGTGGGATCAGGTGAAGCGGCTCCTCATGCATCGGGCAGTCTTTGATCGCATAAACTGCACCCGCCTCGGTCTTGGTCCAATCTTCAAGGCCGCGCTTGAGCATGTTGACAATCGTCGACTTGCCTCCGCCGACAGGTCCCATGAGCAGCAGGATACGCTTGCGTACTTCGAGACGCTGCGCCGCCGATTTGAAATACTCGACAATCCTGGCTATGGGTTCTTCGATGCCGAAGAGTTCCTGGGCAAAGAAGTTGTAGGAGAGGACCTCGTGCTGAGTGCCTTCGTTCAGCCGCTCGATGCCGGCAGCGTGAACCATGTCGTTAATGCGAGCGTGTGAAAGCTGGGCGATGCGTGGGTTTTGAGCGACTAACTCGAAGTAGTCGCGAAAAGTTCCTTCCCAGCGCAGGGCTTCGTGCTCACGGCGCAGGTCTTCCAAACGTTCGCTGATGTTGAATTGTTTTTTGCCATCCTGCTCTTGCATAGCCTTTGAAACCTCTTCGGCCTTCGCGCATTGGACAGCGTGTGGGGAGAGGCCACGCTATTTTTCTTACACCGCTCCGTAGTCGGGAAACTGGCGGCTGTTTTGATTCTGTGCTTCGTGATACGCCTCACGCGCGCGTCAGCGTGAGCTGCGTCCTCGAGGCATCACTTCTCAATGATCGATTTCAAGAAGTCCGGTGGGAACAAATGGAAGCGAACTACACGCGCGCCTCCGTGCGGGGAAGTATAGCACAGGGGTCAATGCTTATTTTGCAAACTCATTTTCCCCGGCTTCCCGTTTAAGTTTCAACCTTCGGGTTGTGCCTATTCCCCTGAGAGCACGACGTGAGGATGCAAGCTCCGCGCATTCGCATCGTATCGGCCGACCGCAATCAGGTGCTCGCCGGCGTCGTACATCGTCACGTTCTCTCCATCGGCCCACTCAGATTCAGCCACTTTCACCTCTCTTCCGTGGTTGGCCCGCCGCACGTCTTCGTCGCTTAGATGCACGAAAGGCAGCCGTGAGAGCGCCGCGTCGGGAGGCAGCAAGACCTCTCCGATCGACTCTTCGCCAAAATGGATTTTTAACTGGTCGAGCGTGATCGCCTGAGCGATGAGCAGGTCGCCGACTCGCGTCCGTCTGAGCTCGGCTAAATGAGCGCCGACGTACAGACGTTTTCCAAAATCCTCTGCAAGCGTCCTGACGTAAGTGCCGGATGAACACGAAACGCGTGCGTGGAAGTCGAAGGTGCCGTCGAGGTTGTCCTTGATCAGCTGACCTTCCGGTTTGATCGGTGCGAAGTCGTGGATACAAACGCGAATCGGCTTTCGTTCGACGTTCTCACCGCGACGCGCCAGTTCATAGAGTTTTTTCCCGTCAACTTTCTTTGCTGAGTACATCGGCGGTATCTGGTCTATGTCACCACGCAGATTCTGAAGTGCCGCTTCGATCTCTTCTTCAGTCCACTTGGGCGCTTCTTCAGGTGGGCCAGACAGCGGGTTGCCGGTGCGATCACCCGTGTCGGTTGCGTACCCCACTCGAATGACGGCTTCGTATTCTTTATCGACGCCCATCAGGAACTGTGACAAACGGGTCGCTTTGCCGAGCAGGATTACGAGCACACCGGTGGCAAACGGATCGAGTGTTCCCGTGTGACCTATCCGGCGTTCGTGAAGGATATGCCGCGCGCGCGCTACTACATCGTGAGAAGTGATTCCCGAGGGTTTATCGATTACGAGTACGCCGTCCATTGCAAACATTCTAGATCAGCCACAGAATCTGTGTTACCCGTGGCTGACCTTCTCCGCAAAACTTTCGAGCGTGCCGTGAAACTCCTGGCCGCAAAGCCACGCTCAGTCGCTGAGCTGCGCGAACGTTTGCTGCACGCGAAGAATACGAACGAAGAGGTGGTGGAGACGGTCATCGCACGGCTGCGTGAGTATGGCTATCTCAACGACGAGCGCTTTGCGTTTAGTTATGCGTCCTACAAAGTGAAGCAAAAGCCGGTCGGGCGACGACGGC
>DAIOGT010000399.1:0-2328 GCA_036745095.1 Pyrinomonadaceae bacterium
CATCGAGTTGCTTGATTCGATCTTCCATGAGAAAGCGCTACTGCCGCGGCACTTCGGAGTCACTAAACGTTCACATTAACTCGGAGGGTGCTCTTACTCTTCGTTCGAGCGGTTGAGGCACAGCTTCGGCGAGCGAATCAGGCCCCGCGCGGTGACCGCTGATCTCGTCAATGCGAATGCGATAGAAAATGTGCGGCGCCGTACCGGCGGGTTCGGAATCGCGAGTGGCTGAGACGGCAGGCTGCCACCACATTGTGCGATGCTGTAGCAGTTCAAGCGCGTACTCGCGCAAGCCGGTCGCGGACGAATCGTCGGGCAGCTCCTGGTATTTACCCAAAACCACAACGCTGGTCCAATTCTGATGGTCGATTACCTCGTCAGCTTCTACACAGACCAGCGGGTTCTCGCGCATCCAGCGAATCTTCTGACCGAGTGTAGTAAATCCGTAGAGGTGCTTTTCATCACACACAAAATAGATGGGGACGACGTAGGGTTGCTTATCCCGAACGCAACCAAGGCGTCCGAACTTGACCTCTTTCAGGAAGTCGAGACACTCTTGCGTTGAAAGCTTCTGGATGATCATCAGAAATCAGGTTTCAGTTTTGCCACCGCAACTAAATTCCGTTATACGGAATCGCGCGACTAAGCTCCCGCCGCTAATGCAGACTGACTACTAACGGTAACCATTGCCCTCTGAGCGACTGCTCCTGCCGAGGCAGTCGGTCTGAAGAAGTAAATGTACCACTCACCAATCCGCCGCTCTTCAGCCCAACTTGCAAAACCGCACTTCGCAAATTTCTCGCGCAAAAGAACGGCGTTAAGATTATGCCGCACCAAAAGTACATCTTCGTTGTCACGAAGTTCCATCAATCCACGCATAATTGCTGGCCACGGATTCTCGTTTCGCTGAATGCGGAGAATGACATCGACAAAAACTACGTGCTTGTCGTTATCTTTGAGTCCTTGTATTTCGCGTGGCCTTGACGAATCATCCATACGTCGGAAATCGAGGTCCCTCGGTGTAACTTTCATCTTAGTGTCCTCCGCGTTAGACGCTGAATGCGAATGATTACTAGGAGTCATGTTCCTCTGGCGAAAAAACTACGGCAAAGCAGCCGCACTATTAGTGTTCAACCTTCGGGGGGCAAAGATCGTGCCTTCAAGTCGCGCCCAAAAAGGTGCTTTGGCTGTTCGGGAAGTCGATTGTTTGCGAAAAGTTCCCCAAGAACTTGGCGAAACTACGCAAAAGAGTTACTCACGAGATGTTCAGGAAGCTACGTACTTGAGCGGAATGTAATGCGGCGTCCACATCTTATTCTTCACGGCGGATTCAAGATGCTCAGCGCTCATCTCGGATAATCCTGATCGAATTGCTTCTGCTCCCACGGCAACCGCAACTCTCTGCGAAATCGCGCGCACCACTTCCAGCGACGGATACAGTGGCTCATCAGGCTCGTTCAACGCCGGAGCAAAATCGCTCAACGCGCGCGCGGCAACCGAGAACATCGCGTCAGTCACTCGACGAGCACCCGAGGCGAGAACACCCAAACCCACGCCGGGAAATATGAAGGCGTTATTGCATTGCCCGATTCGAATCACCCGATCCGCATAATTTACAGGCGAAAAAGGACTGCCTGTTGCAATCAATGCGCGTCCCTGTGTCCAGTTAACAATGTCTGCCGGCGTCGCCTCGCTCTTGGAGGTGGGGTTTGAAAGCGGAAAGATCACTGGCCGCCGCGTGTTGTTGGCCATCTCACGAACAACGCTCTCAGTGAAAGCTCCAGCCTGGCCTGAAGTGCCGATTAGAATAGTGGGCCGAACACGTTTCACTACCTCAAGGAAACTGGAATCTGCGAAATCGCCGGCCATTCTTTCTAACGGTTGCGCGTATCTACGCTTCGAGGTTTCGAGATCATTGCGGCCGGTATGAACGAGCCCCTTGCTATCGACCAGCCACAACTCCTTTCGCGCTTCAGGCGCAGCAGCAACAATCTGATCGCAAATCCCGATCGCGGCTGATCCCGCTCCCAGGATCATGATCCGCTCTCGATCGAGTTCTGAATCCAGAACTTTCATTGCCGTCAAAAGACCGGCGACCGTTACTGCGCCGGTCCCCTGAATGTCGTCGTTGAAAGTACACAAACGGTCACGATAACGTTCGAGCAACCGTGACGCGTTGTGCTTTGAAAAGTCTTCCCACTGCAACAGCACTCGAGGAAATTTTTTCATGACGGCCGCGACGAAAGCTTCGATGAAATCATCGTACTGTTGCCCGCGCACGCGTTCGTGTCGCCAACCAAGATACAAAGAGTCGTTCAGCAGTTCGCG
>DAIOGT010000400.1:0-2260 GCA_036745095.1 Pyrinomonadaceae bacterium
GACAGCTCGAAGCTCGTCTTTCAGAGTGATCGGGACGGCAACCTGGAAATTTATGTGATCAGCGTTGACGGTGACCTGGCCCAGCTCACCGATGACCCTGCCGACGACCTGTCGCCCGAGTGGTCTCCTGATGGTGCGACGATCGCCTTCTCAAGCAACCGCAACGGTAAACAGCACATTTATGTGATGAATACCGACGGAAGCTCGCCCGCGCAGTTAACGAATTCGGGAGGGGAGGATACGCACCCGTCGTGGTCAGCGGACGGCAAAAGGATAGCGTTCACGAGCACGAGAGACGGCAACAGCGAGATCTATATGATGAATGCGGATGGAAGCAACCCAATAAGGCTCACGAACGATCCGGCAGTTGATAGATACCCCAGATGGTCCGCTGATGGAAGAATACTCTTTACCAGCAACCGCGCAGGGCAAACGGACATATACATGATGGACCATGCGGGCCAAAACGTCGCAAGACTGACAACAGTAGGAGCGCATCAGGCTGCGTGGGCTCCCCATGGAAAGAAAGTCGCGTTTGTCAGTCGCAGTCCTGAGATCATAGGTGGCGCCTACTGGTTGCAGATTTACGTCATGGATAGCGACGGCGGCGATGTGAAGATGATAACCAGAAGCCCGAACTCTACCTTTGGACCAAGCTGGTCGGCTGACGGCAAAACGATATCATTTGTGATCGAATACCACGGGTCGAGGGCGAATATCTTTGAGATCGACGCGGAAGGGAAAACTCTAAAACGTCTTACGGCCGGACCGAAGTTTGACGGGCGACCGGCATACTCACCGGATGGAACGAAATTAGCATTTGAGAGTAACCGCGACGGCGACTATGAGATTTACGTGATGAGCCTTCCTTGAATCAGCCGTTGGCAGTGATTTTGCGTCATTCTTCCAGTACCAACAACGCTGTTTCTCGACCACCCGAAGTAATATTCATCAGTGAAGACGGTGACAAACGAATTAACGCACCCTCCACTTCGTTCTGAAACAGAAATGGATTGAAGTCGATGAACAACTCGTCGAGATACGCGCTGTCAGAATAAGCTGGAATCGTCGTTTTTTCTAAGGCCACTCTTTCCTGGACGATATAAGATTTTTTAAATGCCACTTGGATGGCGTCGTGCCAATCCTGTTTACCGATTTCCCAGCCAAGAAATACGCCATGTCCTCCATAGTCGTCGTTAGGTTTCAGCACAAAGCGTTCGCGCTCATTCAAAATCAATTCTTCCAGGTTAAACTCAGAACCATGAAAAACTGTTCGCGAAGGTCTGGCGCGTCTGGTCCACGGAATGTGTTTCTCAATCGCCTCGAGCTCCCTTGAGTCGAACAGATGCCCGTAATGCGGATCTGAAAGAACTGCAAACGTAGACTTTTTGTGTGCAAGCTTTGTGCGAAATGAGTTCGCCATGCACACACGACCATCCCGGTATGCGTGGACTAACGGATGGTCCAGACCAAACTCGCTAAAAAATTCGTGAATGATGACTCGCTTGTAAACGATGTCGATGCGAGCTCCGGCCACTGATAGATAGTCGCCGTTGTATTCGAGATCGTGTGGATCCGCGATGATCGCAGGATGTCCTTCGGCCTCAAAATAGCTTTTCAACACTTCAAACTCACTACTCGTCGGCACACCTTTCCAATCGATGATCGCAATTCGAGGTTTGTCCTCCTGTCCGCCCCACTCCCGGTACGCTTTTAGCAGCGAAATCAAAAGCGCCCTATGCGGCTGAGGCAGCCAATGCGAATTATTTTCGAGAAAGTGTCTCAATGAGGGTAAACGGAAGAGAATTTTCTCCAGTTGCATCTGGTCGCCAATTCCGGCGGGCGTCTCGGCGTTGTACTCCAGGAACTGAAAGCCTTTCGCAGTCACATGCGCATCGAGACGGCTGCTCACACACAATCGGGAATACCCGGGTTCAATGCGCGCCGCCGCCTCCTCGGCGTGGGTGAGATCAAGAACTGACAGAAGAGCCTGATCGGTGAGTGCGGTGGTGGCAAGCTTTTCGAAGGCACCCGTAAGTGTTTCCGCCGCGCGTTTCACACTTTCATACTGAGCGCGCGCCATAATATGAGGACGCAGAAAACCGCAGGTGCCCCGGTCACCCTGAAGTAGTCCAAGCTCACGCTGGGCAACTCGGAGTTCCTCGAACAACGCCGGCCCTATGGCGGTGTCAGCGATGATCAAATCATCGAGTTGCTTGATTCGATCTTCCATGAGAAAGCGCTACTGCCGCGGCACTTC
>DAIOGT010000401.1:0-2226 GCA_036745095.1 Pyrinomonadaceae bacterium
AATCCTTTCTGTTGCGACGATTGCCAAGCGGAACAAGAAGAGTTATCTCACTAGAAGTGGATGACACCGCTATTTCCCGATAAAGGGAAGGAGATTAGTTGGAAGTCGAAGGCATCGGCTCGAAGATCAAGTTGGAAGGAAATGATATTCTTGTGGCGCGGGAGATCAAGAAAGGCGATAAGATGCTGACCCTGCGCAACCGGCAAGGGATTCCCGTGTGGTCCAGAAGTAGGTGGCGCTACTAGCGTCAGGGCTCCTAAAATGATGCTGTGGGAAAAACAATGAGATATTCACACCGGTCAACTCGATCTGGATTGCCTTGTGTCATTCTTTTGACAATCGCGAGTGTCCTCTTCGTCCTGCCGTTCCAGGCTGAAGGGCAAACAGCGGCACGTCAAAAAGAGAAGTCTCCTACTGTGCGTTCCGAGATGGTTGTATCGACCGCCTGGCTTGCGGCCCATGTCAAAGATCCGAAGGTCGTCATTCTGCACGTGGCACGCGAGCGGTCACACTTTGATGAGAGTCACATTCCCGGAGCACGTTTCGTCGGCTGGGGCGAAATTACGGCAACGCGCGACGGCGTGCCCAACGAACTCGCCCCAGTGGCCGACCTTCAGAAACTTTTCGAGCGTTTGGGAATCGGCAATGAGGCGCGCATCGTGCTCTACGGCGACAACTCCGGACTGGCAGCAGCACGCGCCTACTTCACACTCGACTACCTCGGCCATGGTGGGCGGGTGGCACTTTTGGACGGCGGTTTGGAGAAGTGGAAGGCAGAACGTCGCGCAACCTCAACAGATATGGTTGAGCCAGAGCCGGCGACGTTCACGCCGCATGCGCGCGCGAATGCGGTTACCAACCTGGATGTTGTGCGCGACTTCTCGTGGATAGCAACGAACGTGACCTCTCCCAGCGTGACATTGATAGACGCCCGGCCGGTTGAGGAATACACAGGGTCTAAACCGGGTGATGGCGTGCCGCGCGGCGGCCACATTCCGGGTGCCGCCAACGTCTTTTGGATGCAGAATGTATTAAGCAAAGAAAACCCAGTGCTACGATCTGTAACGGAGTTACGCAAACTCTATGAAGAGGCTGGCGCGCTGAACGGTCGGACAATCGTGACTTACTGTCGAACCGGCGGCCAGGCATCGCACGCATATTTCACGCTTAAATATCTCGGCTACGACGTGGTGATGTATGACGGATCGTTCTTCGAATGGAGCAACACGGAAGGTACGCCGATCGTTGCGGGACGAGCGCAAAAGTGAGTTTCAGAGATTCATGTTTCGGGGAAAGTGACAAGCGTGGACAGGCTTTGAAGCATTATCCCTTAACGCAGATCATTGGCTCGACCTCGGCGACTTTCGAAAGTCCAGTGGAAAAGCTTAACTGACACCGTCAAGGAATGCGGCCTTTACCCTTCGTAGACCAAGTCGTCGTACTCCTCTTTGCACAATTCGCAGCGGAATGGATTATCAAGGCCGGCTTTAATTGCGTCACTAACGAAATTGAACGTCTCTTCCTCAACATAGATAATCCGGCCGCATGTCCCGCAGCGAACTTCATGCTGATTTCGTTCAGTTTTGAAAACTGTCGGACCTTGAGTCGATAACTCTTGGTTCGAGAGCAGTGGGAACGTCATAATCTCCTCCTTCGTTCTAGCTGGATAGGTCGCAAGGTTTATGCCGTGCAGAATGACTCGCATTCAGTGAAATCATGGTTCGCTTTGTGCGGAAATAGCCTATATTTTTTGCGGAGATTCCCGCAGTTTCTCTGGGCAATGACCCAACTGAACGAGGAGGAAAGTCTAATCCTTCACGCCTATGTGACGCAGGATCTCGGCCCACCAGCCATCCCTGACTTTTGTTTCCTGTCCATCCACCGCTTCTGACTCAGGTAGGCCCGGGTCGCGCGTGGCCCGACGGCCGGTAATTCTATTTATCCTTATGCGGTAGAAAATTGGTGCTTCGGAGTCCGGCGCATCCCGATGAGTGGCGCCAATATAGGCTGGCTCCCACCACATGGCATGCTTCTGAAGCAACTCCAGGGCTTTCACTCTGGCAGCTTCATATTGGGGGACATCTGGCAACTCCTCATATTCTCCAAATACGACGATGCTCTGCCACTGATCGTGCGCAGTTCGGTCATCGATCTCGAGGCAGACCCGGGGGTTGGTGCGCATCCACTCGACCTTTTGCCCAAGTGTGGTGAAAGCGTAGATGTGAT
>DAIOGT010000402.1:0-2104 GCA_036745095.1 Pyrinomonadaceae bacterium
GAAAGCTATCGCACGCTCGGACCTCGCACGCTACAGCTAACCGAAAAAGAATTGACGAACAGTGCGAAAAAAGATGCCGCGAAGAAACGCGAGAAGCGGACGGCGGAAGAAGAGGAGCGCGATCTGCTTGCGACACCCGCAGGTAAGGACAACTGGCAAAAACATCAACAGATGGCCGAACAGTTGTACCGGCGCGCCTTGAATGCTGAGAATCCGGTGCCGGTGGCCCATCGTGGGCTTGGCATGCTTTACGAGAAACTCGAACGAAGAGTCGATGCCGCGGCCGAATATGAGAAGTATCTTGAGCTGTCGCCCGCTGCCATCGATCGCGGACGAATTCAACGACGCATTGAAGCGTTAAAGGAGAAGCTGAAATGAGTGCTCGATCTATCGCGCTGAAGATGTTTGCCGTTGTCGTACTGCTCACCCTCTCGCATCAGGTCCATGCTCAATTTATTCACCCGAAGATCAAGTCGAAAGAAGTCACGATTCGTCGCATCGTGGTGTTGCCGGCGAAAGTGAACGTCGTGCGCGACAGCATGAAAGGACCGGAAGGAATGGCCGCCGAGTCTGACGAGTTGAGCGCGCGTGTGGCGACGATGGTCGCTGAAGTTTTATCGAAACAGAAACACGTCACCAGTATGACGGCGACGGCGACGTCGGCCGAGGCTGACGCTCAGCAGAAGTACAACGTCGCTGACTTTCAAACTAAGTTTGACGATCTGTTGCCAAAGATCATGAAGAAGCGCAGCGACGTTAAGAAGGGTCGCTTCTCGATGGGCGATGAGGTGCTGAACCTGAATTTAGAGAAGGATGCAGACGCGGTCGTTTTCATTCGCGGCGAGGGAAAGAAACTGACGGGTGGCAAAACTGCTTTTACCTTGCTGGTGGGCGGAACTCCGGCTTATCTCCGATTGCAGATCGGGATAGTGGACGCGCGCAACGGAGAAGTGCTGTTGTATACCGATCCGATCTTCCCCGGCGATCCTACGACAGCGGTTGATCGGCTGCGGAAGGCATTGGAGAAAGGGTTCAAAAAGCTCCCGGAAGTTAAGGATCAGTAGGTTCAGCGGAAGTCTCGACCCGAAGCGTTGGAACGTTTTCAATCCGAGCAGAGGAGTCTTCGCATGAGCTACGATTTCATACTTTTTAAGCGACGTCCTGGTGAAGATCCTTACGTCACGGCGCAGCGCGAGTCAGAGGGGTTTGCCACCACACCACCCGACCCCGAGAAGGAAGCGCTGAAGCGCAGAGTCGCGGATGCGCTCATTGCCCACAATCCAAAGCTTGAAGTCTTCCAGCTCGATCACGAGGCGATTGCGAAGTTCGACAAGATTACGGTTGAGGAGGCACGGCTCAAGTATCGCTATTTGGAGTTGAATGGACCTGAGGACGACACCAACGGGATCCAGATTACATTGTTCGATGATGAGGCTTCAGTGACAGTGCCATACTGGCACCAGGAGGACGAAGAGGGCACATTCCGAGAGATTTTGGATTACCTGCAGATCATCAGTCGAGAGGCAGGCTATTTGGTCTACGACCCGCAGAGTGGCGATGTCTTCGACGTATCGGAAGGTTTCGGCGATCCGTTGGAGCGTTACTCTGAAGGCGTGCAACAGTTAGACCAGGCGTTGACAGGTAGTGATGAGAAAAAGCCGTGGTGGAAGTTTTGGTGACACACGTCCAGTAATTGCGCACGACTCGAAGAGCGCAGTGATGTTGGAATTTGGAAGGTTTTGCCAAATCCTCGCAAGCGGTTCGAAGTTTGGAGAGTATTGACTCGGAAGTGCTGGGTGCCACGCGCAAATCGATACCGATAGCGTTAGCTGACTGCGGGACGAGATGTGTATTGCGTTCTTGGTAACCGTGAACAACTCATCTGCGACTTTTTCGATTCACTAAGGCTGATCCATTTCGCTCGTCTTTAATACGCGCCAACAAAACTGACGCGGGTTCATCGTGTGGATCTTGCGGAACGAGTTGGCCGCGGAAGGCTTTGGCAAGGATTGATTGGGTTAGTTTATCGACGTGCGCTTTTCGAAAGATGCGAAGGCACGCACTGCCTGGGCGGCGAGCGCACGCCTATCAACCAGGAAAAGAA
>DAIOGT010000403.1:0-1655 GCA_036745095.1 Pyrinomonadaceae bacterium
CCTTCAGTCCTGGTGCAGTGCCGTCCGAGGTAAGAGCCGAAGCAGGGACCGGTATTACCGGTTCGCCGGCCAGTGTAGATCCGAGCGCATAGACGACGTCTGTATTCGCTGAAACCGCGTTTTTGATTCCTGCCAGCGGTGTTATCAACCGCGAAGGACGGCCGTAGTAGTTACCCCATAATACTTCCGGCGCGTCGGCATTTGGACCAATCACGGCAATGCTCCTAAGGGTCTTCTTCAGCGGCAACGTGCGATTCGCATTTTTTAAAAGCACGATCGATTCGCGCGCGGTTTTCAAAGCGAGTTGGCGGTGCTCGTGAGTGTCGTTCTGTGAGAACGAGATACGCGCGTACGGGACCATTTCCGGGGGATCAAACATGCCGAGCCGAAATCGCGCAGTCATTAGCCGCTTCACCGCAGTATCAATCTCGGCTTCGCTGATCAATCCCTTCTTCACAGCACCAACGAGGGTTGAATACTCGCCACCGCAGGTCAGATCAGTGCCTGCTCGGACCGCGAGCACTGACGCTTCTGTTTCGGTCTGAACAAACTTGTGGAATTTCCAGATGTCGTAAATCGCACCGCAGTCAGAGACGACATAACCATCGAATCCCCACTCGCCCCGCAAAATATCCGTCATCAGCTTTTTGTTCGCGCAACACGGTTCCTCGTTCGTCCGGTTGTACGCACACATGACTGAATAAGCTTTACCCTCGAGGATGGTGGCGCGAAAGGCAGGCAAGTAGGTCTCGCGCAGATCTCGTTCGTAAACTTTCGCGTCAAAGCTGTGGCGCTCAGGTTCCGGGCCACTGTGAACGGCGTAGTGTTTCGGCGTGGCAATAACCTTGAAGTAGCGCGGGTCATTACCTTGTAGGCCCTTGACGAACTCGACACCAAGCCTTGAGGTCAGATAAGGATCTTCGCCGTAGGTTTCCTGACCGCGACCCCAGCGCGGATCGCGAAAGATGTTGATGTTTGGACTCCAAAAGGTCAGTCCCTGATAACGACCGTGTTGATTGTTACGAACGAACTCATGATGCTTTGCTCGTGCCTCAGTTGAGATCACGTCGGCGACTTCGTACATCAATCTTGTGTCCCAGGTGGCGGCGAGTCCGATAGCTTGCGGAAAGACGGTTGCGTAACCAGCGCGAGCGACGCCGTGCAAAGCTTCGTTCCACCAGTCGTACGCAGGAATGCCGAGGCGTTCGATCGCAGGAGCGGCATTCATCATTTGCGAGACTTTTTCTTCGAGCGTCATGCGAGAGACGAGATCGTTGACGCGTGTTTGTATTGGAAGATTGGGATTTTTGTAGGGTGAAATTGATTGAGTTTGCGCGGAAACAAGTGCGAAGAAGACAATCAGTACAAATAAGAATTTTTCCCGCAAAGGCGCAAAGGCGCAAATAAAGCCGCGGAGAACGCTGCCTGAAGTCCGGCAGGTTTTACGCTTTTTCGCCTTTGCGGGGAAAGTTTTTTTCACCGTTCGCAGGTTCAGTTGTGATCTGTGTTTTTTGCGACGCCGCCCGTGCTAATCACGGCATCCAGAGCAGGCTTGGCTTTACCGTTACGATCGAACAACAGCGGATAGTTTGTTCGCCCCTTGATGGGCCAGTTGTTCAGCCAGGAATCGCCATCGGTGACTCCCCAGAAAGTGA